>JAGBTT010000078.1 GCA_017631175.1 Bacteroidales bacterium
CGGGCGGCCATGGTTTTCAAAACCACCACCCGGGCATCACAGTAACGATTTATACGTGTACTAATGTACCTACCTTCTCGCCCTTTACAAGCTTTGTGAGGTTGCCCTTCTGGTTCATGTCGAAGACGATGATCGGCATGTTGCCCTCACGGCAGAGCGCGAAAGCTGTCTGGTCCATGACCTTGAGACGATCCTCGATCGCCTTGTCGAAGCTCAGCTCCTCATACTTGACAGCGGTAGGATCCTTCTCTGGATCTGCTGTATAGACTCCGTCTACGCGTGTTCCCTTGAGGAGAGCATCGGCTCCAATTTCAAGAGCACGGAGAGCTGCGCCTGAATCAGTAGTGAAATATGGGTTTCCAGTACCACCTGCGATAAGAGCCACGCCACCGCGCTCCATCACTGCAACAGCATCGTCTCTCATGTAATATCTTGCAACCGGCATCATAGGAGTAGCTGTAAACACCTCTGCCTCAACACCTGCAGAACGGATCGCCATAGCGAGTCCGAGAGAGTTGATCACAGTGGCGAGCATACCCATCTTGTCGCCGTTTACTCTGTCAAAGCCTTTACCTACGCCCTGAAGACCTCTGAAGATGTTTCCACCTCCGATGACGATAGCCACCTGAAGGCCATTCTTCACTGCCTGCGCCACTTCTTCAGCATAAGCTGCAAGCCAATTCTCATCAATGCCTTTGCCGGCAGGGCCTCCAAGGCTCTCGCCGCTCAATTTCAAAAGAACGCGTTTATATGTACTCATTGTTTCTGAATTTCTAACAAACAAAAGTATCGAATTATTATGAAACTTCCAAGAAAGAATATATCTTTGCAATGCTTTAGGGCATATTCTGACCGAATATTAACTATAAAAAGATAACAAACTATTATGGCACTTTCTTCAATTACCAAGAAGCTTATCATGAGTATAAGCGGCCTTTTCCTCATCGTGTTCCTCCTTCTTCACATGACTATCAACCTCTTCTCAGTGATTGATACATGCAAGGGAACTTACGGCGCAGCTGACGGCCTCTTCCAGGCAGGTTGTGACTTCATGGCACTTCCTATCGTGACAATCATGGTTCCTGTACTCGCTGCAGGCTTCCTCGTACACATCATCTACGCTTTCATCCTCACTGCAGGCAACATCAAGGCTCGCGGCGGTATCAAGCGTTACGAAGGCGGCAGCAAGGGTAAGGCTGAGTCTTGGGCTTCGAAGAACATGCTCGTTCTCGGTATCGTAGTCCTCGGCCTCGTGGCATTCCACCTCAACCACTTCTGGGCTGACATGCAGCTCAAGGAGCTCCAGGGACACCACGCAGAAAACCCATACGAACTCCTCAACGCAACATTCCAGAGCGGCTGGATGGTAGTTGTATACGTAATCTGGTTCGCTGCCCTCGGTCAGCACCTCCTCCACGGTTTCTGGAGCGCATTCCAGACAATCGGTCTGAGCAACCAGATCTGGGAGAAGAGACTTTACTGCCTCGGCAAGATCTTCGTAGGAATCATTGTTCTCGGCTTCTCAGCAGTAGCAGTTAACGCATTCCTTCAGGCTAACGGCTATATCGGCTAAGCACCGGACATAATAAAGAAACACAAAGGGTCGCACCATCAAGTGCGACCCTTATTCATTTCATTTCCTCATCAAGCTCGCTTGAGTCAAATTCCCCGAACCATTCGCGTGTCTTCGCGGCGGCCTGAGCCTTGACTTCAGGGGTTATGTTCTTCCATACAGCATGGATGGCCCAGATGACCGCCGTAAGGTCGTCCGTATAGCCGGCCAGAGGAAGGAAGTCAGGAAGGATATCAAGAGGCAGGAGGAAGTAACCCAGAGCACCATATATCTTTGCCTTGTCGGCATTGGAAACAGTCTTGCTTCGGAGCACATAGTACAGCAGCAGGACGCAGTAGACCAGCTTGGAACCGGCCTTGCGTGCCACGCGCGGCAACTTCGAGCCAAGCTTTGACTCGTCATAATGCTCCTGGTACTTCTCTATATCTTTCGGCGGCTTCATGACTTATTTCTTGGCAGCCTTGCGAGAGGCGACCTTGCGCGACTTGCGCTTCGACTCCTGGATGGCCTTGCGGACCTTTTCCTTTCGGGCGGCCTTATTGATTCCTACCGTAACATTGTCGAATGAGCCGTCTTCGCCTTTGATGAATGAGGTTCCGCGGCCATGCTCATAGTCGATGCGGTCGTAGATCCTTTCCTCAAGGCCAGTCTCGATCAGTTCATAATCCAGAAGCTTCTGTTCGAGATTGGTCTTCTTCACGCGGATGCGGACAGGGTCGCCGAGGTTGTAGACGATGCCAGTGCGCTTGCCGACGAGTCTATAATGATCGGCGTCGAACTCGAAGAAGTCGCTGCGGATGTCGCGAAGCGGCACCATGCCCTCGATCTTCGTAGGCTCGACCTCAACATACATTCCCCACTCGGTGAGTCCGGAAATGTTTCCGCCGAAGGTGCAGCCCACCTTGTCCTGCATGAACTCGACGAGCTTGTACTTGATGCTTGCACGCTCGGCCTCGGCTGCGACGATCTCGCGCTCGGAAGCGTGCTTGCAGAGCTTGTCGTATGTCTCCTGCTTAGCCGACGGTGCGCCGTCGAGGTAAGCAGCGAGAAGTCTGTGCACGAGCATGTCCGGATAGCGTCGGATAGGCGATGTGAAATGTGTATAGTACTTGAACGCAAGTCCGTAATGGCCAAGGTTTTCGGTATCATAACGGGCCTTCGCCATGGTTCTCAGCGAGAGGAGTTCGATGGCATTGTATTCAGGCGTATCCTTTGCTGCCGCAAAGAGGTTGTTGAGCTCCTTGGAGATCTCCTTTCCATTGCTTGTCGACCCCATCCTGTAGCCGAAGTTGCCGATAAAGTTGCGCAGGGCCTCGATCTTCTCCTGGTTCGGCTCGTCATGGACACGGTATACGAATGTCTTCGCCTGCTTGCGCGCACCCTTTGCCGGCGCCTCGCCCACGCCCTTGCAGCCTGTAGCAACGAATTCAGCGACGGTGCGGTTGGCCAGGAGCATGAACTCCTCGATCAGCCAGTTGGCCTCCTTGGTTACCTTCTGGTAGACATTCACCGGACGTCCCTTCTCGTCTACCTCGACCTTCATCTCAGGACGGTCGAAGCTGATGGCGCCCGCTGCGAACCTCTTCTTGCGGAGCTTCGTCGCAAGTCCGTGGAGGACGAGGACCGCGTCAGCGATCTCGGACGGAACGCCCTCATGCGCAACGCCCGGGCCAGCCTCGATGATGACCTGTGCGTCCTCATATGCGAAACGGTAGTCAGAATATATCGCGGTCTTGCCGAACCACTGGCTAGCGATACGGCCAAGAGGTGTAATCTCGAATACGGCTGAGAATGTCAGTTTCTCCTCATTCGGACGCAGAGAGCAGAGCTTGTTGCAGAGCTTCTCCGGGAGCATCGGCACAGTCCTGTCTACAAGGTATACTGAAGTTCCGCGCTCCTGGGCCTCCTTATCAACAACATCACCCGGTCTCACATAATGAGTCACATCGGCAATATGCACACCGACCTCATAGTTGCCGTTGTCAAGCTTCCTGAACGAAAGCGCATCGTCAAAGTCCTTCGCATCCTTCGGGTCGATGGTGAATGTCAATACATCACGGAAGTCGCGGCGACCTTTGAGGTCCTCCGCTGTGATTTCCTCCGGAATCCTGTCGGCAGCATTTGCAACCTCTGACTCGAACCTGTATGGAAGCGCATATTCAGCGAGTATCGCATGCATCTCGGTATCATTCTCACCCGGCTCTCCGAGAACATCGATGATGTGTCCGCGCGGACTCATCTCGTGGCGAGGCCAGTCGTCTACCACTGCAGCCACCTTCATTCCCGAGCGCACCTTCATCTCCTGCTTTCCGTAGCCATCTTCTCCGAGTTCGAACACTCTGTGGATTGCAAACATGTCGTCTCCAAGCGGCTTGAGGTATCCGGTCTCATCCTTCTGTTCCTCAACCGAGCGGTTGCGTACCTTGTGTCTGCGGTAGCGCTCCTTGTCCGACTCCGTGAACGGAATCGTTATATCATATGGCATGAAACGGCTCTGCATGAGCACCCACGCCTGGTTTGCAACTATATGGAGAATGCCGATGAACGGCTTCGGAGACCTCTGGATTATCTCCACGATCTCACCTTCCCTCCTCTGACGGTCCTGTTTCTCACGGGTAACGGACACGCGCACAGTATCGCCGTGCAGCGCACCGCGTGTCTTCGACGCCTTGACAAAGACGTCGTCCTCTTCTCCTTCCACTATAACGAATGCATAGCCCTCACGGGTCATCTGCACCCTTCCCACCACCTGTGGGAACACCTTCTTTTCCTTCTTGCCACGGCCCCTGCCGTGCGAACTTCTCTTTCTTGCCATATTATCTAAGTCTAATATCCACAAACACAGGGAGATGATCCGAGGTCTGCGTAACATCCGCTGATTCAAACTCCGTGCATACCGCTGTCTTCAGCACTATATAGCGGGCACGGTTATTCAGTGCCAATATGTAATCGATACACTCCCTTGGGTTGTCTGCGGGGTATGTCGCGGCCGGCTCGGAGAGGACGGTCCAGTCCTCGCAGAGCTGGCGGAGCGTCTGGCTGCCGGGCGACGCGTTCAGGTCTCCGCACAGGAAGACCGGCTTGCGCGAACGGCCATACAGACGCTTGAGTTCATCTGTAAGCAGGCGCGCCTGTTCCATGCGCACAGCGTCGTTGCTATGGTCCAGATGGACCTCGGCCACAACATAGTCCTTGGTTTCAACGACCACGCAGACCCTGGGTTCATATCCACCGCCTTTGGGCAGCTCCAATATATAACTACGATTTATACGTTTCTTCGTCATGACTCCCCCGCCATACGAGCCCCCGTTCCACTGCATTGCGGCTCCGAACCTGTAGTTCCATCCTCCAAGCGCCTCGGCGAAGTCTTCCAGCTGATATGTCGCATGGCGGCGGTTGCAGCTGTCCAGCTCACACACCGCAACTGCGTCGGCATCAAGCTCATGCATCATTGCCGCAATGTCTGCGGTGCTGTCTCCGGTGTACTTCGAAAACACTCCGACGTTATATGCGACCAGCCTCACGGCACGTTTCGATTTGGAGTAGTCCGCTTTCCGCACGGTGTCCTGCGCCAAGGCCGAGACGGCAAAGGCGAGGAACAATATGAACATTAGCGTTTTCTTCATAAGATTTGCGCGGATGTCGCGATATCCACACAAATATAAATAGAAAATTGTATCTTTGCGCCGCAAATTGCTAATAATTAAACAAACACATATTATGGACAAGAAAGTTCTTCTTATGATCCTCGACGGTTGGGGCGAGGGCAGACAGGATGAGTCTAACGTCATCTTCGCACAGGGAGCACCTTACATCGAGGGGCTCCGCAAGCAGTATCCTATGAGCACACTCAAGGCATGCGGCGAGGCCGTAGGTCTTCCAGAGGGCCAGATGGGTAACTCAGAGGTAGGTCACCTCAACCTCGGCGCAGGCCGCGTGGTGTACCAGGACCTCGTAAAGATCAACATCGCAGCTCGCGAGCACAAGTTCCTCCAGAACGCTGAGATCAAGGCTGCATACGACTATGTAAAGGCAAACAACAAGCAGCTCCACCTGATGGGTCTCGCATCTATGGGTGGTGTGCACAGCTCACTCGAGCATGTATATGAGTTCCTCAATGTAGCTAAGGAGTACGGCCTTGAGGACGTATTCGTTCACTGCTTCATGGACGGTCGCGACACTGACCCTAAGAGCGGAAAGGGCTTCGTGGAGGCTCTCGAGGCTGAGATGGCGAAGTCAACAGGAAAGGTAGCAACAGTTTGCGGTCGTTTCTACGCTATGGACCGTGACAAGAGATGGGAGCGCGTGAAGGAGGCTTATGACCTTCTTGTAGAGGGCAAGGGCGCATACGCAACTTCTGCTACTGAGGCTATCCAGGCTTCGTACGACGAGGGCGTGACCGATGAGTTCATCAAGCCTATCGCCGTTACCGGCGCTGACGGCCAGCCTCTTACAAAGATCCAGGAGGGTGACGCAGTGATCTTCTTCAACTTCCGTAACGACCGTGCACGTGAGCTTACAGCTGTCCTCACACAGCAGGACATGCCTGAGTTCGGAATGCACACACTTCCTCTCTACTACTGCTGCCTTACTCCGTACGATGCATCATTCACAGGCGTACACATCCTCTTCGACAAGGAGAACGTACAGGAGACTCTCGGCGAAGTAGTTTCAAAGGCAGGCAAGAACCAGCTCCGTATCGCAGAGACCGAGAAGTATGCTCACGTTACATTCTTCTTCAACGGTGGTGCCGAGGCTCTCTTCGAGAACGAGGACCGTATCCTCGTGAACTCTCCAAAGGTTGCAACTTACGACCTTCAGCCTGAGATGAGCGCACCAGAGGTGACCGAGAAGCTCGTAGAGGCCATCAACACAGGCAAGAACGACCTCATCATCCTCAACTTCGCCAACGGCGACATGATCGGCCACACAGGTATCTATGAGGCTATCCGCAAGGCGGTTACAGCTGTAGACACTTGTGTCGAGAAGGTAGTAGAGGCAGCCAAGGCACAGGGTTATGTGGTCCTCATCACAGCTGACCACGGTAACGCTGACTACGCTGTAAACGAGGACGGAACACCTAACACAGCTCACTCACTCAACGATGTTCCTTTCATCGTGGTGAACGCAGGTGACTCTGTTAAGGAGGTGAAGAACGGCAAGCTCGCAGACGTGGCTCCTACAATCCTCAAGCTGATGGGCATCGAGCAGCCTGCTGCCATGACCGGCGAGGCGCTTGTATAATCTATCAAAGATATAGCAAAAGGAAAGTCGCGATCAGGTTTGATCGCGACTTTCCTTTTTTTCTTAACACTCAGGAATAATATAGAAGCTGAACGAGAAGTCCTCGCTGCTCCAGCCTGTCCTAGAGTATTCTGCACGTGACCCCCAGCTGTCATATCCTCCCACACCAGTGTGGAAGCCGTCTATGCAGACCTCGACATAGTCACGCGGGACAATGTCATCTATATGATGCTGACGACGGAGACGGTTCTTTGCCGCGGCAGGGTCGTGGACCTCATCAGCACTGAAATTGCGCCACTGATAGTCGTGCTGAACAGCCTCCTCGGAATCAAAGTCTTCGACACTGTTTCTCAATGCATTGAATTCAAATCTGTCTCCCATTATCTTCAGAGCGCCAAAATCTACCCACCTGCAGTCGGTGCGGTGGCCGTTTTCCTGCGGACGAACATACGGCACATATGACTCTGTCGCTGAAGTCTTCCATATTCCAAGCCTTGCACCAGCCTTTCTGTCCCAGTAATTCTCATGCAGTCCTCGACCGTAATATGTATACTCATACGCCTGGACAGGGAGCCTGAACCTGAATCCGACACGCGGTACCTCGACAGCCGGCTCCATAGACACACCTTTGAAATCAGCATCCACCTTGATGACGCCGTCGGCATGAAGATTATAACTTACCTCATATGCATTACCTGTCACCAAAGTATAAATCAAGTCAAGTCGCGCACCTTCGGAAGTCTCCGATGCTGACGCTTCGACATTAAATTCTCTTGATGCAGTCTTATAGCCCTGGACTCTTGCCGGGAGACCATTGCCATAATCGTTATCGGTCGGCGCCCTCCAGAAGTTCGGTCTGAGACCGAAACCATCTGCAAGCATCTCAACACCCTTCACCTGATATGATGATACATATCCTTTTGTCTTGTCGTAGACCAGTTTTGCAAAGCCTGACACAAGTGATATCGACTGTTCGTCTTCCAACACGGTGCATATTCCTTTGGCCGGAGCCACGGTCACTGGAGCCGGCTCCTGAAGACAGAACTGCTCTGAAGCGATGGAATATCCCTTTGGGAGAAGAGCCGTAGAAGCCTTTGTAACAAGATCAAAATTAACAAGATAACCCGTTCCCACTTTCATCTTAGGCAGCTTTATCTGAAAATCTTCGCCTGTCTGGGCCGGTGTGTCAAAATGCAAAGTTCCTGACTTTACAGGGATTCCGTCAGCGAGAACGGCATAGTTCAGATCATAGCCGGAAAGGTCCTTGAAATAGAAGCGGTTGAAGATATTGAAGCGGCCTGACTTAGGATCTTCCGATGAGAACTTCACATCCTGATAGACATATTTCACCTCATAGAGGCCCGGATGCGGCTCCCTGTCCGGCCCGACGAGACCGTTGCAGAGGAAGTTTCCGTCACTCGGAGCATTCACGCCATAGTCTCCTCCGTATGCCCAGAACATGAACCTGCCGTCTTCGTCATACTTCGCCAGAGCCTGGTCCACCCAGTCCCAGATGAACCCTCCCTGAAGATGCGGATATTTATAGATCTGCTCCCACTGAAGGTCCAACGATCCGGTGGAGTTTCCCATGGAGTGGCAGTACTCTGACGGACATACCGGACGTCCCGGCCTGTTTTCTCCCATCCACTTGAACCATTCGGCAGAAGGATATTGAGGGACTATCATATCTGTATTCCATTCATATTCTGCCCTTTCATAACATACAGGACGATTCATTCCATCTTTTTCCAAAGCCTTGAGCTCCTCGTACGCCCTATAGAAATTATATCCGTTTCCAGCCTCATTTCCAAGCGAAAGGATGGTTACGCATGCATAGTTCCTCGTACGGTAATACATATTAAGGATACGGTAGATGTGATTGTCATACCAGTCCGGCCTGTTTCCCAGAGTCCTGGTCAGATTATAATACATGCCATGACTCTCGATATTGGCTTCGCTGTAGACATAGAATCCGAGACTGTCACAAAGCTCGTAGAACATCTTAGGCTGAGGATAATGCGAGGTCCTTATGGCGTTGATGTTGTTTTCCTTCATCAGTCTGAGATCCTGGAGCATTCTGTCACGGTTCACATAGTGGCCGGTATAAGGATCTGTCTCGTGAAGATTCACACCTTTGAACTTGACAGGGGCTCCATTGACGAGGAAGAGGCCGTCCCTGATCTCAAGACGGCGGAATCCCACATTGAATGAAGTGTCTTCACCGTCCACGGTCAGCAGCAGCGAGTATAGCTCCGGCTGCTCGGCCGACCACTGACGCACATCGGCTACGACTCCTTCAAAATCCAGACGTCCGCCGGTCATCACTGCCCCGCCGTTCAGCACGACGGTTCGGTCACTGTCGACAAGCCTGTATGAAACCGGTATCCTGAGTTCAGGATTACCTGTACATTCCAGACGAAACACTCCGTCTGTGCATGATTCATCAAGGGATGAGATGAGGTTGAAGTCAAACCTTATATCCCTCTTTTCCGAAGACAGGTATACATCCCTCTCGATGCCGCTGATGCGGAAGAAGTCCATGCACTCCAGATATGAACCGGTAGAATATCTTAATATCTTGATTTCCAGCTCATTATCTCCATCATGAAGATATTCCGTGATATTAAAGCGGGCGAGATTTTTTGAATCTTCATTGTATCCGACCATGCTGCCGTTGACATAAACATATACACCTGACTTGGCTCCGGCAAGGTTGATGTAGACCTGACGGCCCTCCCATGCCTGCGGAATCTCGAACATACGGCGGTACACTCCCACAGGGGTATCTTCAGGAAGATGAGGAGGGCGAGGGTTCACCGGTGCGAATTCATACGGGTGATTTACATATACAGGAACTCCGAATCCCTGCACCTCCCAATTTCCGGGAACCTTTATCCTGCTCCAGCCCTCAGGCAGCTGACACTCGGAATCTCCATACTTGAAATCCCATTCTCCGTTCAGGCTCACATAAGAATCATTGAAAATGAGTTCGGTTCTCTGAGTCTCGGCATTTACCGAAAATACCTCTTGATTCCTCCATTCCGGCATCTGAGCCGATGCGCTTGAAGCCAGCATCATAGCTGACATAAAAAGACATAATCGCTTCATTGAAAACATTATTATCTATAAGAACAAAAGTAGTGATTATTTTTTTATAACTATATTTGTAAGTTATCTGAAACCCATTGAACTGATGAAGAAATTTGCAATTTTCCTTTTACTATCAGGCCTGCTGATTGCCGGCTGCAAGGATATCGACATTGACCCGAAACCACCGACGCCCAAACCTGAAGTCAGCATTGAGATCAACGGCCTGGACACCAAGTCCATCGACCTTACGCTTTCCGTAAGGACTGCGGACATGAAGGAGCTGGACGGCTGGGGTATCGTCTATTGCGAGACTCCCGACAGGGAGAAGGGCAAGGAAAAGGTGATTCCAAGCAAACCGACCCATGTCGGATATCAGACAACGATAAACGGTCTGGAAGATGACACGGATTACTACATCTGGGGATGGGTGGAGGACAAGC
>JAGBTT010000079.1 GCA_017631175.1 Bacteroidales bacterium
GGATTCGCGGCAGTGATGCTTGCCGCGTTTCTCACAAATAAGTTTATATTTGGAGCAGTAATGCTCTTCGCATTGGTAGTGATGATGTGGGAGTTCCTCAGGATGACCTGCGGAAAGGAATATAGGTATTCCCAGATCCTGTCGATTCTTGCAGGTGCCACCTTATTTACATTGGTATGGCTCTTCAAGGGCTTCAATTTCCCCGGCAGGCTTGTCATACTGGCCTTCGTTCCGGTATTCATCCTGATGATAAATTCCCTCTACGTCAAGGACAAGTCACGCTTCAATAAATTCGCAAACCTTTATACTGCTATTGTTTATATTGCAGTTCCATGGTCGGTGATCAACTTCGCAGCCTTCGGACCGGAAGGGGAGTTCAACGGAATGCTCCTTCTCTCTTTCTTCGCTATCATCTGGGGATCAGACGTGGGTGCATACCTTTTCGGGATTACTCTCGGACAGAAGTACGGCAAGAAGCTTTTCCCGTCAATCTCTCCTAAAAAGTCGTGGATCGGATTCTGGGGTGGTATGTTCATGGCAATACTGATTTCAGTCGTATTGCATTATACAGGAATTTTCCCTCTTACATCAGGACGACACACATTTGACCTTGCTCATTGCATCGCGATAGCTGTTTTGCTGAATGTTGCAGGAGTATACGGAGATCTTATTGAGTCCCAGTGGAAGAGACACTATGATGTCAAGGATTCAGGCACAATCATTCCGGGTCATGGCGGTCTTCTCGACCGTTTCGACAGTGCTCTGATAGCGATTCCGATAGGTATCATCTATCTGGTAGCATGGGACGTTCTCTGTCTCTAACAATTTGTCTAATTGACAAATAATTAGTAATTTCGCGCTTTATTATATAAAACGCGATTTTTTTATGATTCATAAAGACTGTTACGGTACTATCCTGCTTGTGTGGCTGATATGCGCACCGCTCGCATATCTCATCATGCGTTTTATTCCGTGGCCTTTCATCTCATATCCGTTGTGTACAATCCCTATGTTCTTCATGGGATTTGTTCTCTTTTTCTTCCGAGTGCCTTCGCGCGTCCGCGTCGGAGCTGACAATCAGGTGACTTCGGTAGCTGATGGTAAGATTGTAGTGATTGACAAGGTTGTAGAGAACGAATATATCAAGGGTGAGTGCCTTCAGGTATCAGTATACATGGATTTCTTCAATGTTCATGTGAACTATTGGCCTATAGATGGAAACGTAACATATTATAAATACCATCCAGGCAAATATATGCTCGCCTTCCTTCCAAAAGCTTCAGAACTTAACGAGCATACCTCAGTAGCTGTACGCAGCACTTATGGAGATGTTTTCTTCAAACAAATTGCAGGAACTTTTGCCAGAAGAATCGTGTGCCACGCAAATCCTGGGGCGGATGTCGTGAAGTCAGATGAGTGTGGAATCATCAAGTTTGGATCAAGAATCGACATGTATCTGCCACTTGATGCTGTCATAAAGGTCAAGCTTGGTGACACAGTAAGGGGATCTGAAACCGTTATTGCAGAACTAAACAAATAAAATGGAAGAACAGTTAATATATATTATAATGGTGATCGCCATTGCATTGTCAGCATTATGCTCAATGCTTGAAGCGACCCTTCTTTCAACGCCATTATCATACGTAACAGGTCTGGAAGAGCAGGGAGTCAAAGGTGCTCAGAGGCTAAAAAGGCTCAAACAGAATCCGGACCGACCAATTTCAGCTATTCTTTGTCTTAATACAATTGCAAATACTGTCGGTGCTTCAATTGTAGGATCCCTCGTCTATGAAGTCTATGGAGATGCATTGGTGGGAATTTTCTCGACAATCTTCACATTTGCTATTCTGATATTTTCTGAAATAATTCCAAAGACTATCGGAGCAAACTATTGGCGAAGCCTTGCAATTCCGGCTTCGGCGATCATCAATATGATGATTTTCATATCATTCCCGCTGGTATGGATTCTTGAGAAGTTTCAGAGAATCATATCATCCAAGTCAAACCAGGTCAGTGTCAGCAGAGAAGATATTTCAGCAATGGTAAGTGTGGCGACTGAAGAGGATGTTATCGAGACAGAGGAGAAGAAAATGATTCAGAACCTTCTCAAACTTGATGAGATTACTGCTCACGAAATCATGACCCCCAGCACAGTTGTCGAGATGGCTGAAGGCCAGATGACTATAAAGGAGTTCTATGATTCAGAACTTACTCACTCAAGAATCCTCGTATATGATGAAGACAATGATGAGTATGTGATAGGATATGTTCTCCGACAGACAGTACTTGAAGAAATGGCCGAAGACAAGTTCTCTACAACAATCCGGGAAATCAGCCGCCCGATTCTCACCTTTCCTGAGAATGAGCCTGTAGGAAACATTTGGGAGAAGTTCCTTGAGAAGAAGGAACACATATCGGTCATCATCGATGAATACGGAACATTCCGAGGCATAGTGACCATGGAAGACGTCATCGAGACGATGCTTGGTCAGGAAATCGTTGATGAAACTGATGAGGTCGTTGACATGCAGGAATATGCAAAAGAGCAATGGGAGAAGGCCCAGAAGGATATGATAAAGGCTGAGTAGTTCACTCAGCCTTTATTCGTATCTTTATTTTTTCATGTCATCTTCTATATATTGTAAGAGGCGGTCAATTGCCTCTGTCTCAGGAACATGTCTATCGAGAGGTTCCTTGCCTTTATATATAGAGACCTTCCCGTTTCCTTCACCCACATATCCCCAGTCAGCATCTGCCATCTCTCCAGGTCCGTTTACAATACATCCCATTACGGCGATCACCATACCTTTGAGATGTGCTGTTCTGCGCTTGACTTCTTCAAAAGTGCCTTCAAGATTATACATTGTCCTGCCGCAGCCTGGGCAAGCGATATATTCAGGTCTGTAGAAGCGTCTGCGCGCTGCCTGCATGATCTCATCTACCAGATAAGCAGCGAAGTCGCTTCCCTCAAGCATCACTTCTGATCCGCTTTCATCTATGTATGTACCAGTTATTTCAAGTTCATCAAGTTCTTTGTCAAGAAGCCTCTTGCCGAAATCGCAGGAAGCATCGAGCAGGAGTCTTTCCTTGGACGGAGCATGATACTCTGCAATTGCCTTCTTTTCCTGGATTGTAATGTTCGACATTGACGAATAAAGTCTTCTGCCGTATCGCTCAGAAAGATACTGTGCAACAGGTATCTCGTTTGCCGGGTTCTCAGTTAATGATACGCGGATAGTATTACCGATTCCCTCTGAAAGCAGGGCGGAAATACCGACTGCGGACTTGATTCTGCCGCTATCTCCGTTACCTGCCTCTGTGACACCAAGATGAAGTGGGAAAGCCATCCCTTTATCGCGCATCTCGTTGAACAGTAGGCGATAAGCCTCTACCATAACAAAAGTGTTACTTGCCTTGAGGGACACTACGACGTTGTAAAAATCGTTGTCTGCACACATTTGCAGCCATTCCATGACAGCTTCCTTCATTGCAAGAGGAGTGTTGCCATATAGATTGGTTATTCGGTCTCCAAGTGACCCATGATTAAGACCGATCCTTATAGCAGTGCCGTGTCCTTTGCATACTTGGACCAGTTTAGCAAACTGCTCCTTTGCTTTTTCATGATCCTTATGGAAATTGCCGGGATTGATTCTTACTTTTTCTACAACCTCAGCACAAGCAATGGCTATGTCTGATGAAAAATGTACATCTGCAACAAGGGGAGTGTCTATACCCATTTCTCTCAGCTGTCTTCTTATTTCCTTGATGGACTCTACCTGGCCCATAGATGGAACTGTGAGTCTTATGAGCTGTGCGCCCGCCTTATATAGCTCCACACACTGTGCGACAGATGCTTCCACGTCAGATGTGTGGGTATTGCACATCGTCTGAACGACAATCGGCGCTTCGCCTCCTATGATGACATTGCCGACATTTACTTCAATTGCATTCATTACTGGTTATCTTTATTATATACCATATCTTTTGCAAGCTTCTTTATTTCAGCTTTAGTCTTTCCAGATCTCTTTGTTATATGGAAATGTGTACCTACTGAAACTATGATATTCTGAGGATAAGCGTATCTGTAGTAGTATTGGCTGTAATGATCAGGTTCGTATAGTGTGGCTAGCGAATGTTTGTACATGGCCTGGAAGTGGATTTCAACCGGCTCGAACACAAGGGCAAAACCTACACCACCCTTGATTCCGTAATCCATTCTCCTGTCTGTATCCTTGAAGGAATATCTGAGTTCTTCGCTTACATTTCCAGTCTTTCCAGGAAATCTTTCTATTCCAAGTCTGTAACCACCATAGCAACCAACCTGGGCCATGATCTTGAAATTCCACATATCATAATGGAACTGGAAAAGCAGAGGAACCTCAATCACATCCAATACCGCCTTTTCAGCACCTTCGATAGTATAGATATAGTCCTTGTCTTCATTATATTCGAACTGGTATCCTTCCTTTGCGTAAAAGATACCCGCCTGAAAACCGAAAAACGGCATATATCCGAACATCTTCTGATATGTTGTTATCGTAAATCCGACATTGACAGGTGAGAAAAGCATGTCCTGCTTCTGGGTGGGATTCCACATGACCTGACTCAGACCCGCACCATACTGTATACCTATCATTGTATAGTCATTTACGACGAGCTTCTTCTTGATATCTATGGTATCAAGCTGAGTGTCCGTAATGGAATCCACGTCAAGCACCATCATTTCATCAGTCTTCACCTGTCCATTAGCATTGATGAAGATCAGAAGTCCTGCTGCTATATATATCAGTCTCTTCATATTCATATCTACTCAAACATAGCTTGTACATCCAGATTCTGCTCGATCTCCATCATTTCAGGAATGTCGATCAGGAAGGTGCCGTCCTCCAGCTTATAGAATCTTACTTTTTCCGGCTGTTTCTTCTCCAAAAGGATACCGGTATCGACAATTCCGTTTCTGTTAAGGTCCTCTGTGATCCTGATGGAATATTTGCCTGCCTTCAGGTATGGGAATGTGAGTGTCTGGTCATTCTCGACAATATACTGTCTCAACACCTTGTCTCTCTTCTCATTCAGCAGATCCACAATGTATTTATTGTTTACATTTGAAAGATTAAGGAATAGTGTGCTGAGCTTGTCATCATTAGGAAGTGTTACCTTAACCTCTGAACTGTCATTATAGAATCCATTGATGTCACGGAACTTACGATGAGGGACCTTAAGGAAGTATTCATATCCTGGCTGAAGCTTTTCTGCCGGTGTGACAACATATTTCCTCAGGTTGAGTGAATCCTGGACAACACTGTATTTCCCGATGTTTTCCTGCTGACGAGGATTGATTGAACGGAATACGAGTGAATCGAACGCAGACTCTACTAGAGGATATGTGAATTCTATAGTGAATCCGTACTGCTCGACGGTTTCCGGTTTTGCTTCCAGCTTGAACACTGCAAGAGTATCCTCTTTCTTGGTATCTTTTGTAGAACTTTTGCCTGCCGTCTTCTTCGGTTTGAGCAACTTGAGTTCTTCTGTAAAGCTGTTAAGCATGCCCAGTGTATCGGTCTTCAGATACTTCACATTAAGGAACATTGTATCAGGCTGAGGCTTCGGGTCATTTACCCATATTTCAAGGCTGTCCTGCATGATGTTGAACTGGGTGATCAGATTCTCGGCAGGCACACCTGTCACCCAGATGGAATCTATCTGCGCATATGGTGCCATGAAAGTAATGTATGCAGTTCGTTCACCGACTCGTTCCTTATTGACAATCATCTGTTTTGACGGCTTTTCCTTGAAGATGTTAAGTTCCACCTCAGTCTTACGTGCCAGACAGTTCACTGTGTCCTTCATGTCATATTTCTGAAGTTCCGGAAGACTGTCGATGACGAAATTGACAGGTTTGAACAATGAGTCAATGAATGCTATCTTCTCTGTTTCAGGATCATACTTGTTATTGTTGTTTTCGTCAATGATGGCGTACATCCTGTAGATTGTATCCTGGATGTTTCTGAGACAGAAGAATCCCCATTCATCAGTCTTGACAGCAGCATCAGGTCTCTTGAGGAATACGGCAGAATCAGCATGATCCTTGTATAGCATTACAGTCGCTCCTTTCAGAGGTTTCAACGAATTGCAGTCCTGTACCAGTCCTGTCACCATCATGGTATCGATAACATCACCTGTCGAAAATACGAGTGTAAATCCAGGAAACATGTTGCCCTCATTGTTGTCACCGATGGCGTTGGTAAGGTCCAATGTATAGGTCTTGTTTGAATCGAGGTCACTTTCAAATGTAACCAGTACACCTTTGCCCTTAAGTCTGAACTTAGGTGCTTTCTCCAGTGGCGGAGAAAGGAAAAGGCTTTTAGGGTCCTTTACGGTCACATATTCGTTGAACATTATCTTCAACTGGGTCTTATGCACAGGTACCTGTGTCTGTCCGATCACAGGAAATATCTCAGTGATGACCGGAGGAATTGTATCCTTAGGTCCGCCGGTAGGTGGCGTTGTCGTATTCGCGCATGAATGCGAGAATATGGTCATCCCGAGAATGATTGATACCGGAATTATAGGAAAGAATCTGCTTAGGAACTTTTTCATTTAAAAATTGCTTTATAGGTCTGTCTTCACAACTCTGTCAATGCCCTTGATCTTGCTGAGTCTTGCAATATATCTCTCAAGTTCGGTAATGTCATGGACATAGAGATCGATGAATCCGTCAAATATGCCTTCTTCGGCACCAAGGTTGAACCTCCTTATGTTGACTCCAAGCACCTTAGAGGTAATCCTTGTGATGTCATTGATCATACCCATCCTGTCAGTTCCTTTCAGTGAGACTCGTGCAAGATATGTGCTTCCGGAATTGGCTTCCTTATCCCATTTCACAGCAACAATCTGGTCTCCGAACTTAGCCGCAAGGTTGTTGGCGTTAGGGCATGTGCGTGTATGAACTGTAATGACTCCGTCAGAGTCTCTGAAACCTATGACGCTTTCACCCATGATAGGGGTGCAGCATGAAGCAAGGATATATTTCTGATTGCTGTCAGAGTTGGAGATGACAAAATATGATTCCCTATTGATGCCGTGATATTTCTTTAGTTTCTCTGAAAGATTCTCAAGACTGATCTCGCCATTTCCTATCTTATAATACATCTCCTCAGGTTTGGTGTCAAAGACATCAAACTCTTCCATTAGAGACTTCATTACCTTGTCTGTGAGGCTTTTACCAATCTCCAGGAGAGCTACTTCAAGCATGTGTTTTCCATGCTTTTCTGTAGTATGACGCTGAGTCTTCAGGTACTCCAGTATGAATTTTCTTGCCTTGGATGTCTTGACGAACTGCAGCCATTCACGTTTAGGATTCTCGTTTTCTGCCGTAATGATCTCTATCTGGTCTCCGGTCTTGAGCACATGCGATAGAGGTGCGAGCTTGAAGTTTACCTTGGCTGCAATAGCTTTGTTTCCGATTTCCGAATGTATGGCGTATGCAAAATCAAGGGCTGTGGCACCTTTATCAATACTTCTCTGGTCACCTTTCGGAGTGAATACCATTATGTCAGTGGTGATCAGGTCATTATGGATCATGTCAAGGAGGTCGAGAGCATTGACGTCAGGATTTACCAGGATATCCTTTACCTTGGTTATCCATTTATCCATCTCGCTTTCGCTTTCGCTGATGATGCCTTCCTTCTTGTAGGCCCAGTGCGCTGCGATACCTTTCTCGGCAATCTCATGCATCCTCTGGCTCCTGATCTGAACCTCTACCCAAATACCGGCCTGACTCATAAGGGTACAATGAAGAGCTTCGTAGCCATTGTTTTTAGGGTGGTTGACCCAATCACGCACTCTATCTTCCTTGTATGGATAAAGACCTGTGATTATGGAGAATATATGGAAGCACTGTGCACGCTCCGGTTCCTTTGTCCTGGATGCATCAAATATGATACGGACAGCGTAGAGATCATATATCTGGTCGAAGCTGACACCTTTAGTGCGCATCTTCTTCCAGATCGAGTATGGAGTCTTTACTCTTTTCTTGATTTCATATTGAAAGCCAGCTGATTTGAGGGCCTGATCTATAGGAGCTATGAACTCGTTGATCTTCTTATCCTTGTCGATAACTGTCCTGTTGATCTGTTCGGATATCTGATGAAAAGCATCCGGCTCCTTATAGCGGAGCCATATGTCTTCCATTTCAGACTTTATGCTGTACAGACCAAGCCTGTGAGCGAGGGGAATGAATACGAACATGGTCTCGCTGAGAATCTTGTCTCTCTTGTGCTCCGGCATGAACTCGATGGTCCTGACATTGTGCAGACGGTCAGCGAGCTTGATCAGCACAACGCGTACATCGTCATTAAGGGTAAGGAGAATACGCTTGAAGTTCTCTGCCTGCATGCTCTTCTTGACAGCCTTGTCTTCGTTGTCAAGAACTGTCTTGATCTTGGTAAGGCCTTCTACAAGTGTGGCAACCTTATCTCCGAAGAGGCTTCTCAGGTCGTCCACAGTATAGTCAGTATCTTCTACAACATCATGCAGAAGGGCAGCAATGATAGACTTATATCCGAGACCGATATTGCTGACAACTATCTTTGCTACTGCGATAGGATGCAGGATATATGGTTCGCCGGATCTTCTTCTGACGCCTTTGTGAGCTTCATTGGCAAAATCAAATGCCTTCTGGATCATGTCAAGTTCGGTTTGATCCGGACATCTCTTTCGTGCGGCCTCCTTCAGGTCGGCATATTCTCGTGCAATGACCTCATGGTCATGCTGGTTGAACTCTGAAATCTTTCCCATAATGTTAATAGTCAAGGTTATATGTGTCTACATGCTGGAATGCGTATGAGAGCTCTGCTCCCATGAGGATTATATTCCAGCTTATGTTAAGCCATACCATGAAAAGCGGAATTGCAGCAAATGTACCATATACACCGTTAAGGCGCGTAACGAGGAGCTGGGTCTCGAGATAGAGGAACTGCATAGCTGTAAAAGCCACTGCTGCAAAGACCGCTGCTCTTAATGCCACTCCATACTCTACCTTATGTTTAGGAATGAACTTGTACATGGCTGAGAATGTAAGAGCGGCAACCGCTACGAAGAGCGTCCATGAAAGCAGCTTCTTTATGAATGAAAGTTCTTCTATATTCAGACCCATGTACTCAAGCAGGTTCGTATATACAAAAGATCCGGAGAAGAGGACAAGGATCACGAAAGGGGAGAGGATAAGGATCGCAAGATAATAAGATAGTCTTCTGAAAAGACTTCTGTTGCCGTTTACCTTCCATACGTTATTGAAAGCCGATTCCACTCCCGCCATGAGTCTGTATATGATCCATAGGAAGAGGAGGGCATTAAGGAAACCCATCCATCCGCTTCTAGCTGTGTCGATGATATTTTGAGAGAAAGACAGAACGGTGTCAATCACGCTCTGATTGGTACTGAAGTTAGAATACATGAAGTCCTTCAGAAGACCGTCCACTCCCAGACCGCCTGTAATGGCAAAGACAATTGCCAGGAAAGGTACCAAAGCCATGACGCTCAGATAACTGAGCGCAACTGCCTGCGGGCCTATCTTCTGCTGGGCATAGGTCTTAGCGGTGATGATCGCAATCTTTACGTATTTGATGAAACGGGCCTTGGCCTTGGACAGCTCTTCCAATTCCATTTCCCAGATTTCCTCGCTGAAGAAATTCTTCAGTCTTGTTGTCTTTCCCTTGAGTCTCTTCATTATCCTAACTTAGCCATGAATCTTTCAGGATCTATGATGTAACGCTGGTGCGTACCTTCACCGAGAAGACCTTTCTCGTCTTCAACCTTTATGTTGAACTCAAGTCTTCTGCCGTCAACTTCAGTAAGTTCTGCTGTTATAGTAACCTCTGTACCTACTTTGCACGCCCTTAAATGGCTGATGTTTACCTTGGTACCTACTGTCGCATGACCGTGCTCAGCTGCAAGGCTGTATGCTGAAAGCTCCATATGGCAAATCATTGCCGGGGTTGCATACACCGGAAGACCGCCTGAACCAAGTACTTCTGCTGTCTCATTGTCCGCAACCACGCGGTTCAATACAAACTTATCTCCTGTCTTCATAATCTTATATTCTTTAAAATAATGTTTCCTTAAAATTGTCGTCATTCACGACTTGATCTGGAATTTCACCAAGGAACTCCTCCATGAAAGTCTTTTCGTCTATGATCCTGATCCCCAGGCTCTCAGCCTTCTTCAGCTTTTCCGGACCAGCCTTTTCTCCTGCCAGCAGGAAGGCTGTCTTTCCGCTGACGCTTCCGCTGTTCTTTCCGCCGTGGGCGGCAATCAGCGCCTTCATCTCGTCGCGCGAAATGCTGAAGTTTCCGGAAATAACGATTGTCTTGCCCTTAAGGGCCTCTGACAATGCCTCTGCTTCCTTCTCGACCTCGAATCGCAGTCCTGCGGCCTTCAGACGGTCAATTGTATCTGTGTTGACGCCATCTGCAAAGTATGCCAGCACGCTGTCGGCAATGACCTCTCCAATGTCGTCTACGGCAAGCAGGTCTTCACGTGTGGCTGTCGCCATCGCGTCGATGTTCTTGAAGTGTCTTGCCATTGATTTTGCGGTAGTTTCGCCGACGTGTCTTATTCCGAGGGCAAACAGCACCTTTTCGAAAGGAGTCTTCTTTGACTCCTCCAGGCTATTGAGGAAGCGCTCTGCCGAACGGTCCTTCCATCCCTCAAGGCCCAGCAGATGCTCCTTTTCCAATTCGTAGAAGTCTGCAGGATTCCATACCAGACCCTTGTTGTATAGCTGGTCTATAGTCGCGTCACCGGCAATCACATTCATGGCCTTGCGGCTGAGGAAATGTACGAGCTTGCCCTTTATCTGGGTCGGACATCCCGACTGGTTAGGGCAGAATGCCTTTGCTTCCTGCTCGTCCCTGACTAGAGTCGCTCCGCAGTCCGGGCATGTAGTCGGGAAGTGGGGGAGTTCGGCGTCGGCAGGTCTTTGGGACAGTTCGACGCCTGTGATCTTCGGGATAATTTCTCCGCCCTTTTCCACGTATACGTAGTCACCTACGTGGATATCGAGTATTTCCATCTGGTCGGCATTGTGGAGAGATGCTCTCTTTACAATAGTTCCGCTGAGGAGCACCGGCTCCAGGTTTGCAACCGGAGTGACTGCGCCTGTGCGACCTACCTGATAGTCTATGCTGTTAAGTCTGGTCAGCGCCTGCTCTGCCTTGAACTTGTATGCCACTGCCCAGCGCGGGAACTTTGCTGTGTAGCCTAATTCCTCCTGATATTGCATCTGATTGACCTTTATGACGATGCCGTCAGTTGCAAACGGAAGTGTTTTACGCTCTGTGTCCCAGAGGTTTATGAACTCTTCTATCTCTTCTATGCTTTTGCATACTTTTCTAAGGTCAGAAATCGGCAATCCCCATTCAGCAGCCTTGCTAAGGGCTTCGTCGTGGGTGCTGTAAGGCAGATCTTCCCCCAACATGTGGTATAGTGTGCATTCCAGACCACGGTTTGCGACCATGCTGCTGTCGACAAGCTTCAACGATCCTGAAGCTGCATTGCGAGGATTTGCAAACGGTTGTTCCTCGTCTTTCTCGCGCTCAAGATTTAGTCTGTCGAAGGCTGCCCACGGCATGTAAATTTCGCCTCTGATCTCAAACTCCTCGGGCCAATCTGTACCTTGAAGTGTTTGTGGGATATTGCTGATGTGCTTAACATTTTCAGTCACATCGTCTCCGATCGTTCCGTCTCCACGGGTAAGCGCCCTGGTTAGTTTGCCTTTCTGATATGTGAGGCAGATTGCTGTTCCGTCAAACTTGAGTTCGCAGCTGAATGAGAAAGGCACCTTTTCGGTTTCCTCAGCAGGAATACCTTTGGCGGCCCTGTCTGCAAAGGCCTGCACTTCGCTGATGTCGTATGTGTTTCCAAGGGAAAGCATAGGGTAACGGTGAGGATATTGCTCAAACTCCTTACGCGGCTCAATACCTTTCCGCTTTGATGGTTTCGCCTCTGCCAAGTCGCTTCCGACCTTCTGCGTAGGGGAGTCCGGAGTGACCATTTCAGGATACTCCGCCTCAAGAGCTTCGAGCTCTTTCAGGAGCATGTCGAACTCATAATCGCTCATTGTCGGCATGTTCTCGACGTAGTACCTTCTGGAGGCATCGTTGAGAATGTCCCTGAGCTCTTTTATCCTTATATTTGCCTGTGCCTTTTCCATAAAACAATTAACCTTCAAAGGTACAAATTCGTTTCCATTTCTGCAACTGCTTCAGTCTGGCGCGTTTTTATATGAAAAGTGCTCCTGGCCCCCTCGATTTATGGGGTGCTAGGAGCACTTTAGCTATGTTTTTGCTCTAGACTACTTAGCGTCCATTGCCTGGCAAGCTGTGATTGCTACCATCTTGTAGATGTCGTCAACTGAGCAACCGCGGCTGAGGTCGTTTACCGGACGAGCGATACCCTGGAGGATAGGTCCGATAGCGTCTGCGTTGCCGAGTCTCTGAACGAGCTTGTAACCGATGTTACCAACCTCGAGGCATGGGAACACGAGCACGTTTGCATGTCCTGCGATCTCTGAACCTGGAGCCTTTTTCTGGCCTACAGATGGCACGAGAGCAGCATCTGCCTGAAGCTCACCCTCGATCTTGAGGCTTGGATCAAGCTCCTTGGCAAGTTTGGTTGCCTCGATAACCTTGTCGACAACCTCGTGCTTTGCTGAACCGAGTGTAGAGAATGAAAGCATTGCAACCTTAGGATCTGCGAAACCTGCAACGCTCTTTGCTGTCTGAGCTGTGCAGACTGCGATCTGTGCGAGCTGAGCAGCATCCGGCATAGGAGTTACCGCAACGTCA
>JAGBTT010000080.1 GCA_017631175.1 Bacteroidales bacterium
ATGGGCCTGATCGAAGGCCTGACGGCTTTCTTCCCTGATCGGCTCTGCCGGAGGAGATTCCATCTTCAGAGGATTGATAGGGGTTCCGTTCTTCCATACGCGGAAGTCAAGATGCGGACCTGTCGAGCGTCCTGTAGAGCCGACATATCCGATTACCTCTCCCTGACGTACCCTCTGTCCTGCCTTGAGGCCCTTGGCATACTTCGAGAGGTGGAGATATGCTGTCGAATATACGGAATTGTGCTTGATCCTCACTGTGTTGCCGCCTGCGCCTTCATACTTCACGCTGGTCACGACTCCGTCTCCGATAGTCATGACAGGAGTTCCTGCCGGAGCAGCATAGTCGACACCTGTATGAGGCTGAACCTTACGTGTCACAGGGTGCCTTCTGGCATGGGAGAATCCCGAACTGATGCGAGAATAGTTGAGCGGAGCCTTCAGGAAGGCCTTGCGCATGCTCTCGCCCTTTTCATTCCACCACACGTTGCCACCGTCACCCTGATTGTACATGACCATTGGGAAATCCTCGCCGTCATGGCTGAAGATTGCATAGCGGACGGTATCCACGGCTATCACTTCCCCATCACATACCTTCTCCTCATAAAGGACCCTGAAACGGTCACCCTTCTGCAGGGCGAAGAAATCCACCGTCCAGGCGTAGATGTCAGACAAGTCCACGATAAGAAGCGGAGACACATCTGCCGCACGCATATCGACCCAGAGGGAACTGCTGATGGTGACATCGGCATACTTCTGCTCGATGGTCACCGGCTTATGATATACCCATGCGTCATAAGGAGGACGGCATGAGAAGACGATGCTGCTCGCTTTGTCGCGGTCATATACCAGATATTGAGGTACGCTTTCCGACTCTGCGTAATATGCACGATAGGCCTGTCCCACGCGCAGAGTCTTCACATCGAAGACCGAATCACACGACTGAGTAAGGTTATAGGCTTCCTGAGCCGACATTCCCAGAGATCCGAGAAGGGTCGAAAAGAATTGGCCGTTCTTGACCTTGCCTTCCCTGACTGACAGAGAGTCAGGATTGAACCCGAGCTGTGAATCCTGCGAAAGTGTATCGACAACGGATCTAACATCCTCATTTTCAGAAGCTACACAACCTCTACCGCAGGAAGATACAGTTATCATTGAAGCCAGCACAAACACTGTGAGAGGCCAGAAACATATTTTACCGATGATTTTCATGGCGGCAAAGATAGCAATAAATGCATTGACAAAAAGACAAAAGTTTCTAACTTTGTCCTCCCAAATCAAGCAAACATGAAACGAACAGCATTTTTACTCCTCGTGCTTGCCGCAGCCGTATGCTGCAGGAAACCTGATATTCCCGAAACCGACACCCCGGATCCCGATCCGGCTCCTCCTGTAGAGGAGGTCGAGGTGACACTCTCGCTCGACAAGTCGGAAATAAACATCTACAAAGGGGAATCATTCCAATTGAACGCTATAGTAACCCCAGAGGACACACCTATCCGATGGGAGTCCAGCAACACCAAGTATGTCATGATAGACAGAACCGGCAAAGGAACAGGAATTTCCGTAGGAGAAGCTACTGTGACTGTATATGCCGGAGACAAGACCGCAAGCTGCGATGTATCGGTAACCCTTCCTCCTGAACCTGATGCAAAGGTCGGAGACTTTTATTATACTGACGGAACATATTCATCAAGCCTTGATCCTTCCAAGACGGTCGTCGGAGTGGTGTTCTGGACAGGAGACCCTACTCTTGAGGACCCTACACTCAAGAAAGACCACCCGGAATGCACCAACGGTCTCGTGGTATCGCTCCATGGCGAAATAAAAGGATACAGTTGGCAGCCTGAATTCGAAGCATACGACTCCACTGTAGGAAAATGGATTGAGGACAATACCGACTTCCTCTCCATAACTTCTCCTTCCGGAATCGACGACAACGTGAACGTCATCCGCGGATACAACAACACAAAGGCGATCGAAGCATTCAATGCCGCCGAGGAAAATGCAGCATGGCCAGTGGCAGTCGTTGAGAAGGTGCTGGAATACAGGGAGGAATACCCTACTCCTGCGTCATGCAGCGGATGGTATCTCCCATCGGTCAAGGAATGTTCGCTGCTCATAAGCGGAGAGACTGAGGAGAAGGTGTTTGACATAGACGGAGACATCTCGAACAAATCTGACATCGACTTCAAGATTTCTCTTGCAGGAGGAAATTCCATCGGCAGAAAGGGATACGAAGACGACATATGGTCAAGCAATGAGCGTGACTATATCTATGCTTTCTATGTGTCCACATTGACAGGTAAGGTCTGGATGAACTTCAAGCGATACGGTTCAGATACCCATCAGATTCGTTACATCCTTGCATTCTAAGGCAATTACAGACATGAAAAGACTTTTATTTCTTGCTATGCTTGCCATAGCTGTGTCATCGTGCAGAAAGGATGACATCCCGTCCGGCGATGGCTCGACCCCGCCGGAACAGGAAGTTCCGGAGACACCGGGCACACCGGAAGAACCAAAAGATCCGGAAGAAGACAAGGATCCGCTGATCGGAGACTATCTCTATGATGACGGCACCTGGTCGACTTCCAGAAAAGAAGGAAAGAACATAATCGGCATCATCTACTGGGTTGGAGATCCTGCGACAGAAGACGCCACCCTGAAGGCCGACCACCCGGAATGCACCCATGGCCTCGCAGTATCACTGAATCAGAAAAGCTCGGCATGGCAGACTGGATTCGATCAGCTCGGAACCACCGTAAGTGACTGGCTTGCAAAGCAGAACCCTGACCAGCACGTTCCTTACACCTCAAGGGAAACCTTAGGAACAAGGAACGGCTACAGCAACACCAAGGCCATCGAGATCTTCAACATGGCTGAAGAAAACTCATCATGGAAGGTGGATGCAGTCGAAAATGTACTTGCCTATCGTGCCAAGGTACCTGTACCGGAATCGACGAGCGGATGGTATCTGCCTTCGGCAAAGGAACTTTCGCTCATGTGCACCGGCGAGTTTGACGACAATCTCCTCAACCTCACCAAGCCTGCCATAGACATGAGGACAAGACTGAACCAGATACTGACTGAAACTCCCGAAGCCTACTGGCTTTCCAGCGGAGTGTATTGGTCAAGTTCAGAGTACGACGATGCCACGACAGGATGGATGGGAGCGTGGAACGTATATTTCGAGGACGGAGACGTAAACATCAGCTTCAAGGATTTCTCAAGCGGAATATGCAGATACATCCTTGCATTCTAAAAGACAACGACTATATAAAACAATTAATAATCAAACACATGAAGACTCTCAAACTTTTCGTGCTCGCCTTGTGCGCAGCAGGCCTGGTTGCATGTAAGGACGACCCGGCACCTGTTCCTACAGCAGTGGAACTTGACCAGACAGAACTCTCACTCAAGATCGGAGAGACCGCAAAACTCAACGCTACTGTTCTCCCTGAGGGAAGAGAGGCTGCAGTAAACTTTGTCAGCAGCGCAGAGACAGTGGCAACTGTAGACCAGAACGGTAACGTGACTGCAGTCGCAGTCGGTACAGCCACCATTACTGCAACAGCTGACGACGCTACTGCAACCTGCGAGGTTACAGTAAGCGCAATCGAGGTAAGCGAGGTTCAGCTCGACGTGACCGAGAAGGCTCTCGTTGTCGGCGGAACCCTTCAGCTGACTGCAACCGTTCTTCCTGAAAACGCTACAGACAAGACAGTTGCATGGGAGTCATCAGACGAGGCTGTCGCAACCGTTGACGAGAACGGTCTCGTTACAGCAGTAAGTACAGGCGAGGCTGCAATCACTGCAACTGCAGGCGGCATGTTCGCAGTATGCAACATCACAGTAAGCCCTAAGGCTAATGTTGGAGACTACTTCTACTCTGACGGTACATATTCCACAGAACTTGATTCAACAAAGAAGCCTGTAGGAATCGTATTCTGGGCAGGCGACCCTACTGCATCTGACCCTACCTTGAAGAAGGACTTCCCTAACTGTACTAACGGTCTCGTGATTGCTATTGACGAAGTGAAGAACGTGTTCTGGCAGACTGCATACAGAACTTACAACAACACCGTGGATGCATGGGTAAAGACCAAGAATCTTGATTTTGCTCCTATGGTATCGGGTATCGAGATCGGCGACCCTCTCAACAAGATCATGGGTTACAACAACACTAAGGCAATCGAGGCATTCAATGCCGCTGAAGAGAATGCCCAGTGGCCTGTGACAGCAATGACCACTCTCGATACCTATAGACAGAATGTACCGGTTCCCGCAACGACTTCAGGCTGGTATCTTCCTTCAATCAAGGAACTTAACCTCGCATTCTCAGGTGAGTATCCGTATTCTATTACAGACTTTGACAATGAAAGCACCGAAATCTGCGACCTCATCAACGAAAAGCTCGCAAAGATTCCTGAATCAATCAAGTATGACGACGACTACCTCTCTAGTACAGAGAAGGATGCTCATAACATCTACGACATGATGGTGTGGGCATGGTATGTACCTGTAGAAGGTGTAGGCAAGGGCGCCGGCATGACATTCCGCGCTGTCCTCGCGTTCTAGTCCGACACGACGGAAACAGTTAAAATACAACATGAAGGCCTGCAGTCAAATCGCTTGACTGCAGGCTTTCCGTTTGTACAAGGAGGGCTAAGAATGCACTGCAGACGCCTCAGAGCGGGGTGTTGATATTATTGTGGAAAAAATTGTAAAAAAGTGGAATAAAGTGGAAAATTATTTCTAATTTTGCCACACTAACAGCTTTATAGGCAATGACTGGATTTTTCGGCAAACATAGCGCTAAGGTAGATGACAAGGGAAGAC
>JAGBTT010000081.1 GCA_017631175.1 Bacteroidales bacterium
CTATTGCGAGACTCCCGACAGGGAGAAGGGCAAGGAAAAGGTGATTCCAAGCAAACCGACCCATGTCGGATATCAGACAACGATAAACGGTCTGGAAGATGACACGGATTACTACATCTGGGGATGGGTGGAGGACAAGCAGAACGAAAGGACTTGGACTTCTGACTATACCATAGCCAGGACAGAACTGGAAACGATACCGGAAAAACTTACAGGAACGATCATAGGCACTCAGTATTCGGTAGATTATGATAATGGAAATGCCAAGTCGACCACCGTCAACACCAAGAACAATGTCTTCGACGGCAATTTCGACACATATTTCGCTTCATATGACCGCTCGCGCACATGGGTAGGATTGGATCTGGGAAAGAAGCATGTGATCACGAAGGTAGGCTACTCCCCTCGCAAGACGCAGGGCGGACGCGTGGAGCTGGCTGTGATCGAGGGTGCGAATGAACCTGATTTCAGCGACGCGATGCCTATCTACATGATCAAGTCGGCGGCTTCAGAGGGCGTGATGCATTATGGCCAGGTGGACTGCTCGCGCGGATTCCGATATGTGCGTTATGTCAGCCCGTATGACGTGCGATGCAATCTCGCGGAGCTTGAGTTCCATGGCTACAAGTCCGAAGGAGACGATTCGAAACTGTATCAGCTCACCAACCTTCCGACAGTGGTGGTGAATATCGCCGGCGGAGAGGAGGTCATCGAAAAGACCAAAGACCTGATAAGCAACGTCTACATCATATCTGAAAACGGCACCAACCTTCTGGCAACAAGCGGCACCGAGATACGCGGTCGCGGAAACGCCAGCTGGAACTTCGAAAAGAAGCCGTACAGACTGAAGTTCGACAAGAAGCAGAGTCCTCTTGGAGCGCCTGCATCAGCCAAGAAGTGGACACTGATCAGCAACCATGGAGACAAGACTCTCATGCGCAACATCCTCGCCTTCGAGGTCAGCAGAAGAGTAGGTCAGCCATACACACCGTTCTGTCACCCTGTAGACCTGATCATCAACGGCGAATACCGCGGATGTTATCAGTTCTGCGACCAGGTGGAGGCTGATGATGACAGGGTACCGGTCGAGGACGGATATCTTATCGAGATCGATGCATATGCATGGGACGAGGAGGTTATGTTCGCGTCTGCATCTGGCATTCCAGTGACCATCAAGCACCCGGACGAGGAAGATATCACCGACCAGCAGAGGAAGTTCATAGACGACTTTTTCAACAAGTTCGAATCGGCTGCTCTAGCCTCGAACTTCACCGACCCGAACAACGGCTACCGCAAATATCTTGACCTGGACAGCTTCCTGCGCAACTTCATCGTCGGCGAGTTCTGCGCCAACACCGATGCATTCTGGAGCGTGTACATGTACAAGGATGACGCAGACGGAAAGCTGCACACAGGTCCGACATGGGACAATGACCTTTCGTTCGACAACGATTATCGCACACATCCTATAACTTCAGCCGACTACCTTTATGCTGTCAACGGCTCCTTCGCAGGAGGAAGGCTGAAAGACATAGTGGAGAGAATCGTGAAGCAGGACCCTCAGGCCAAGGCACGCCTTGTGGAACTCTGGGAAGCCGCCCTCAACGAAGGCAACCTCAAGGGCCTCGCCTCATACATGGAAGACACTGCCGACCTCCTCAACGAATCCCAGCAGCTGAACTTCAAGAGATGGAGGATCCTCGACCAGTGGGTACACATGAACTACCAGGCCCTCGGCTCATACGAAGCCGAACTCGGCACCGTCCGCAACCACATCAACACCCGTCTGAACACGCTTGATCAGCTTATAAGAAGATAAACATGAAACTCAACACCACACTATTCATCGTTGCGACAATGCTCCTGGCGGCATGCACCGGCAATACAGACCTTACTTCTCCTGACGGAGAGATCAAGGTATCATTATCACTCAGCCAGGACGGCGTTCCTCATTATCAGGTGTCGGCATATGACCAGGCTGTAATCAATGAATCAGAACTCGGGCTGGCGGCAGCAGAGGCGGAACTGGGCAACGGATTCACCATAAAGAAGGTCAGCAGAAGCGCCAGGGACGAGCAGTGGGAGCAGCCATGGGGCGAGAACAAGGTAATGAGGGACAACCACCGCGAGATGGCAGTGGAGATGGAGAACGGACAGGGAGTGAAGCTGACGCTCCGTTTCAAGGCGTTTGACGACGGTATCGGATACCGATATGAGTATGACGCTACAGCTGTAGCCGACTCCCTTACCATCATCGGAGACCATACATACTTCAACTTCGCGCAGGACGGCATGAGCTGGTCTATCGGAAGCTACTTCTCTGGCTACGAACTTCCTTACAGGGAGCAGGCAATCAGCGCGACCGAAAATGCAAATACTCCGTTCACCTTCAAGATGGGAAACATCTACGGAAGCATCCACGAAGCAGCACTCTATGACTTCCCTGAGATGAACATCTACAGGCAGGACAGCCTGGAGTTCAAGAGCGAACTGGCGCCACGCCCAGAGGGTACACTTGCACGCGTAGGGGCAAAATTCACAACTGCTTGGAGGACACTGCAGATTGCCCGCAATGCTGTGGGACTGATCAACTCGTCACTCATTCTCAACCTGAACGAGCCTTGCAGAATTGCTGATGTATCATGGATCAAGCCTCAGAAATATGTAGGAGTATGGTGGGGCATGCATCTGGGAACCCATGTATGGACAATGGGACCTCGCCACGGAGCGACTACTGAAAACGCGCTGAAGCATATTGACTTCGCTGCCGAGAACAACATCGGAGGCGTACTCTTCGAAGGATGGAACAAGGGCTGGGAAAACTGGGGCGGTAACCAGCACTTCGACTACTGCGAGCCTTACGAGGACTTTGACCTTGAGAAGATAGCCGCATATGCAGACGAGAAGGGTGTTTCCCTCTGGATGCACAACGAGACAGGCGGAAGCATCTTCGAATATGAAAGGGACATGGAGAAGGCATTCGCGAAATATCAGAGCCTCGGCATCCATTACCTCAAGACAGGATATGCCGGAGGCATGCCTTACGGCATCCGCCACCACTCGCAGCGAGGCGTGCAGCACTATCAGAAGGTAGTGGAAAAGGCAGTGGAATACCAGATCATGATCGATGCGCATGAACCCATCAAGGAGACCGGCATCCGCCGCACATGGCCTAACATGATGACCCGCGAAGGTGCGCGAGGAATGGAGTGGAACGCATGGAGCGAAGGCAACAGCTCCACACACCTGTGCACCCTCCCATATACACGACTGCTGAGCGGCCCTATGGATTACACTCCCGGAATCTTCGATATCTACTATGACAACGGAAGGGCAATGGGCATGGAGCCATGGAACGGAGACAACACCAAGGTGTTCATCAAGACCACGCTGGCGCGACAGATCGCCAACTGGGTGCTGCTCTACTCCCCTCTCCAGATGGCATGTGACCTGATAGAGAACTACGAGGGACATCCGGCATTCCAGTTCTTCCGCGACTTTGACCCTGACTGCGACTGGTCCGAGGCCCTGGCCGGAGAGATCGGCGACTACATCGTCATTGCGCGCCGCGCAGGCGAGGACTTCTTCCTTGGCGCCGGCACCAACGACGAGCCACGTACGGTCACCGCAGAGCTTGACTTCCTCAAGCCGGGCGTATCATATCAGGCAACAATCTATGCGGACGACCTCAACGCCCCTGTAATCACCCAGCCGGACGGTTCGCAGGCCCCTGACAAGACATTCTACACAATAGAAAAGCGCATCGTCACTTCTGACGACACGCTCGAAATCTCAATGGCGGCCGATGGCGGCCATGCTGTGGTGTTCAAACCGGTACAGTAAAGACTACTCGTTGAAAAGTTTGTCAAGAAGAGCCTCTCTTTCTGCAGAAAGCTTGCTGATGCGTTGGATTTCCGAAGGATAATCCTTTGCCGGCATGTTTGCCTCACCGCTGTACTGGTAGTAGAACGGCCAGACCTTGAAGTTCGCTTCGATAGCCTTTGGCATTTCTGCCGGAACCTCAGCGAGAACCCTTGCGGTCACAGCCTTGAGTTCCTCCTTCTTCTGCGCCCAGCGCTGTGCCACAAACGCCCTGAATGTCTCGTCAGTCCAGAGACGCTGGAACCAGTCGTTGCTTATGTACGGCGGCATCCAGAAACCGGCATGGATCATGAGGCTTTCCAATGGCTGATACTCGTAATGAGGTACGCGCTTGTCATTGTTCCATCCCTTGTCACAGTCCCAGATCGGACCGAAGAAGAGTTTCTCACAGCCACGACGCTTATACAGGTATGTACTTGTATATCCGTCCAGGTCACCTACAAACTCCTTGATGATGACATAATCTGCAAGAGTCTTCTCATCGAAATACTTGCGCCATCCATTTACAGGATCCTTGTAGCTGTTTCCATAGAGAGCCTTCTCAGCCTCGTTCAGGTAATTTGTGATGTAATCGTACTGAGACTGATCGAAGTCATCATCCTCAGGGTACTTGTATGTAAACTTGATACCCTTGCTGGTGTAATGATTACCCTCGTGGAGGTCAGCCTCGAGCACATATCCTCCCGTGATCTTCTCAGGATCTGAGCCATCGGCAGCCTTGAGCTTATCGACAGCGATGCGGCCGTCTGCACGCTCCACCTGATCGCTCATCTGATAGACTCCAAGATACTCTCCGTCCATGTACCTCGTACGTCCTGTCGAGCTGTCATAGTAATCTCCTGTAAGATAAACATTTATGAAGCGTGAACAAGGAGTGAAGAGGACAGCCTTCTCGTGATGATAGTTCTCGGAAGAATTGAAGAGAGTACGTGAGTACTCGAACGCAAGGTGCGTACGAAGCAGCGACTTGTCCATATCCTGCGCGAGGATCACCCAGCTCTTCTCCTTTGCATGGTCAAGACCGATAGGGCTGAACTTCTCGGTGAACTTCATCCTGAATGGCTTCTTTGGAAGTCCCCATGTCGAGTTTCCGCGTCCGCGCATCTCGATCTTGCCTTTCTCGGCGCTGTCCCACCAGCCTGCACCTGTTGACTCAGGAGTCTTGTCGTAAAGCTGGATATATGTGTCCACATAGTTGTCCTTGCTGTTGATGAGCCTGTCGGGCTTCATGTGAAGGACAGGAAGCTCAGTGTTGATCTGAGGACAGTTGAAGACGACATTATAGTCATTCGTACTGCCGTCCTCAGCGACCACGGTCAATGTAAAGTCCTCAGCGAATGACACCTTGGTCTTGCCGGAAATGACATCAGTACCGTTCACCTGCACCTTGTCTCCATTGGTCTCAAAGACAGGGACAAGCATTTCAGGCTTGTCGCCGTCGATCCAGTAAAGATACATCGCCGAGAAGGTCTTGGCCGCCTGGTCATACTTGAAGACTATGTCGCTCTTGAGTCCGCCGTTCTCCTTGCGCATGAGGGCGAAAGATGTCATTTCCTTGTCAGAATTGAGTATGCGATGGTCCTGGGTCACCTCTATGACCACGCTCTCACACTCAGGCGCGCTGACAGTGACATGCGCGGTACGCACCTCCGGAGTCTTGTTTTCGGCAACAGTAATCTTGAGGCTGCCGGAAGGGTTGACGGAAGCGTCATGCATTAGGCTGAAGGTGCACCAGTCAGCAGAAGACTCGACGGTCACTGTCTGGTTGCAGTACAGGTCAAGAATGAAGGACTTTCCTTTGGTACCCACCTCAAGAGGCTGGGCATCAATCCTGAGTTCAGGCTTTTCGGGTTCCGGTTCTATAGGTTCCGGTTCTATAGGCGCAGGCTTGCAGGCCAGGGCAGCAAAGAATGCAACCACCGCCGCAAATGCTATGTGTCTATATTTGAACATCTGTGTTTATTTTAAAAAGAGGCAGGACCGCAAGGCCCTGCCTCAATATTGAATCGGAAGTAATTATCTACTACTTGTCAGGAAGAGCAACCTCTACCCAGTCGATACCAGCAGGACCAGCGTTGTCGCCGTTAGACTGCTTGGTAATGTCTGTCTCACCGTAGAGAGTGTTGCCGTTAGCTGTCTTGTCAGCTACAGTCGAGCCCTCACCCTCAGTGAACTTCCAGTAAGAGAAGAGACCCTCAGAAGCAGGATCAACCTCATAGAAGTGGTTAGGAGCGTTGATCTCCTCCTCAGTGAGTGCTCTGTTCCAGAGACGGATCTCAGTCATCAGACCATGAGTGTCACGGTTTGCATCATATGAGTAACCCATCCAGAAGCAACGTGTTCCGTCTGGCTCATAGCTCCATGCTGGTGAGAGAGCGAGTGGATCAAGGTATACGTAGTTATAAATTGGCCAACCTACATAGCTACGCTGTGGGAACTGCTGGCTTGTACCCTTGAGCTCACCATTGAAGTAAACGTATGCGGTTCTATCCTTCCAAACTACAGCAAGATGATACCAAGTGTTAGCCTCGCAATCGAATGGCACGTTGTAGTTACCAGCCATAGTAGCAACCTGGAGACGTGTAAGTGGGTTTCCTACGTCACCCATACGGAGGAGGAAGTATCCCTCAATACCCATGATTGTGAAGATTCCGCCAGAAGCCTTGTTGAAGTCATCGAACTTGACCATGCACTCAAGAGTAACCTCGTGGAGGTCACCGTTTGCAGCGATACCGCCGTTAGGACCATCCCACTTAGGGAAGAGACGGTTACCTGTCATGTCAGCAGCCCAAGTGATGAGAGCGTCAACCTGAGTGATCTTGATTGTGCATGTGAGTGGAGTCTCACCCTCTACAGCGTCAGTCTGAGCGAATGTCACTGTAGCGGCACGCTTACCGCTTTCAAGAGCAGCAGCTGTGAAAGGAACACCCTGCTCTGTAGCCTCGCCGTAAGTAAGCCAGCCCTCTGCACCCTCCATAGTGATAGAGTACTCTACGTTTGCAGTAAGAGGGATGTAGATAGTCTCACCCTCTACAGCGATAGTGTAGTTTGCAGTAGGAGTAGAAAGAACGTGCTTAGCGAACTGAGCAACCTCAACCTCTACTGGAGTAAGACCAGGAACTGAAACTGTAACAGTAGCCTGACGGTCAGCAAGACCCTCGAGAGCTGTTACGTTGAAGTAGAGCTTAGCGTCAGCCTCAGTCTCGCCAGGAAGAGTAGCCTGGTACTGGAGCCACTCGGCAGCACCCTCTGAGAGAGTGTACTCTACGTCACGATAGTGGTTCTGGTTTGTAGAAACGAGGATCTCGAGCTGTCCAGCCTCATAGCCGAACTCTACTGAAGCCTCAGATACGAGGTTGAGAGCTGGAGCCTCACCTGCGTATGAGAATACTGAGAAAGTGCACTTTGCAGCACCCTCCTCGCCTGTTGCGAAAGTGAAGTCTGCCTTCTTGTCAACCTCAAGGTTTGGCTGAACTGTGAAAGTGATGACGTCACCGTCAGCACCCTGAGCCTTAGAAGCCTCAACCCAATCGTACTCGGCAGCAGCTGTGAGAGTCCACTCGCCTGTGCTTGATACGATAACGTCTGCTGTACCGCCCTCTGCATCGAAGGTCACGCTTCTTGGAGTAACCTCGATTGCATCCTGCAATGGAACCATGATCATCTCAGGCTCCTTACAGCCGAAAAGCGCGAGGCAAGCGGCTGCAGCGAAAAATATCTTTTTCATAAATTTTAATTCAGATTATTGATGATTAGTTGATCGGATATGGAGTCGGGTCATACTTACCCTCGCCAATCTTGTTGTAAACATACTGTGGCTCAGCCATATTCTTGCCGTAAAGCTTCTCGGCAGCAGCCTGGAACTGTGTCATAGAGTGAACACGGTTGTTGTTGATTCCACCTGTTCCCGAAGGGTCGAATGCGAACCACATGATCCAACCATAACCCTCCTCAAGAGCTCTCTTGTATCCATAGAACTCATCACCATAGTTAAGCTGGATTGAAGCTGCACTACAGTTTGCAGGAGTAAGGTCACCCCAAGGTCTTACATAACTCCAGTAGTCAGCAACTACGAAGTCAACATACTGGCTCTGAGTGATTGTCTGACCGTCAACAACAATTTCAGGAGTGTTGTAGATTGAACCCCACTCGAAGAATGAAACCTCTGTAGGCCAGTAGCAAGCCTCCTTCATAGCAACCTTAAGCTCGTATGCAAGACGTGCTGCAGCTGCGCCTGAACGGCTTGTAAACCAAGGGTTGCTGAGGTCTGGTGATGCTGAATACTCGTCATCGAGGTTCACACCGTCGAGCTTGTAAACGCGGCAAGCCTCTGCCACCTCCTTAGCCCACTCACGTGCACCCCAGTCTGAAAGCTGTGCAAGACCTGCTGCATCGTGGTTACCGAGGAGACCGAGATATACCTTGATACCCTTCTTACGGAGTGGCTGGAGGTAAACCTCTGACTCATCGAGGAGAGCCTGTACGTTAGGGTTGTTGTGGAGGTAAACAACGTCGTTTACTGCATCGTAGTTGATGTTAGCAGCGAAGAGGATAACTGCATCGAAGAATGGAGTACCGTCCTCGAGGTTGTACTCAAGTACGTTGAGTGGGTTACAGTCGTTAACCTCGATGTAAACAACCTGCTTTGTTGTACGTGGGTTAGCCTTCATTACAACATAGTTCACACGCTTAGCGTCAATTGCGAACTCTGCTGCACCTGACTTAACTGAAGCAAGCATAGGAACGAGGTAGCCCTCACCGAAACCGAGAACTGCACCATCAACTGTCACTGATACTGGCTCTGACTCAGTCGAACCTGCAGGGATAACGATCTCAGCAGCGCCGAAAGTGACAGCCTGCTCAGGAACTGCAGTATAAGAGTCACCAGTGATGAAGCTGTACTCTCTTACGTACTCAGGATCGAGAGCAACTGTGAACACGAGGTCCTCAGCAACTGCCTCAGCGATAGAAACTGAGATAGAACCCTCAGCTGCACCTGAAACGATCTGGAAGAAGTCAGTCTCAGCCTTGTTGTTGAGAGTAGCTGCAACGCACTCAACTGGAGTCTCCTCCTTAACTACAGGAGCCTCCTGGTGAACGTTGATGTTTACCGGATGAGCATTACCTGCTGTGAATGAGATACGGCCTACGCGAGCCTTGCCTGTGTTCTCTGCAACGTTAACGATGAGAGTCTCACCGGCAACCTCTGTCTTTACCCACTCTGGAGCAGTGTACTCCCATGCATCCGCAGTGGTAGTCACTGTAAGAGTAACGTCAGCATTTTCTGCTGCCTGGAAGGTCAATGCTGCCGATGGCTGAACTGACAGGGTGTCCTGCTCCTCAGCCTGCGGTGTACAAGCCGCAACGGCTACAACAGCCATGAGGGCTGCTGCAAAACCTTTGAAGAATGATTTGAATTTCATAAAATTTAAAAATGGTTAGTGAATTGAATTATAATGTCTGATTACATTATCATTTGTTAGGGAAGCTGAACCGGATACCAGATGAGCGTATTCTCAGCCTCAAGGTCCTTGCCATAGAGAGACCAGTCCTTTACAGCCTTGCCTGTACCCTCGTTGAACTTCCAGTATGCGAGGAGGCTCTCGTCGATATCCTCCGGATAGAGCTTGTAGAAATGGTTAGGGGCATTGATCTCCTCTGGTGTGAGAACCCTGTCCCAGAGTCTTGCCTCGGCAATCATGCCGTCAAGGCTTCTGTTGAGGTCATATGAATATCCAACCCAGAAGCAGCGCGGCTTTCCGTCAGACTCGTCAGAGTGAGGAGCCGAGAAGTTGACTGAAGTGAAGATCACATCCTCCGACTCACCTGTCTCTGTGTTCGGACGCTGTCCAAGTACAGAACCGTCCTTCTCAACCTTGAGACGTCCGTCAAGATATACTTTCACATATCCCTGGTCGAATGTAACGGCGAGATGATACCACCTGTCGGTGCGAAGCTGAAGGGATGGATCTGTGACACTGAAACGATATGTCGATCCGTTTACAGCGTCCTTGTATGCAAGGGCGATCTGGATCTGGTTTGTAGGGATTGTCACGTCACCGATACGCACAAGGAAGTGGTCCTCCACACCCATTACTGTAAGGATGCTGCTCTCGTTGTTGAAAGCGTGGCAATTGATCATGCACTCCATGGTAAGCTGCTCAAGGTTTGCCACCTTCTCCCAATTGTCCCAGATAGGCCATGCGCGGTTGCCCTTCATTTCAGCGACAATGTTGACAAGAGAAGCCTCCTTGATCACGAAATACATGGTCTTGGCACGCTCAAGGACGGCCACTCCCTCAGCCTCGATTGTAACAGGGAGCACATACTCCTTGCTGTAGTCGAGCTTGTCGAGGTTCTTGAACATGAGGTCGATGTTCTCAGAAGACACGTCACCGGCCTTTACCACTGCAGAAAGACCTGAAAGGTCGCAATAGTCTGCAGGAAGAAGGACTGCATCCTCGTGATAATATGCCTCACGGTATGTGTCGAAGAGCTCGTCCGCCCTTCTGAGTGTCACATTGATGTCCTGGGCCATAGGCTGGGCCATAGCCACAGTGATGCTCTTTGTAAGCTCCTTTACACCCTCATCGGTAGCTACACGCACTTCATTCCTGAAGTTCTCAGCGTTGATGAAGAGCTTGTTCTCGAAGGTGTCGTCCTGTCCGGTGCACGAAACGAGGACTGCCAGCGATGCAAGAGCGATTGTTATCTTATTGTAAAACTTCATATTCATATATCTCCTTATTCTTCTACAGTAGGTTTAGTGTTCAGAACAGTTATCGCAGCGCGAATGTTCTTGAAGGCCATGTCCTTGCAGAAATAGTCATCGTGAGCATTCTCCACGCAGAGTCCGCGAGGGGTGAATGACGGATTCTCGATTTCTGTCCAGAGCCATGCTGCCGCCTCGACCGGAGACATGCCCACCTGCTCAGGTTCGTCAGCAGAAGGGACAGTGAGCTCCATGATCACGCGGTCCTTAGGAGCTGTGCTGCCGAGCGAACGTCCTGGAAGGAGTGAAAGTTTTCTCTCCTCACCAGCGATTACAATGATGTACTTGAACTCATTGAGGAACTCCTGATCGATGATGTTTCGTGCTCCTCCACGGAAGATCAGCTCCTTTTCAGGGTTTTCCTGGTGGAACTTCTTGATCACGTCCATGAATGCAGCCTGAGCAATACCTGCAGCTCCTGCCTTGGTGCCCTGGAAGGATACCATGAGACCGCCGAAGCCATACTCGTTGCAACGCGCAACAAGCTTCTCTGCCTGCTCTGTGAAGAAGGCGGCAAGTTCCTCCTGTGTACCAGGAGCCTCTCCCTTGTCCACTCTCTCATCCTCAAGTGCAGTCCATGCCGCATTGATGACAGCGTGGTCTACAGAAACGAGAGTCTTTGTGCCCTTCTTCTCAAGTACAGCAGGGATCTCCGCTGCGATCACCTCGTGAAGCTTGTCCTCGATCTTCACGCACACGTAGTCAGCGCTGTCAGGCATTGCCATGATGTGCTGGTTCTGTGAAGAAGGATATTCTGATGTACCCTCCATTGTGAGGATCATGACGTTGTGCTCTGAAGCCTTGTACTCCCTGATTGCAGCAAGGTACTCCGCATAGCCAGCAGGGTCCTTCTCCTCAGGGGTGAGGGGACGGAAATTCAGGTTTTCAGGCTGAGTCCACTCACTGCATCCGCAAAGAAGCATCACTGCCGCAGATGCCATAATCGAAATATTCTTGAATATCTTCATTTCTTACCTGAATTTATTTGATTTCTATTGCCGGGTTGCAGTCCCACCAGAGTCTTGTGCTCATACGGTCAGGACCTCCGAGATACTGTGATACGGCAGCGTTTACATTCTCACCGTTGTTTGTATACTCTGCAAGAGGGTACTTCATACGTCTCGCACCGAACTCTGAAGAAACGAGACCGTCGCTCTTGTTACCTGCATCTGTAGCAGGCATGAGGCGAGGATAGTTTGTTCTTCTGTAGTCTGCCCAAGCCTCGTTACCGTTGTTGAAGATGGCGATCCACTTCTGGGTGATGATCCTCTCCTGCATCTGCTCAGGTGTCGCAGCGTCGTCCCACTTGATAGTGATCTCCGAAAGGAGTGAAGGATAGCTGTTGAGACCTGCAGGGTCTGCGTATGCTGTAGGCTTGCTCACCTCATCCATGATATATGACTCATAGCCTGAAACGTTATGCTCCTCGAACGAGAGACGTACACCTTCATTATAGAAGTCACCAGCCTGGCCGCCTACGTTGAATCCGAAGAGGGCAGCCTCAGCCTTGAGGAATGCCACCTCAGCGGCGTTGAGCCATACGATAGGGTCAGACGGAGCGATGTTCACGCCTGAATACTTGCGTCCTACTGTGTTGAGAGCCGGCTTCTCGATGCGGATACGGATACCAACATACTCCTCGCCCTCGAACTCTGAAGGGATGAAGTATACAGGACGACGTGGGTCGTTGTAACCGTTCATGTAGCAGATGATGTCTGCTGCAGCATGAGTATCACCTCCGGTAACGCAGCCTGTAGGCTGGTTGTACTTGATCGCATTGTAGAGAGGGTTACCCTTCTCACCGAATGCCACAGAACGGAGAGCCGCGTTGTCTGCATTTACGGTGATCACACCTATCTCATGATTGACAGCCTCTTCAGCATACTTCTTAGCCTTCTCCTGATTTGCATAGACGATGCGCATCGCCATGCGGAGCTTGAGGGAGTTTGCGAATCTGCACCACTTCACAGCTGTACCGTCATATACAGGGTCAGCGTTTGGAGAGATTGCAGAAAGCTTGTTCTCAGTAAGGGTGCTGATCACCTCGTCAAGCTCTGCGAACATTGCGTCATATACCTGCTCCTGAGAATCGTAAGGTACGGTGATCTTACCGCCCACACCGATCTGAGTATAAGGGATAGGACCGTATGTATCTGTAACTCTGAGCATTGCAGCAACCTTGATGGTCTTTGCGATTGCGAGGGTCACAGGATCGTCAGTGATGTTCTGAAGCTCGCTGAGGTTCGAGTAGAGTGTAGGGATGATCCTGTCGCTGGCCATGAATACTCGTGTCCAGTCGTCAGTCGCATTGTAGTTGTCGATAGTCTTCTGCCATGCTCCTGTAGAAGAGTAGTAACCTCCCATAGGACCACCGAGCAGACAGTCGGTGAACTGTGCGGTGTTCACGTCTGTAGAGACGATTGTTCCGCAGAGGGCAGTGATCGCAGCACCGATGGCATAACCGTCAGTGAGGGTCTGCTCCTTGCTCACCTCATAAGGGTTTGTGTTGATGGCGAGGTAGTTGCCGGTACATCCCACGAGCATGCCCGCGAGAACAGCCGCAACTCCTGTCTTTATGATAATGTTTCTCATTTCAGCTTATTATTAGAAGGTTAATCTCACATTGAAACCGAAGTTACGCAGAGACGGCATCATGAAGTGGTCGATTCCCTGGTAGTAGTTTCCTGTTGTCGCAACAGCCTCTGGATCGAATGGAGCCTTATTATATATCATAAGGAGATTCCTTCCTACAAGCGAGAGGTTGAGGTCGCATACGTCACCGAGCTTCTTGCGAGGGATTGTGTATCCGATCGAAGCCTCCTGGAGGCGTACGTTTGTACCTGAGTATGTGTACTCCTGTGGAAGAGGATTTGAACCACCCACTGAGCTGAACCATCTGTTTGCATCGATGCGGTCACCTCCGTTGATGATGATTCCGCCTGCGTCACGGGCAGCTGCAGAAGCCTCTGACACACCGTAGTAGTCGAGAACAGCCTGAGTGCTTGAGTATACGATACCGCCAAGACGTGCTGTCACGAGGAAGCCGAGGTTGAAGTTACCGATGCGGAAGTCATTTCTCCATGACATGTTTGCCTTAGGAAGCACTGAGCCGAGCTTTACATAGTTCTTTGCGTCAGTGATGGTCTGAGGAGTGATTGTTCCGTCCTCGTTAACCACGATCATTCCGTTTGAGTCATAGTTGAAGTCAGCAAGAGAGTAGAGGTCTCCGAGTGTGCCGCCTTCCATGAGGAGGAAGTGAGCAAGACCGAGACCGTTCATGTCGAGAAGGTCTACGCTGAAGTACTCGCCTGTTGCCGCATTGAGGACATTCTCTGCAAGAGACTCGATCCTGTTCATGTTGGTCGAGAATGTGTAAGTCGACGACCAGTTGAAGTTGTTCCAATCCTTGTTGAAGCCGAGAGTAACCTCGCAACCCTGATTGAGGACGTCTCCTGACTGGATGTAGATCTCAGAAGAACCTGATCCTGTAGAGATCTGAGGGTTGAATGTCTGGTTGAGAGTATTTGTATGGTAGTAAGTAGCGTCGAGGTTGAACCACTTGAGGAATCTCACTGTAAGACCCACCTCGAATGAGTTTGTAAGCTCAGGCTTAAGGTCGTACATAGGATACTGAGTCTGGGTGTTCCAGCTCAATCCGCTTGAGTTCCACTGGTACATAGGGTTGGCGATATAGCGCTCGAACGCTGTACCCACTGATGCGTATGAACCGCGGAGCTTGATGTACTCGAGGTTTTCAGGCATGTTAGGGATGATCTCCGAAAGCACTACAGAAAGACCCACTGAAGGATAGAAGAATGACTTTCTGTTAGAGTGAGGACCTGCAAGCTGTGAAGGCCAGTCGTTACGTGCTGTGACTGTAAGGTAATATGTACCCTTATATCCTACCTCGGCAGAACCGAAGACTGACTGGGTCTGCTCACGCCATCCCTCCTGCATTCTCTGAGTCTTTGGAGAGTTAGAGAGGTTCTGGATGTTGAATACGTTTGCAAGACCTGGCTTCTCGTCTGTGATCAGACCATCTGCGATAGGACCTCTGTTCTTCATCGCGTCGTATGACATGTCCGAGATAGAGGCACCGATGTTGGCCTGGAAAGACCAGTCGTCACCGAATCTCTTGTTGATGTTCAAGAGGGCGTCCGCATAGACCTGACGGTCTGTCATTGAAGAAATTCCGTAGAGACCATTCTGAGAAAGCTCAGTAAGCTGGGTGAATGTAGAAGCATAGAACTTCTCAGTGTACTTTGTGATGGACTGGTCCATACGCACACGACCCGAAACACTGAGCCAGTCGAGAATGTCATAAGAAAGCGATGCGTTGAGCATGAAACGGTCCTTCTTGTTCTCGCGAAGGTTGCGGTAGTTGATCCAATATGGGTTCTGCATGGTCATACCTGCATCACCGATAGGCCAGTACTGTGTAGAGAGTCTTCTGGTTACATCATATCTCTCGTACATTCTCACTGCATCCCAATCTCCGCCACGAGGGAAGATGTATGCACCCACCAGAGGGTTGTTGTATGTACCCTGGTTGATCATGTTGAGGTCCTTCTGGAGGATGTAGCTTGCTCCAACGTCAAGGTGCATCTTGTCCTGAAGGAATGATGTGGTGTTGCGGAATGTGAAGTTGTAACGGTGGTAGCCGTTGTTAGGAACGACACCTTCAGAGTCGAGAGCAGAACCTGAAATATAAGTCTGGTTCTTCTCGTTACCCATTGATACTGAAACGCTTTCTGTGTAGTTTACTCCTGTCTGGAAGTAATCCTTTGCAGGATCGTATCCAGGGTTGTTCGACGCGTTCATGAGGTTACCCCAGCTGCGGACATTGGATCCGATGGATGAGTTGAGGTCACCTGTACCGTATCTGTTCTGGAAGCGTGGAAGCACGAACGGAGTCATGACCTCGACACCTGCCGATGCATTCACCGATACCTTGCCTTCCTTACCCTTCTTTGTAGTCACCACGATCGCACCGTTGGCTGCATCCGAACCATAGAGAGCGGCAGCCGCTGCTCCTGTGAGGACCGAGATGCTCTCGATGTCCTCTGGGTTGATGTCGGCGATAGGGTCTGTAGATCCCTGGGATCCGAACTGGGTGCTACCCTCACGTGCTGTTGTATACATAGGCACACCGTCGATGACATAAAGTGCGTTAGAAGACTGGGAAATCGACTTCTGACCACGCATGATCACCTTTGATGCACCACCGACTCCTGATGAAGAGGCGTTGATCACGAGACCTGCAACCTTACCGTTGAGAGAGTTGATGAAGTTTGCGTCCTTGTTACCGGTAATCGCGTCAGCGTCCACCTGCTGCACGTTGTATGAGAGGGCTTTCTCCGAACGCTTGATACCGAGCGCTGTCACGACTGTTCCCTCCAGGAGGGTCGACTCATCTTCGAGAGTCACGTCGAACACGCGTCTTGTTCCGATTGGGAATGTCACGGTCTTGTAACCAAGACATGAAAATTCCAATTCGGCTCCTTCTGCAAGATCTGACGGCAGTTCGAACTCGAAAAGTCCGTCAATGTCAGTTGTGGAGCCCGTTGTGGTACCCTTGATCAGGACAGCAGCGCCGATCACCGGCCAGCCGGTCGCGTCGATCACAGTACCCGACACCTTGTTGCCGGCACCTGCTTCTGTCTGCGCATATGCCTGGAACGGCATGATGAAGCAGAAAGCCAGGAGGCAGAGCATGAGCCTCAAGGTAATTGAAAATAGGCTTTTGTTCATAAATAAATCTGGTTATTGAATCTGTTGCTTTACACTTTCACGATGTCGTCCGATTTCAAGCGTATGTTACAGTTTTCTATTGTATTTTTAATTATCGTGCAAAGATGTCACTATTTCGCGATATTAACAACTTTTTCAACAGTTCCAGAGGTGTTTTCACTATCATTTTTGGATAACTGAAAAACAAATTATACTTTTGTATAACAATGTCGTCCGGTTTCAAGTTTGACTAAATTTGAAGCCTGAATTTTTATGTCTGTAAACAAGTCACCACTCAAGTGGGTCCCGTCGGCCTATTTCGCCATGGGACTGCCTTTTGTGATCCTCAACATGGTATGCGTGCTGATGTTCAAAGGACTCGGCATAGCTGACAGCCAGATCGCCCTTTGGACCTCCATAATCATGTTCCCGTGGACCCTCAAATTCCTGTGGAGTCCGCTTCTGGAACTTCTCCCAAGCAAGCGCATGATCGTAGTGGCAACGCAGATCATCAGCGGCGCCGGATTCGCATGCGTAGCTCTGGCTCTGCATCTGCCGAGCTTCTTCGCGGTATGCATCGGACTGCTGGCTGTGGTCGCCTTCAGCGGAGCAACTCATGACATCGCACTCGACGGTCTCTACATGGCCGAACTTTCCGAGCAGGACCAGGCCAAGTACATCGGCTGGCAGGGAGCTTTCTATAACATCGCCAAGCTGGTAGCTACCGGACTGCTCGTCTACCTTGCAGGTGTGCTCATCGACGCACGTGAGGCTGCGGGAGCGACTGCCGGCGAAGCGGCCCTCCATGCATGGACAATCATCATGGGTGCAGCAGCCGTTCTGCTTGTAATCCTCGGACTGTACCACCGCTTCAGTCTCCCGGCAGGCCTGAAGGCAGAGGGAGCGGAGAAGAAACCCGCCGGAGAAGAGCTCAAGGCCGTGATCGGCGACTTCTTTACAAAGAAGCATATATGGCTTTATATCGCATTCATAATCCTCTACAGACTCGGAGAGGGATTCGTGATGAAGATTGTACCTCTGTTCCTCAAAGCTGACACCGCAGCGGGCGGCCTCGGACTGAGTGAGCAGCAGATCGGCCTCTATTACGGAACTTTCGGAGCTGCGGCATTCGTCCTCGGATCGCTGCTTGCAGGATACTACATCTCGCACCGAGGTCTCAAGAAAGCCCTCTTCTCGCTTGTCTGCATATTCAACCTTCCGTTCCTGGTATACGCATGGTTCGCATGGGCCCAGCCTTCGTCGGCACTTCTGATCGGCAGCGGCATCGTGCTCGAGTACTTCGGCTATGGATTCGGATTCGTCGGACTTACATTGTTCATGATGCAGCAGGTTGCTCCCGGCAAGCACCAGATGGCGCATTATGCGTTCGCCAGCGCGATCATGAATCTTTCGGTGATGGTGACAGGAGCCGTATCCGGCTTCCTCAGCGACGCCCTCGGATACAAGATGTTCTTCATCGTGGTGATGTTCGCCACCATCCCTATCTTCATCCTCAGCAGGGTGATTCCATTCAAAGAAAACAAAAACTGATAACGATATGAACAAAGACCTTAAAATCGTAGGCATGCCTATGCCAGACATGCCATGGGAAGAGCGTCCTGAGGGATGCAGCAAAGTAATGTGGAGATATTCCGGCAATCCTGTGATTCCACGTGACCTCCTTCCGAACTCCAACAGTATATTCAACTCCGCCGTAGTACCTTTCGAGGACGGCTACGCAGGAGTCTTCCGTGTTGACGACACCAACATCCGCATGACGCTTCATGTGGGATTTTCAAAGGACGGCATCAACTGGGAGCTCGATCCTGAGACCCTCAAGTTCGAGTGCGACATCCCTGAGGTAGGGGAATGGGTGTACGGCTATGACCCACGCGTATGCAAGATCGAGGACAAGTACTATGTCACATGGTGCAACGGCTACCACGGACCTACCATCGGAGTGGCATGGACAAAGGACTTCAAGACATTCCACCAGCTTGAGAACGCATTCCTCCCATACAACCGCAACGGAGTGATGTTCCCTCGCAAGATCAACGGCAACTACGCCCTCCTTTCACGTCCGTCAGACACAGGTCACACACCATTCGGCGACATCTTCTATTCAGAGTCTCCAGACCTTGAGTTCTGGGGCAGACACCGCTTCGTGATGGGACCTTCTGACTTCGAGGACAGCGCATGGCAGTGCTGCAAGATCGGAGCAGGTCCTATCCCTATCGAGACTTCAGAGGGATGGCTCATGTTCTACCACGGCGTACACCGCACATGCCAGGGTTACAACTACTCGTTCGGAGCAGCACTTCTCGACCTTGAGCAGCCATGGAAGGTGATCGCCCGTACAGGCCCGTATCTCCTTCACCCTGAGACACTTTACGAGTGCACAGGAGACGTGCCTAACGTATGCTTCCCTTGCGCAGCCCTGCACGACCCCGAGACCGGCCGCGTAGCTGTATATTATGGTGCAGCTGACACTGTAGTAGGAGTTGCATTCGGCTACATCGACGAGATCATCGAATTCACCAAGAAGACATCAATCGTAAAATAATGAGATTAACAAGACTACTGGTCACTCTTCTTCTCCTGCCGGCAACGCTTGCCAATGCCGGCGGAAAGAAGGTCACCGACTACGTCAATTCATTCATCGGCACTTCGAACTTCGGAACCACCAATCCCGGTGCCATCTGTCCCAACGGCATGATGTCCGTGACTCCGTTCAACGTCATGGGTTCTGACATCAATACATGGGACAAGGACAGCAGGTGGTGGAGCACGCCGTTCTCTTCCGACAACAGCTTCTTTACAGGTTTCTCACATATCAACCTCAGTGGAGTAGGTTGTCCGGAAGTGGGACTTGCCTTGACAATGCCGACCAGCGGACCGCTGCAGGTAGACTATCATCTGTATGGATCCGAGCAGCATGGCCAGACAGCCTCTCCGGGCTACTATGCATGCGACCTTCTGGCATACGGAATCAAGGCAGAAGCAAGTGCGACGACACGTACCGCCATCGAGAGGTATACCTTCCCTGCAGGCCGGAGCAACATCCTCGTGAATTTCGGAGAGGGACTCACCAACGAGACCGGAGCATGGCTCCGCAAGATCAGCGAAACTGAGATCGAGGGAATGCGTCTTGCCGGAACGTTCTGCTACAATCCGCAGGCGGTGTTCCCGGTTTACTTCGCCATCCGCATAAACAAGGTTCCGTCAGAGGGCGGCTTCTGGAAGAAGCAGCCGCTCCTTTCCGGCGTCGAGGCAGAATGGACACCTGACGACGGCACATACAAGATCTATAAGAAGTATGGACGTGAGATTGCAGGAGACGACATAGGATACTGGTTCACTTTTGAGACTGAAGAGGGTGAGCAGGTGGAGCTTCAGATGGGAGTGTCGTTCGTAAGCTGCGAGAATGCATGGGAGAATCTGAATGCCGAGCAGGCTAAGCTTGAGCCGGGAGTATCGAACTTCGAGACCGTACGCTCAGCGGCTGCTGATGCTTGGGAGTCTGATCTTTCACGCATCAAGGTAAGCGGAGGTACAGAGAGAGACCTAGAGGTATTCTATTCTGCTCTTTATCATACACTTATCCATCCTAGCATCCTTAATGACGTAAATGGTGAGTATCCACTTATGGAAAACGACGGAGTCGGACGCGTGCCTGCCGGACAGAACAGATACAGCGTATTCTCCCTGTGGGACACTTATAGAAACGTACACCAGCTGATGACCCTCGTCTATCCCGAAAGACAGATGGATATGGTCCGTTCGATGATCTCCATGTATAAGGAGTGGGGATGGATGCCAAAGTGGGAACTCTTCGGACGCGAAACCTTCACGATGGAGGGCGACCCTTCGATCCCCGTAATCACAGACACATGGCTCAAGGGCCTGCGCGACTTCGACATCGAGACCGCATATGAGGCTTTCGTGAAGTCTGCCACCACTCCTGGCGCGCAGAATCTCATGCGTCCTGACATAGACCCGTATCTTGAGAAAGGATATGTTCCTCTCGGATTCTATTCGGCAGACGCTTCAGGAGACAATTCAGTTTCACATGCGCTCGAATACTATATCGCGGACTATGCGCTTTCACTTCTCGCAGCCGACCTCGGACATGCTGAGGATGCGGCGAAGTTCCGTGCTCAGTCTCTCGGCTACAAGCGCTACTACTGTCCATCATTCGGCACCTTGAGGCCGCTGAATCCAGACGGAAGCTTCCTGGAGCCGTTCAACCCTCGCCAGGGCGAGAACTTCGAGCCCGTACCTGGCTTCCACGAGGGCAGCGCATGGAACTACACCTTCTATGTGCCTCACGATGTGCTCGGACTCGCCAAGATCATGGGCGGACGCAAGGCATTCGTGAACAAGCTCCAGAGAGTGTTCGACGAAGGACTTTATGACCCCGCAAATGAGCCTGACATCGCATATCCTTACCTTTTCAGCTACTTCAAGGGGGAGGAGTGGAGGACGGCGAAGATCGTCTCCGAGCTTCTGGACAAGCATTACACCACCCGTCCTGACGGCATCCCCGGCAACGATGACACAGGAACCATGTCGGCATGGGCTGTATTCTCGATGATGGGTTTTTATCCTGACTGTCCTGGCGATCCTTCATACACGCTGACCACTCCGCGCTTCGACCGCGTCGAGATCACCCTTGATCCTCGCTTCTGCGACGGCCGTGACCGTCTGGTCATCACCAAGGGCCGCCACATGAAAGGCAGGGTGTCACACAACGACCTAATACACAACAACTTATAAAAACCTCCTGCTCCCCGCAAGCGGCAGGAGCTTTCGATAAAACACTGATACTCAAATATTTATGCGCCACCTTAAATTCATAGCAGCGGCCCTCCTGGTGCTCGGCTGCACGCCGAAAGGCAACATCGACAGCTACACCGGGCTGGTCGACATGAAGATCGGAACAGGCGGTCACGGACACGTGTTCGTGGGAGCCAATGTGCCTTTCGGACTGGTACAGCTCGGCCCTACCAGCATCCCTCAGGAGTGGGACTGGTGCTCGGGCTACCATGACAGCGACTCGACCGTGATCGGATTCTCGCACACACACCTCAGCGGTACCGGCATCGGCGATCTCTTCGACATCACAGTAATGCCTGTAACCGGAGAGGTTACTTACGCACGAGGAACCGAGGATGATCCTCAGTCAGGACTGTGGTCATATGCAGACCGCACACGTGAGATCGCGAAACCTGGCTACTACAGCGTTCCGCTTACACGTTACGGCATCACTGCAGAAATGACAGCGACAAACCGTGTAGGTCTCCATCGTTACACCTTCCCTCAGTCGGAGGATGCAGGTATCGTGATCGACCTGCTGAACGGCGGATGCTGGGACAAGGCCACTGAGACCTTCATCGAGGCATGCGGAGACAATGCGGTGAAGGGATACCGTTATTCTAAAGGATGGGCCAATGCGCAGAGGATCTATTTCTACGCAGAGTTCTCGAAGCCGTTCAGCGACCTTTATGTGCATAGCGTAGAGTATATGCCGCTGTTTGCAAGAGCTGATTTCGACACAGCCGAGGGCGAGCAGGTCCTCATGAAGGTTGCCCTCTCCCCTGTCAGCATGGAAGGCGCTTACGCCAACATGCAGGCTGAAATGCCGGGCTGGGACTTCGAGGCAACCGCCAAGGCTGCAGACAAGGCCTGGAACGAGGAACTCGGAAGGATAAAGGCCGAGACTTCCGACAAGGAGGCCCTCAAAGTGTTCTACACTGCGCTTTACCACGCGATGATCGCCCCTGCGACATTCTGCGACGTGGACGGAAGCTACAGAGGCGCTGACGGAGAAACCTATCAGAACCCTGGCTACAAGACCTATACAACATTCTCACTCTGGGACACTTACAGGGCTGCTATGCCGCTTTACAGCATCTTCCAGAGCGAGCGCTATACCGACTTCATCAACACGATGCTCTCAATCTACAAGGAGCAGGGCAAGCTGCCTGTATGGCACCTGCACGGCTGCGAGACAGACTGCATGGTCGGCAACCCGGGCATCCCGCCTGTGGCTGACGCCATCGTGAAGGGATTCGAGGGCTTCGACTATGAACTCGCTTTCGAGGCCATGAAGGCTTCAGCACTCAGACCGGACAGAGGACAGGAGCACAGGATGAAGTACGGATACATCCCTTGCGACCTCTTCGGAGAGTCTGTAGCATATGACCTCGAGTATGCCCTCGCCGACGGCGCTCTTGCAAACGCAGCGAAAGTGCTCGGCAAGGAGGCTGACTACCAGCACTTCCTCAACAGAAGCAAGTCATATGTTCAGCTCTTTGACCATGAGCTCAGATTCCTCAGGGGAAAGGACAGCAAGGGCAACTTCCGCAAGGAATACAGCCCGTTCGCTTCGACACACCGCGCAGACGACTACTGCGAGGGTAACGGATGGCAGTACACATGGCTTGTACCTCATGACTTCAGAGGACTCGTAAGCTGCTTCGGCGACAAGGAGAACTTCCTCGGCAAACTTGACTCGCTCTTCACCGTTTCATCTGTGATCGAGGGCGCCGAGACATCACCTGACATCTCAGGCCTCATCGGACAGTATGCACACGGCAATGAGCCAAGCCACCATATCCTTTACTTCTATACAATGGCAGGACAGCCATGGAAGACTGCGGACAGGGTACGCGAGGTTCTCTCTACCCTCTACAGCGCAAAGCCTGACGGACTTTCAGGAAACGAGGATGTGGGCCAGATGTCATCATGGTACATCCTTTCATCTCTCGGATTCTATGAGGTCGAGCCTGCATCTGCACGCTACTGGTTCGGCTCGCCGATCTTCGACAAGGCGCAGATCGAGGTCCCTGGCGGAACATTCACAGTAATCGCAGAGAACAACAGCGCAGAGAACCGCTATATCCAGAGCATCACCCTCAACGGAAAGGCATATACAAAGGGCTACATCGGGCATAAGGACATCGCAGCAGGCGGAGAGCTCATCCTCAAGATGGGATCGGAGCCGAAGGTGTGGTACTGCGCGAACGAGCCTGAGGAGTATGCCGACCAGCGTCCTCTTCCGGAAGACCGCCTTTTCACATCAAAGGCAGTAGAGGATGAGATCGCAAGGGTCGTGGGCATGCTTGAGAACCCACGCCTGAAGTGGATGTTCGCGAACTGTTATCCCAACACCCTTGATACTACTGTCCATCCGGTGGAGAGCGAGGACGGCCAGCCCGACACCTTCGTCTACACCGGTGACATCCCTGCAATGTGGCTCCGCGACTCGGGAGCGCAGGTATGGCCTTATGTACGCTATGTGAACGAGGATCCTGAACTCAAGGAGATGATCGCAGGCGTGATCAACAGACAGTTCAAGTGCATCTGCATAGACCCATATGCGAATGCATTCAACGTCGAGCCGATCGGCGCAGCGAACCATACCGACTGGCCGGAGGCCGATCCGTATGTATTCGAGCGCAAGTGGGAGATCGACTCGCACTGCTACCCTATCCGCCTGGCATATGAATACTGGAAGACCAGTGGCGACGAGTCCGTTTTCGGAGCTACATGGAAGGAAGCCATGACCAAGATACTCGCCACCCTCAAGGAGCAGCAGCGCAAGGAAGGTCACGGAAGCTACTTCTTCCTCCGCGTGACTGACCGTCAGCTCGACACCAAGTGCGTGGTAGGACGCGGAAATCCTGTGAACCCTGTAGGCCTTATCGCATCCTCGTTCCGTCCGTCGGACGACGCCACAACATTCGAGTTCCTCGTGCCGTCGAACTTCATGGCAGTGAACTCACTGAGAAAGGCTGCGGAAATCCTGACAGAGGTCAACGGCGAGCAGGCTCTTGCTGAGGAGTGCCTCGCACTTGCAGCAGAGGTCGAGAAGGCCCTGAAGGAATACGCAGTAGTGGAGCATCCTGAGTATGGAAAGATCTATGCGTTCGAGGTGGACGGATTCGGAAGCCACTTCCTTATGGACGACGCAAATGTACCTTCGCTTCTTGCGATGAGCTACCTTGGCGACGTTCCGGCTGACGACCCTATCTACATGAATACCAGAAAGTTCGTATGGAGCGAGGCAAACCCTTACTTCCACTGCGGTCCGGCAGGCGAGGGCATCGGCGGTCCGCACATCTGGTCTGAGGTCATCTGGCCTATGAGCATCATGATGCGCGCCTTCACATCCGACTGCGACGAGGAGATCCAGCACTGCATCTGCCAGCTCATGACAACTGATGCCGGCACAGGCTTCATGCACGAGTCCTTCCACAAGGACAACAGTGAAGTATTCACCCGCGAGTGGTTCGCATGGCAGAACACCCTCTTCGGAGAGCTTATCCTGAAGATCATCGACGACGGAAGATTACACGTATTGAACAATATCATATAATGAAAAGAATAGCACTTATCCTTATGGCTGCAGGCCTCATGGCAGGATGCTGCAAGCCAGCCGACGAACTTGTGGAGAATCCTGTAGATTATGTTTCCACACTCGTAGGTTCTCTTTCAGAGCACTCATTCTCTACAGGTAACACTTATCCTGCAATCGCCCTTCCATGGGGCATGAACTTCTGGACTCCTGTGACAGGCACAATGGGAGACGGCTGGGCATACAGATATGACGCCCACCAGATCCGCGGCTTCGAGCAGACCCACCAGCCTTCTCCATGGATCAACGACTACGGCCAGTTCGCCATCATGCCGGTGCGTGACGCTGCCGCTGTAGATCAGGACGCACGCGCAAGCTGGTTCACCCACCTCAGCGAGGTTGCAAAGCCTTACTATTATCAGGTATATCTCGCCGACCATGACATCAACGCCGAGATCGCTCCTACTGACCGCGCAGCGTCAATGCAGTTCACATACCCGGATTCCGAGACTTCGGGAATCATCGTGGACGCCTACAATGAAGGCTCATTCATCAAGGTCATTCCTGAGCAGAATGCTGTCGTAGGCTATACCACACGCAACTGCGGCGGCGTTCCCGAGAACTTCCGCAACTGGTTCGTCGTGAAGTTCGACAAGCCGATCGAAGGCTTCACCGTATACGCCGGTCCGGCAAAGGCGCTTGAGGGTGCCACCGAATTCGAAGGTGACCATGCACTCGCAGCCGTGACATTCAAGACCGAGCGCGGAGAGAAGGTGAATGCACAGGCCGCATCATCATTCATCTCGCTCGAGCAGGCATGGACCAACTTCAAGGAGGTCGAGGGCAAGGCATTCGCACAGGTGAAGGATGAGGCAAAGGCACGCTGGAACGAGATTCTCGGACGCATCCAGGTAGGTGGTGGTTCTGAAGACCAGTACCGTACATTCTACTCATGCCTGTACCGCGCAACCCTCTTCCCACGCAAGTTCTACGAACTCAATGAAGCTGGCGAGCCTGTACACTACAGCCCATACAACGGACAGATCTGCGACGGTTACCTTTACACAGATACAGGATTCTGGGATACATTCAGAGCATTGTTCCCGCTGCTCAATCTCGTATACCCTTCCGTAAACGAGGAGATCCAGCTCGGTATGGCAAACATCGCACGTGAGAACGAGTTCCTTCCTGAGTGGGCAAGCCCTGGCCACAGAGGCTGCATGGTAGGTAACAACTCCGCATCTGTCGTTGCCGACGCAATCATGAAGGGAATAACCCCTGAGCAGGAGTGGCAGGCACTTTATGACTGCATCGTTTACGGAACCGAGCATGTACACCCTACAGTAAGCTCTACAGGCCGTCTCGGACATGAATATTACAATACCATCGGCTACATACCATATAATGTTGGTATCCATGAGAATGTTGCCCGCACTCTCGAGTACGCATACAACGACTGGTGTATCCTTCAGATCGCCAAGAAGCTCGGCCGTCCGGCTGATGAACTCGCAAAGTGGGAAGCACGCTCAAACAACTGGAAGAATGTGTTCGACCCATCGCATAACCTCATGCGCGGACGTAATCTCGACGGAAGCTTCCAGGAGCCTTTCAGCCCATACAAATGGGGCGACGCATTCACTGAGGGTAACGCATGGCACTATACATGGTCTGTCTTCCACGATGTGGACGGACTTATGGAGGCGATGGGTGGAGCCGAGGAGTTCGCTTCAATGCTCGACTCGGTATTTGTGGTTCCGCCGATCTATGACGACAGCTACTACGGATTCCGTATCCACGAGATCGCCGAGATGCAGGTAGCCAACATGGGTAACTATGCTCACGGCAACCAGCCTGCGCAGCATATGATCTACCTCTACAACTGGGCAGGACAGCCATGGAAGACCCAGAAGTGGGTGCGCGAGGTCATGAACAGACTCTACAACGCCAATCCTAACGGATACTGCGGTGACGAGGACAACGGACAGACCTCAGCATGGTATGTGTTCTCGGCTCTCGGATTCTATCCTGTTTGCCCAGCTTCGGATGAATACGCTGTCGGAGCTCCTCTGTTCAAGAAGGCAGTTGTTCACCTTGAGAACGGCCAGGACCTTGAGATCAATGCACCTGCCAACTCGTCGGAGAACATCTATGCAAGCGACATCAAGGTCAACAGCAGCAGCCTGAAGGAGAATTTCTTCAAGCATGAGGAACTCGCTGCCGGAGCTATTGTCGACTTCAAGATGTCGGAAAATCCGAAACTTTAACTATCTTCGTAAGACTAACCTAACGATAACACTATAATGATCAGCTATACCACAGACCCCCGCATCATCCTGACCCTTGATACAGGAGGAACAAACATGGTCTTCGGAGCCATGCAGAGAGGAGAGTTCATCGTCGAGCCTCTTACACTCCCGGCCTATGCAGATGACCTGGACAAGTGCCTCAGCACTATGGTAGAGGGGTTCAGAGCCATCATCGATCAGCTGGACGAGCGTCCTGCAGCGATCAGCTTTGCATTCCCCGGCCCTGCCGACTACCCCAACGGAATCATCGGAGGCCAGCTGCTCAACTTCCCCGCATTCCGTGAAGGTGTTGCCCTGGGACCATATCTGAAGAAGAAGTTCAGCATGCCGGTATACATCAACAACGATGGTGACCTCTACGCATACGGCGAGGCCCTCGGTGGTGTACTCCCGGAAATCAATGAGATGCTGGACGAGTACGGCAGCAGGAAGAGATACAGGAACCTTCTCGGCTTCACTCTCGGTACCGGACTCGGTATCGGAATGGTCGTGAACGGTCAGCTCAACAGAGGTGACAACTCGTGCGTGGAGATGTTCAGCATCCCTCTCAAGGGACAACCGGAGGTGTTCGCCGAGGAAGGAATTTCAATCAGGGCTGTAAAGAGGATGTATGGCGAACTGTCCGGCAATATGGAACATGGCCTCACCCCTAAGGAAATCTTTGAGGTGGCGGAAGGACTTCGCGAAGGAGATCCTGACGCAGCGAAAGAGACCTTTGCAAAGGTCGGCGCTGCACTGGGAGATGTCATAGCGATGACAGTATCCATCACTGACGGACTCGTAGTTATCGGAGGTGGACTTGCAGGAGCATACAAGTACATGAAGGAATCGATGTTCGAGGCACTGCGCGGGAAGATGTACCGCGTGAGCGGAGAAGCTATCGACAAGCTCGCATCCAAAGTCTATGATCTTGACAACCCCGAAGAACTCAGGCAGTTCATCAAGGGAGAGCAGCGTCAGATCAAGATCTACAACAGCGAGATTGAAGTCACATATGACCCGCAGAAACGCATCGGCGTGGCCCTCTCCAAGATCGGAGCCAACAAGGCCGTCTCACTCGGCGCCTACGCCTTCGCCCTCCACCAGCTCAGCAGATAACACTTTATCCTTCAACACATTAAATATTGATGCCTGCTGCTTTTGGCGGCAGGCATCAATATTTAAACTCCTAAGTATCAGGTTCTTAGATGCTGACTTATAAACTACGGTATTTCCCAGACGTTAAAGTTTCCAGCGAAAGTTCCTTGTAAACCATGTCGTAGCCACAGCCATTCAGAGTGATGGATTCCTCGTAGTAAAAGGCGATGTTGCCGTTCTTGAGAAGGAGCATTGTGGAGTATGCGGATGTGGTGTCGGATACCTGATATGGCTGTTCCCAATCTGCGGCAAAGGATTCTGGAGTGATGGATGTGATGTCCTCCGGAAGTTCCTTGTAATAGATGCCGACGTTGGCACGTTGCGGTCCCAGCGGAACTGACTGAAGTGCAAGGTGGACCTTCGTGCGGTCTTCCTTGCGGACTGCCGGGATGATCATAATCTCTCCATTGCAGGCATTTTCGAGTGAGGCGCAGCCGTTAACCCTCTTTCCCGATCCTGCTGCCTCGCCCCAGGCACCAGCTCCGGAAGCTATGTCCGTATATTCATATATATTGAAGTAACGGCCTCCCCATGCTCTTGAACTGATGACAACACGTCCGTCCGGAAGTTCCTCACATTTAGGTTCGTCACCATTCGGGACAGGAAGAGCGTCCGGTCCGCCAAGGGCGTGCCATGTATGACCGAAATCATCACTGTAGATCACCCTGTTCCCGTTCGGACGGGCAGCGAGCGCTGCATAGATTCTATAATTACTTCCGACTTTTATCTGCCTGCTCTGAAATATCTTGCCTGAACCGACAAAGCAGCTCTGCACACAGCCATGAACCGAATCATCAAAGAGAGTGTAGACTGACTCGGTAATCTCCTCCCACGCGCTCCATGTCTTGCCGTTGTCGCTGCTTCTTAAAACCGCGATCCTGTTCGGGTTCTGCCTGGTCGTGGTTTCATGCCAATAGACAGTCTCTCCGCAAACCATCATCACAAGCACATCGCCGCTCTCCCTGTCTGCAACCATAGCGGCATCTCCGAAACCGCAGTCGGTCGCTCCCGACATTCCCGAGCCCTCGACCAAGACGAATTCCTTGCCCCATGTCCTGCCTCCGTTACGGGAAATACGGCCATGGATATCAACTCTGCCATATCCTATATCGTTACCGCAGAGACGGTAGTCTGTCAAGGCGAGGATATCGCCGTTATGCATCATCGCTATAGCAGGAATGCGGTAAGGAATGCTATCCGAAACAGGTGTCTGAAAAAGCACATGCTCAGCTGGCGTATACTTTACACCGCATGCCGTTAATCCAATAATTGCCAGAACGGCAATGATATTCTGCTTATAAGATTTCATCTGATTATACACTTATGGCTTCTATGCAAATATAATAATTTTTCATCAGCAGCCAACCAATTGACTCTCAAAAGATTAGGGGTGTATGCCTGCTCCCTTTTGCAGCAGGCACACACCCCTATTTGTCTCAGTATCAATCTATTGAATGCTGACAGATTACAGTCCACGTGCGCGGGTAAGAGCTGCCGGGTCCGGATCTGCGCCACGGAAGCGGCGGTAGAGGTCCATAGGCTCGTCGCTGCCACCCTTCTCAAGGATGTTCCTGCGGAATGACATTGCTGTCTCTGCGTCGAAGATGCCCTTCTCCATGAACAGCTCGAAAGCGTCCTTGTCAAGCACCTCAGCCCAGAGGTAGCTGTAGTAACCTGCACTGTATCCGCCACTGAAGATGTGGGCGAAGTATGTGGTGCGGTAACGTGGGATAATCTCGTCGATGAGACCCATCTCTGCGCATGCCTTAGCCTCAAACTCCATAGGATCAACGCCCTCCATAGACTCGAGCATATGCCACTTGAGGTCAAGGATAGCCGCAGCAGCGAGCTCAGTGGTCATGAAGCCCTGGTTGAATGTACCTGTAGCGTTGATCTTCTCCACGAGTTCTGCAGGGATGATCTCGCCTGTCTCATAGTGACGTGCATATGTAGCAAGAACCTCCGGCTGGAATGCCCAGTTCTCCATGATCTGTGACGGAAGCTCAACGAAGTCGCGAGCTACAGAAGTACCTGCTACGCTCTTGTAAGTACACTTGCTCAACAAACCGTGAAGCGCGTGGCCATACTCGTGGAAAAGAGTCTCGACCTGATCGAGAGTGAGTAGAGATGGCTTGCCGTCAACCGGCTTAGCGAAGTTTCCTACATTAACAATAACAGGACGGATGTCCTCGCCATCAATCTTCTCCTGGTTCACAAAGTTGTTCATCCATGCACCACCTCTCTTTGTGCTACGTGGGAAGTAGTCTGTAAGGATGACACCGATAAGAGTGCTGTCTGCATCCATAACCTTGAATCCCTCTACGTCAGCGTGGTATGTAGGGATATCCTCAAGCTTCTCATACTGAAGACCCCAGAGCTTTGTTGTAAGGTCAAACACGCCCTGACGAACGTTCTCCATCTGGAAATATGGCTTTGTCTGCTCCTCATCGAGAGCATACTTGGCCATACGAACCTTCTCTGTATAATATGCCCAGTCCCAAGGCTCGATCTTGGAACCTGCTGGAAGAAGGCCTGCTGCAATGTCAGCATCCATCATCACCTGCATGTCAGCGATCTCCTCCTTTGCCTTCTCGACAGCCGGAGCTATAATGCCTGCAAGGAATGTATCTACAGTCTCAGGAGTTCCTGCCATCTTGTCGTGAAGGATCATCTGAGCAGGGTTCTCATAACCGAGGAGGTTAGCCTTCTCGATGCGGAGAGCCATCATCTTCATTACGAGGTCCTTAGTGTCGTTCTCATTGCCGTTGTTTCCGCGTGAAGCATATGCCTTGAACATCTTCTCACGAAGAGCACGATCTGCAG
>JAGBTT010000009.1 GCA_017631175.1 Bacteroidales bacterium
ATGGGTAAGGATCACACTCTTTACGCTCTTATTGACGGTAAGGTAAGCTTCCGCAAGAAGGCAGACAACAAGTCTTACGTTTCAGTACTTCCATTCGAGAACTAATTCCCGAAGGATACTGGAAAAGACATAAAGGCAGTAATCCAAATGGATTATTGCCTTTTATTTTTTGTTGAAAATATTTAAATTTGCATGTTTGGTTCGACTGATAATAGAATTTAAAATATATATACTATGCTTACTCTTAAATTGCTTCGTGAAAATCCGGATTTCGTGATTGAGAAGCTTGCAGTAAAGAACTTTGATGCAAGGGAGATCGTAGAGAAGATCAACGCTCTCGATCAGAACAGAAGAGCTCTTCAGGCTGAGCTTGACTCTTGCCTTGCTGAGCAGAAGAAGAAAGCAGCCCAGATCGGTGGCCTTATGAAGGAGGGCAAGAGGGATGAGGCTGAAGTTGTGAAAGCTGAGGTTGCCGCTCTCAAGACCCGCTCTGCTGAAATAGAAAAGATATCGCAGGAGAACAATGCCGAGCTTGACTCTCTGGTTGTTCTTCTTCCGAATATTCCATGCGACATGGTACCTCAGGGAAAGACTGCTGAGGACAATGTTGTGGTGAAGACAGGCAACGAGGTACCGGAGCTTGGAGAGAACAAGCTGCCGCACTGGGAGCTGGCAAAGAAGTATGACATCATTGACTTCGATCTTGGTGTCAAGCTTACCGGCGCAGGATTCCCTGTATATAAAGGCAAGGGTGCAAGACTCCAGAGAGCCCTCATCAACTTCTTCCTTGACTTCAATACAAACGCAGGTTACCAGGAGGTAGAGCCGCCTATCATGGTGAATGAGGCTTCAGGATTCGGTACAGGTCAGCTTCCGGACAAGGAGGGTCAGATGTACCATGCTACAGCCGACAACTTCTACCTCGTTCCTACAGCAGAGGTTCCGGTAACAAACATCTTCAGGGATGTGATTCTCGCTAACAACGAATTTCCTGTAAAGATGACCGCATATACCCCATGTTTCCGCCGCGAGGCCGGTTCATATGGAAAGGATGTACGTGGCCTTAACCGTCTGCACCAGTTCGACAAGGTGGAGATCGTGCGTGTTGAGAAGCCTGAGGATTCATATGCAGCATTGGATGAGATGGTTGCGCATGTGGAGTCAATCGTGAAGGCTCTTGGTCTTCCTTATAGGATCCTTCGCCTTTGCGGTGGGGACATGAGCTTCACTTCAGCAATAACTTACGACTTTGAGGTTTACTCTGCAGCTCAGGAGAGATGGCTTGAGATCTCTTCTGTGTCAAACTTCGAGTCATATCAGTCAAACCGTCTCAAGCTCAGATATAAGGATGCTGACGGCAAGACTCAGCTGGCTCACACGCTGAATGGCAGCTCGCTCGCGCTTCCGCGCGTGGTGGCAGCCCTTCTCGAGAACAATCAGAAGGGTGACAGGATAGAGATCCCGGAGGCACTCCGTCCATACACAGGATTTGATTATATTGACTAAGGAAAAGATCATATTAGGCATTGATCCCGGAACCAATATCCTTGGTTACGGGATCATTCGTGTGGACTCTAAAGGTCCGCACTATGTCGACATGGGAGTATTTGATCTTAGAAAGATATCAGATCCGTTTGAGAAGCTCGCCAACATCTTTTCCGGAGTAGGCGAACTCATTGAGGTGCACCGTCCGGACAGCGTGGCTGTCGAGTCTCCGTTCTATGGTAAGAATGCTCAGGTAATCCTGAAACTCGGAAGGGCGCAGGGAGCCGCGTTGACAGCTGCGGTCATGCGCGGAATACCGGTTGCTGAATACGCTCCACGTAAGGCCAAGATCGCAATCTGCGGTAATGGTGCCGCGTCTAAGGAGCAGGTAAGCATGATGATTCAGAAGACTTTGAAAGCAGACCTTGATCCTAAGCATCTGGATGCGACAGACGCACTTGCCATTGCCTTGTGTCATCATTATCAGATGTCCAATCCTCTTGCCGGAACCGGCGGTAAGACAGATTGGAAGAAGTTCCTGGAAAACAATCCGGCCAGGATAAAAAAGTAAACGAAGATTAAACCATTGCCTACGGCAATTGTCAAACTTGCTATGAAATATTATATCAGGACCATTACACTTTTCCTGCTTGCTCTTCTTGCAAGCGTGATAGCCTCAGCTCAGGGCCAGGTTTCCGTGAGCTTGAAGCTTATTGATTCCAAGACATCGGAGCCAGTATCTTTTGCAACAGTTTCCTTGACCGTCAAAGGACAGGAAACGCCGGCTAAATATGTCCTGTCCGATATTGATGGAAATGCTGAACTTACAAAGATGCGTCGCAATACATATATCCTCAAGGCTGAACTTATGGGATACAAGCCGTATTCTCAGGAACTGAAGGTTGACAAGGATATGAATCTCGGCGAAATCAAGATGGAAGAGGATGTCGAGGTACTTGATGCAGCAAGAGTGACTGACGTCGGAAATCCGATCATCATCCGCAAGGATACCGTAGAGTATACAGCTTCATCATTCAAGACTTCTGATAATGATATGCTTGAGGAACTTCTCAAGAAGCTTCCTGGCGTAGAGGTCGAGGCTGACGGAACCATAACCGCAAACGGTGAGACCATTACAAAGATCACTATCGACGGAAAGACATTCTTCCTTGATGATCCTCAGCTCGCTTCAAAGAACATCCCGGCAAAGATGATCGAGAAGGTGAAGGTTGTCGAGAAGAAGTCGGACCAGGCTCTCTTTACCGGAATCGATGACGGCGAGCATGAGACTGTCATTGACCTGTCGATGAAGCAGGGTATGATGAAGGGATGGTTCGGAAACGTAATGGGTGGCGGTGGCCATGATGTCCCTGGAGCAGGATCAGATATGAATGACTGGAGATATCAGGGTGCAGCCATGATGGGACGATTCACGGACAAGAGTCAGATCAGCATCATCCTCAATGGTAACAATACCAACAACCGCGGATTCAATGATATGGCCGGCAGCATGATGCAGGGTATGCGCGGCGGTGGCGGAATGGGTAGAGGAATGGGAGGCTGGGGCCGTGGAAACGGCATCACCACCTCGTGGATGGGAGGTCTCAATGGGGCCTTTACACTGCTGGATGATAAGATGGACCTGGCCGGAAACTATCTTTACAACGGTTCCATCAATGATGTCATGGAGGAAAGCTCGAAGATCACATATCTTGAAGATGGCAGCCGTCTTCTGAATGATGAGTCAGGAACTGGCCGTACGATGACACAGGGACACAGATTCGGTATGAGACTGGAGCATAAGTTCTCGGAGAATACTTCGATCCTCTTTGAGCCTCAGTTCAATTTCGGCTATGGAAACTTCAATGAATTTTCCAACTTCACCACAGCCACAGAACGGGATGGTGTAGCGACACCTACAAACGAGGGATATACTTCAAGAAACGGTCTCAATGATAACTGGCGTACAAGCGGCTTCCTCCTCCTCAGACAAAGGCTCGGAAAGCCAGGACGAACCATTTCGGCTAACATCCGTTATAGCTACAGCAATAATGATATGAGCGGCTTCAATCAGTCGCTGACAGATATATTCGATCTTCAGACTGCTGAGAGCAGCAGCGAGGTCGTGAACCAGAGATATGATCAGAACTCGAAGAGCACTTCACTAAGCGGACGAGTTGTATATACCGAGCCTCTCGGTGGCGGTTTCTTCATCGAAACCAATTATCAGTATGGCTGGAACAGGAACACGTCATTCAAGAAGACGTTCAACAGTGCAACTGACGAACTGCAGGACGGTCTCCTGGTTTATGACGGTGTAGGGGAGATTCCGGACCCTGTTTACTCGAATTCGATCAACAATACCTCCCAGAACCATAGGGCAGGTGCCAGCCTGACATATCAGAAGGACAAAGTACGCGCTCAGCTTGGTGCCGCATACAATCCTACAATCACCGATAACGTGACTTCAGGTCATGATCCGTATCATAAAGTGTCGCACAACTGGTCTCCACAGGCGAGCTTGAATTACGAGTTCAATGACAATACCAGCATCCGCTTCTTCTACTGGGGACGCTCGTCGCAGCCGTCAACGAATCAGCTCCTTCCGGTGCCGGATAATTCTAACCCATTGAGCATATCTCTCGGTAATCCGAACCTGAATCCGTACTTTAACCACAGCCTGCGTGGAAACTTCGGATACACTAACAAGAAGACCTTTACTTCGGTAAATGCCCGTTTCGGTGCCGGTCTTGTCCAGGATGCTATAACAAGCGCCCAGTGGTATGACCCTTCAGGAGTACAATATTCGATTCCTGTAAACGGCCCGGGAACAGGAAATGTTGACCTGCGCGTGATGGTGAACTCGCCTTTCGGAAAGTCCGGATTCTCGATCTTCTCGATGTCATATGGACGCTACAACCAGTCAACTTCGTTCATCGGATCAGGGGCTCTTGAGTCTGAGAAGTATTATGATCCTGAGAAAGCAACATTCGACTATGTCGCATTCAACAGAGATTACAGCGATCTTACCGCCAGCGATGATTTCGTGAACAACAAGACTCAGACAATGAGCTTTACACAGAGACTTCGCTTTACATACAGAAATGACTTTGTGGAAGTGACTGTTGGTGGACGTACCAGAATGAATAAGTCATGGTATACAATGAAGAACAGCCAGTTGCAGGCTACATGGAACAATCAGGTTGACGCATCGATGAACTGGACTATCCCGGGCGGAATCAACATTATCTCTGATGTGGACTATAACTGGTATAATGGATACACCACGCCTCAGGAGGACGAGGTAATCCTTAACGCGGAGATTACAAAGCTGCTCTTCAAGAACAAGTGTACCCTTGCCCTGAAGGCCTACGATATCCTCGGACAGTCAAAGAATATTTCGGTTTCGGACTCGGCCAACTATCATATCGAGACAAGGAACAATACTCTCGGAAGATACATCATAGTCTCTCTGACTTACCGCTTCGGCAACTTCGGAGGTCCTGGTGGCGGAAGAGGCCCGGGCGGCCCTATGGGTGGCGGTCACGGACCATATAGAAGATAAAGACTTTATTTCTTGATCAGTCTTACGACCAGGGCCAGAAGCAGCAGTACAAAAATGAAACTGCAGATGCGGCCGGTGATGTCGCCGTGACTTACAAAGAATGTAATGTCATCCCTTAAAGGGATCTGACCTTTGATTACAGCCTGCTCCCACCAGGGAGTGGGCTGTAATATCTTTCCTGAAGGGCTTACGATGGCGCTGATGCCGGTGTTTGCGCAGCGGGCGATGGCACGACGGGTTTCGATTGCGCGAAGCGATGCGTAGCTCAGGTGCTGGCGGTATCCCGGAGTGTTGCCCCACCATGCGTCGTTTGTGATGATGGCCATTGCGCGTGCTCCCTTGCGGATGTAGTCTGTATAGTATTCGCCATATACGGACTCATAGCATACTGCGCAGCCTATCTCTGTGTTCTGACCCTCCACATCCTTCACATTCAGAAGTGTGATCTCGTCCTGACCTACACATCTGCCCATGACTCCGCCAAGCATGTCGTCGATCTTGCAGAAGATGCGTGGATATGGAGTGTGCTCTACAGCAACTACGAGCTTGCTCTTGTGGAAGATTTCTGTGCGGGCTGTTCCATCTATCATCAGCGCCGAATTATGTGACTCAACCCAAAGGTCGCGACCTAGATCCCTGGCAGTATATGAAGGAGCCTTTGCTGCACTGATGTAGTCATAGGCCGATGCTCCGAAAAGCATGTTCACATCAGGATAGTCCTTCAGCAGGGTGGTGAATCTTCTCCATGTGCGGCTTCTTTCGTATTGTCCTACGACAATATCTCCAGTAAAGGTTTCCGGTGCGACTATGAGAAGTGGGGCTGCAGTAGTGTCATTCTTCCTGTATGCCAGTTCTTTCGTTATCTGCCCCTCAACTATGGCATTCTGCTGGTCCTGGGTCATCGCCTGGAACTTGTTGTATGGGTCGATGTTCGGCTGGACTATCAGCACCTCAAGGTTCTCGTCGCTTACCATGGCGTCTTCATATCTGCTTCCGACAGCGGCGGATATGATGAACGGAGCAATAAGAAGCGCGGCAATACCTGTGCATGCTGCCGTCTTGGCTTTCCAGTTCCATCTGAAGACAGAGCCGTCCGAAAGACTCACAAGCAGACCAAAGATGCTCAGATTGCTTGTCCATATCCATAGCGATCCTCCGAGCGATCCTGTGAACTCGTACCACTGTATAGAACCGATGCTTCTCGCAAAAGCGTTTCCGAGTACGAGCCATGGCCATGAGATTTCAGCGTCAAAGTAGAATCTTTCCCATGCAATCCATGTGAGCATCAGGAAGATGTATGGAAGCGCTCCGCTGAATTTCTTCTTGCTCAGTCGGAAGAGTCCGAATACGAGGGACATTTGGAATGCGTTTGCGAAAACGGCAAACAATCCTCCGCCAACTGTGGCGTTGCATACCCAGAATGTCGTGATGGCATTCCAAAGCACGAATGCGGAATAATGATAGATCCAGACATGCTTTTTTTCGGTCAGGGTTGCTATTCGCTCCATGCATAGAAGCGGTATGAGGCCGAAAAGAGCGAGAAATCCGGTGTGGGGCACGAGATATGGAATCGACATCATCACTGCGGACAGCAGCACAAGACCCCAGAGTATCATATTTTCCTTTTTCATTCTGTACTTGGTGTTAGCTGCTGCAAAGATATAAATAAAATTACTACCTTTGTTCGTTATGTTGATGGACATGCTCAAAGGATTCCTTGTGGGAATTTGTGCGTCGGCCCCTATAGGACCGATCGCTATTCTTGTTGTACAGAAGTCCCTCAGCATGGGACATAAGGCTGGATTCGTGTCCGGTCTGGGAGCCAGCGTTGTGGATACGCTTTATGCTTCCATTGCAATCTTTGCCCTTGCCTTTGCACAGAGGTTTCTTGAAGACCACCGTGTCATCATCCTTATTGCAGGAGGCGTGGTCCTGGCGGTGCTGGGACTCTCTATGGCTCTAAAGGATCCTTTCAGAAAGATGAAGTCTGATGGGACAACGGTGTCACCGAAGGATTTCGGAAAAGCGGTGATGATGGCGTTGTCGAACCCGGGAGCGATATTCGTCATGCTGGCTTTATTCGCATTCTTCGGTATAGCCAACAAATCGCCTCACGACTGGAGCGTCATGCCGATCATCCTCTCTGTGAGCGCGGGCTCGGTGACATATTGGTTCAGCATTTCGTGGATGCTGAGCCGTTTCAGAAGAAGGTTTCAGATGAACACCATACTCTGGATAAGCAGGGTGACAGGTGCATTGATAGTGATAATAGGAACTGCATTGCTCGGCAAGGGACTCTTCATGGTCCTTCTGCAGGGCATGCCAATACAATAATATATGGAAAACTCTAAAGTATTCTTCACTGACCTGAGGACAGTCCCAGGTAACGACATGCTGACCAAACTTGAACGCCTTATAAGAAGGGCAGGCATCGCAGACATCGATTTTGACGGCAAGTTCACTGCCATCAAGATACATTTCGGCGAGCCGGGCAATCTTGCTTACATCCGTCCTAACTATGCAGCACGTGTGGTTGACGTTATCCGTTCGCTTGGCGGAAAGCCTTTCCTTACAGACTCAAATACTCTCTATACTGGAGGACGCTCAAACGCAGTGGATCACCTCAATGCAGCGATGGAGAACGGCTTCAATAGAATCGGAGCTCATGCTGACGTTATCATAGCTGACGGTCTTAAGGGTACTGATTACAAGGAAGTTCCTTCTGGTGGAAAATATTGCCCGTCACCAAAGATCGGCGCTGCAATCGCTGATGCTGACATCGTGATTTCCATGAACCACTTCAAGGGACACGAGCAGAGCGGATTTGGCGGTGCGCTGAAGAACCTTGGAATGGGTTCGGCAAGTGTCGGCGGAAAACTCGAGCTCCACTCTTCGTCTCAGCCTTGCATCGATCTTGACAACTGCATCGGTTGCCGCGTATGCGAGAAGTACTGCCGTCATGATGCGGTAAAGGTTGTAGATAAGAAGGCTGTCATCGATTATGACAAGTGTGTAGGCTGTGGTCAGTGCGTGGCAGTGTGTCAGAAGTCAGCAGCCATTGTAAAGGACTATGATACATCTGAGGTGCTTAACAGCAAGATTGCTGAGTATGCATATGCTGTCGTCAACGGCAAGCCATCGTTCCATATAAGCTTCATCATGAATGTGTCGCCTAATTGCGACTGCTGGAATCATAATGATGCAGCTATAGTTCCTGATCTTGGAATCGCCGCTTCTTTTGATCCGGTAGCGCTTGACTGTGCATGTGCCGACCTCGTTACAGCAGCTCCGAGCCTTCTTGGAAATGCTATCTCTGACAAGGATGCAAAGCATGAGGGTGAATGCACATGCGGACACCATCATCACCACAAGGGTGAGGACAAGTTCCGCATTGTCCATCCGGACACCAACTGGAAGGCTGGTGTGGAGTACGGTGAGAAGATCGGTCTCGGAAACCGTGCGTACGAACTGGTAATCGTTAAATAGAAATATGACAAAGACAGCAGAAAAGAAAGGATTCTTCAAGCATTGGATCGTGCGTAACCTTATGGCGGCTGCTATCATATGTGTCGTGCTGCTTGTGGGTGCAATCGTATTCCTGAACATTGCTACCCAGCATAACAAGGAACTTGCGGTTCCTGATTTCAAGGGCATGACTGTAGCGGAGGCTCAGGCTGCTGCAGAGGCTGCAGGTATCCGTGTTGAAGTAATTGACTCAGTGTATTCACAGAGAAACAGGGGAAAGATAAAGAGTCATACCCCCGCGGCAGGTACCATGGTCAAGGACGGTAGAAGAGTATTGCTTACAGTAAACGCAGTCAATGCAAGAAAGGTTACCATCCCTAATCTTGTAGGGTATTCTTTGAGACAGGCCATTCCTGAACTTGATCAGAGAGGTCTCCAGCTTGGCCGGCTGATTTACAGAAACGACATGGCCACCAACAACGTTCTTCAGCAGCAATATCGTGGCCGTTCAATAGCTGCCGGGGCTCAGGTGGAAGCCGAGTCGGTTATCGATCTTGTGGTCGGCCTGAATTCTTCTGACTGCGAGACTATTATTCCTAGTGTCGTAGGCAAGGATGAAAAGTCAGCTGTCAGGACACTTCATGACTCATATCTCAACGTCAAGAGAGCGGTCTTCGACAAGGAGGTGCAGACATGGGAGGATAGCCTCAGTGCCGTAGTATATAAGCAGAATCCGGCCCCATCTGAGTTTGCAGTGGGTATGGGAACAGATGTTACGATTTATCTTAAGAAAGCAGAGGTAGAGGAGTAAAGATGGCGGAAAAAGACTTATACATGGATTTTGAAGATGCGCCTATTGAGGATTTCGATCCGATGCAGGCGGGAGATGAGGTTGCGTACGAGGATGAGCAGCAGGAGATGTTCGAGCATTACCGCTTCGATATCGCTGCCGGTCAGGTTCCCATGCGTGTAGACAAATATCTGGCGACACATATGGAATTCACATCCCGTCATCGTGTCCAGATGGCGATCAAGGCTGAATACATCCGTGTCAATGACAAGATTGTAAAGGCTAACTATGTCGTACGTCCTGGAGATGTGGTCAAGTTCGTGATGCCTTATCAGAGACGTGGTCTGGAAATTCTACCGGAGGATATCCCATTGAATATCGTGCATGAAGACGAGGATGTGCTGGTGCTCAACAAGGAACCTGGCATGGTAGTGCATCCCGGTCACGGCCACTTCAGCGGCACGTTGGTAAATGCTCTGGCACATCATCTTGGTCTGTCGCAAGGACCGGATGCTGAGGATGAGAGGATGGGAGTATTGGTGCATCGTATAGATAAGGATACTTCGGGTCTTCTTGTAGTTGCCAAGAATGAAGAAGCGCAGCTTAATCTTGCAAAGCAGTTCTTTGTACACTCGATAGAGCGCCGTTACGTCGCTATCGTCTGGGGCAACCTCAAGGAAGATGAGGGAACCATCACTGGCAATATCGGTCGTGACCCTAACGACAGGATGCGCTTCAAGGTGTTCCCTGAAGGAGATCATGGCAAGCATGCAGTGACTCATTACCGTGTCCTTGAGCGCTTCGGATATGTGACTGTAGTGGAGTGCCGTCTGGAGACCGGTCGAACCCATCAGATCCGTGTACATTTCAACTGGATAGGCCATCCGCTCTTCAATGACGAGAGGTATGACGGTGCTGAAATAAGGAAAGGAACCATATATGCCAAGTATCGTCAGTTCATAGAAAACTGTTTCAAGCTTCTTCCGCGTCAGGCCCTTCATGCCAAGACATTGGGTTTTGTCCATCCTAGGACAAAGGAGATGGTACGCTTTGATTCCGAGTTGCCGTCAGACATGCAGGCACTGATTGACAAGTGGAGGAAATATTCCGAGAACATGAGCCAGTTCCTGGAGGAATAAAAAAGGTGGGAGGCTAATCCAGCTTCCCACCTTTTTCATCATAGAATTCATTCTGCAAGACTGTGAAGTCGGTTGTCTCTACAACCTCGATCTTACATCTGTACTTCTTTTTCCATTTTCCCACTATCGATGAGAAGATACCTCTGGTAAGGTATGCACCGAGAATCGGGTTGACCTTGAGTATGAGGCTTGTGATCTTCTTCTCATTCACATAGTATGTAAGCCTTCTTTCGATGGCTTCGTCGATCACGACACTTGAAGATATCTTTCCGGTGCCGTTGCATACCGGACACACTTCCATGGTGTTGATCTCGGTTGCCGGACGGACCCTCTGCCTTGTGATCTGCATCAGCCCGAACTTGGTCAGCGGCAGCACATTGTGCTTTGCCCTGTCTGTTGCCATCAGTTCGGTCATCTTCTTGTAGAGTGCATTCTTGTGCTCGTTACTTTCCATATCGATGAAGTCTACGATCACGATGCCTCCCATGTCTCTGAGTCTGAGCTGACGGGCAATCTCCTCGGCTGCGTAGCAGTTGATGTCAAAAGTGTTCTGTTCCTGTTCCTTGTTCTTTGAACGGGTTCCGCTGTTGACATCGATTACATGCAATGCTTCTGTGTGCTCGATCACAAGGTATGCTCCCTGCTTGATAGGCACCACCTTTCCAAACGAACTCTTGATCTGTCTTGTCACCTCGAAGTGGTCGAAGATCGGCGCTTTATCCTTGTATAGCTTTACGATCTTTTCCTGCTCAGGCGAGATCAATGAGATGTACTTGCGGATTTCCTCGTAGATGGTCTCGTTGTTTACGTAAATGTTGTTGAACGAGTCGTTGAGGAGGTCCCTGAGGATTGTGGTGGTCTTGCTGTACTCGGTGAAGAGCAGCTGCACTCCCTTGGATCTAGCCAGTTTCTTCCATGAATCTTCCCATTTCTCGACGAGCGACATCAGCTCTGCATCAAGTATGGCTGAGTTCTTTCCCTCTGCCGCTGTGCGGATGATGGCTCCATAATTCTTTGGAAGAATACTCTTTACAAGTGTCTCAAGTCTTCTTTTCTCTTCTTTTGAAGAGATCTTCTGGGATACGCTCACCTTCTCGGCGAAGGGGAGCAGTACGATGTTTCGTCCTGCCAATGAAATTTCCGCAGTCAGTCGTGATCCTTTTGTCGAAATCGGCTCCTTTACGATCTGGACGATGATCATCTGTCCCGGGCTCAGCACATTCTCTATTCTGCCCTCCTTTTCGAGGATCTTGCTTGGTTTGATGTGCTTGTATATTCCCTTCGCATCTGTGTTAGGGTTGATCCTCTTGACAAACTCGTCGAATGCCTCAAAGTAAAGACCAAGGTCGAGATAGTGGACAAATGCTTCCTTCTCGTCTCCGATGTCGACAAAGGCAGCATTCAGGGACGGAAGAAGTTTCTTCACTTTTCCGAGGTATACATCTCCTACGGAAAAGCTGTGCCCCTGGCTGGACTCCTTGTTCAGCTCGATCAGCTTGTGGTTCTCCATCAGCGCTATCGAGACTTCCGTTGAACTAACGTCAACAATCAGATCCTTTTCAGACTCCATCAGGAATTTCAGTGATAAGAACTTATGTGCCCCGTATGGGGCTGTGTTTAAACTAAAGAGGCCGACCGCCCGGGTCAGCCTCTCTTTAGCAGACTGCTAAAATGGCAGACACTGCGCGAAGATTACTTTCTCTTCTTGTGTCTGTTCTTGCGAAGACGCTTCTTACGCTTGTGCGTCGCCATCTTGTGCCTTTTATGCTTCTTTCCGTTTGGCATAATTAAAAGGTTTTTTAAATATATAGTTAATAAATTATTTCACTGTGCTTACAAAAACCTTTGCTGGCTTGAACGCTGGAATGTTGTGAGCCGGAATGGTCATTGTTGTATTCTTTGTGATGTTTCTTGCAGCCTTCTCAGCTCTGTGCTTGATGATGAAGCTACCGAATCCACGGAGGTATACAGGGTTGCCTTTAGCGAGTGAGTTCTTTACGCTCTCCATGAATGCCTCAACTACAGTAGACACAGTCTCCTTCTGGATGCCGGTCTCCTTAGCGATTTCATTTACGATTTCTGCCTTTGTCATAACTATTTAAATTTTAATACTTAACTATTTAACGAAGTAGCTCGCAAAATTAGAACTATTTTTCTTATTAACCAAATTCAATTGTGAAAAATCTTTAAAAATGTGCGGATTACTGATTTATGAAGATGTTGTGCCATCTTTTGACGTGATATATGACAGCCATATGTTGTGGCATAGAGATTGACCATTATATATATGTACGCGAAAAACCATGATTTTGCTGACAAAATGTCAGTATCTTGTCATGTGCGTCATATTGATTTTGATATAGTTTTATTTAGATGACATATATGAAAGATTTGATGGGAGATTTATTGTCTGCGGCAGGAGCCGAGGTCAGTGTCATTCCTGTGGTGCAGGGTGACGGCATGCCGAAGGTAGAGGTGTCGCAGCTGCCTGATTCGCTTCCGATACTCGCTTTGAGGAACGCTGTGCTTTTTCCAGGTACGGTGTATCCTATAACCATTGGCAGAGAGAAGTCCATCAGGCTTATAGAGGACGCAGAGAGGAACAATATGTTCATAGGTGCCGTACCGCAGAATGACCTTTCTGTCGAGGAGCCACGCATTGATGACCTTTATCCGTATGGAACCGTTGCGAAGATCATCAAGACTCTGGAGATGCCTGACGGAACGATCACGGCTATTCTGCAGGGCTACAGAAGGTTTGAGGTTGAATCCATTGTTGACTATGAGCCTTATATGCTGGGAAGGGTCCGCTATCTTGAGGATCTGGTTCCGGCAGACGATACCAATACGAGGATGATTGCGGAGACGCTCAAGGAAAAGGCGGTTTCGGTTATCCGTGCCTCGTCGATGGCTCCACGTGAAGCTGTAAGTGCTCTCAAGGGTATAGACAACTTCGAGTTCCTTGTCAACTTCGTGGCCACGACAGTGGATGTGGAGAATTATATGGAAAAGGTGGAGCTTCTTCAGTATGGCGACCTCAGGACTCGTGCCATGAAGCTTCTGTCTGTGCTTGATACCCAGGTGGAACTCCAGAAGATCAAGCAGGAGATCAATCAGAAAGTGAAGTCGGAGATCGACCAGCAGCAGAGGGAATATTATCTCAACAGCCAGCTCAAGACCATCCAGGAGGAACTCGGAATGGATGATGTCGAGGAGTTTGCCCAGCTGCGCGCCCGTGCCGAGGAGAAACTTTGGCCTGCATCGGTACAGACGATATTCGACAAGGAGATTGCCAAGCTTGAGAGATATAACCCTTCGTCTCCGGACTACAGCATCCAGTATAACTACATACAGTTCATGCTCGACCTTCCGTGGGGCGAGATGTCTATGGACAATCTTGACCTCAAGAATGCGCAGAAGGTTCTGGATGAAGATCATTATGGTCTCGACAAGGTGAAGGAGAGAATCATAGAGTATCTTGCAGTTCTGAAGCTCAAGGGGGACATGAAGTCACCTATTATCTGTCTGTATGGCCCTCCGGGTGTGGGTAAGACAAGTCTCGGAAAGTCTGTGGCGAGGGCACTTGGACGCAAATATGTGCGAATCGCTCTTGGTGGAGTGCACGATGAGTCGGAGATCCGAGGACATAGAAAGACATATGTCGGAGCTCTTCCGGGACGTATCCTGAACGGTATCAATCGCGCGGGTACATCGAACCCTGTGATCGTTCTCGATGAGATCGACAAGCTTACAAAGGATATGAAGGGAGACCCTTCTTCAGCACTTCTTGAAGCGCTTGATCCGGAGCAGAATACTGCATTTCATGATAATTACCTGGACATTGATTATGATCTTTCGAATGTGTTGTTCATCACTACAGCGAACAACATCGAGACCATTCATCCTGCCCTCAGGGACCGTATGGAGATGATCAACGTGTCCGGTTACCTTGCAGAGGAGAAGTATGAGATTGCAAAACGCCATCTGGTGCCTCGGCAGCTGGAAGAACATGGTCTTGAGAAGTCACAGCTCAAGTTCGACAGGAACGCCATAGCCAAGATCATCGATGATTATACTCATGAGTCAGGAGTACGTGGACTTGAGAAGCAGATCGCCAAGGTTGCGCGTGTAACGGCGAAGAAGATCGCTCTCGATCAGGAATATCCTTCTGTAATCAAGAAGGAACATCTCAGAGAGTATCTGGGACTGCCGACAAACTCACACGATCTCCAGAAGGGCAATGAGGCTCCTGGTGTAGTGACAGGTCTTGCGTGGACCTCCATGGGTGGCGAGATTCTCTTCATCGAGAGCTCGGTAAGCAGAGGAAAGGGTGTCCTGACCATGACAGGTAACCTCGGCGATGTCATGAAGGAGTCTGCAACGATTGCATATCAGTATATCAAGGCGCATCCTGAATTGACAGGAATGCCTTATGAAGAGTTTGCCGAGAAGGATATCCATGTCCATGTACCAGAGGGAGCTGTGCCAAAGGACGGACCGTCTGCAGGTATCACCATGGTCACTTCAATGGTGTCGGCCTTCAGAGGCAGGAAGGTAAAGGGTGGTATCGCTATGACAGGTGAGATGACCCTCAGAGGCAAGGTGCTTCCGGTAGGAGGCATCAAGGAGAAGATACTTGCGGCAAAGAGAGCCGGTATCCATACCATCATCATTTCAGAGGAAAACCGAAAAGATGTGGAGGATATCAAGGAAATTTACGTAAAAGGTCTTACCTTTGTGTACGTCAGGAACATCCGTGATGTGATTGACGCTGCATTCTGATAACATGGAAGTAAAGATAGAACAAAGTTGGAAAAACGCATTGGCGGGCGAGTTCGAGAAACCGTACTTCGCATCGCTGGTGCGTTTTCTTCATTCAGAGAAGGCATCAGGAAGAAAGGTTTTTCCTCCGGGAAGCCAGATATTTCGTGCATTCGAGCTTACTCCTGTGCCTCAGGTGAAGGTCGTGATTCTTGGACAGGATCCGTATCATGGCCCTGGTCAGGCGCACGGTCTGTCATTCTCCGTGCCGGAAGGGGTTCCGGCTCCGCCTTCGTTGAAGAATATCTTCAAGGAGATTGAGACCGACCTTGGAATCCGCATGAGCGGTTATCCGAATCTCGAGAACTGGGCGCGCCAGGGAGTCCTGCTTCTGAATGCAGTCCTGACAGTCCGTTGTGCCGAGGCTGCTTCTCATAGCAAGATCGGATGGCAGGAGTTTACCGATGCGGTAATACGTTATATATCAGATAACTGTGAGGGAGTAGTGTTTATGTTGTGGGGCAACTTTGCCCGTACGAAGAGCGAGCTGATCGATCATTCCCGCCATTATGTGCTTGAGGCGGCCCACCCGTCGCCTCTTGCCAGAGGAGCATTCTTTGGATGTAAGCACTTCTCCAAAGCGAATACATATCTGACCTCAACTGGCCGAGTGCCTATAGATTGGAAATTATAATATGAAAAGAGTTGCAATGTTCCCGGGGTCATTTGACCCGTTCACTGCAGGCCATCTCAACATTCTGAAGAGAGCCTTGACTATGTTTGATGAAGTAGTCGTTGCAGTGGGAATAAATATAGACAAGAGGGGATTCTTCCCTAACGAAAAGAGAATCGAGATCATCCGTCAGGCCATTGCAGGTCTTGAGGGAGTCAGCATCATCCAGTATGACAACCTGACCATCGACAAGTGCCGTGAACTGGGCATCAGGCATATCGTCAGGGGAGTTCGTAACATGATCGATTTCGAGACCGAGAGGTCGATTGCTGATGCTAACAGAAAGCTGGCTCCAGAGATCGAGACCATCATCATCCCGACAGCACAGGAATATGCCCACATCTCCTCGACAGCAGTGCGTGACCTCCTCAAGCATGGTGGTGATACATCCCTCTTTGTTCCTGAAGGTATAGAACTTTAATGAAAAGACTCACAATCATATTGGTCGCATTTCTTGCGGCTGCCGTCATTTCGTCAGCACAGCAGCTTGACTCCGCGAAACGTGTCCTTCTGGACGAGAAAATCTCGGAGTATGTGGCGGCTATTGAAGCGGCTGGGACAGATGTCCAGAAGGAAGAATGCGACTTCCTGATAGGCAGCAGCACTGACTCTCTCGTGAGACAGCATGTAGCCTTGCGGCTCTATGATCATTATGTCAGTTCACGAGTGATGGGAGCTGAGGCTGTCGCGATTCATATCTTTGATACATGGTTCCTTCCGGGAATCGTAAAGATGGAGAGTGATATGGATCTGATGACTGCCCGTGTCTATGCTGATTTCAACCGTCGGTCCCAGATAGGCATGCCGGCTCCGGAACTTACCATGTATACCATAGATGGCGATGTCATGGATCTATGTGTACAGGGATGCACAGTTGAGGACGGCCAGAGGCACACTGTGCTGTTTTTCTATGACACCGACTGTTCAAAGTGTAAGGTGGAAAGCATTCTGCTGTCGCATCTGCTTGAGGATGAGGACTATCCGATAGACTTCTTCGCTATATATACCGGTGACGATCAGCAGGCATGGCAGAAGTACATATCGGAGAGGTTTGATTTTAGGACTTCCAGGACAATGATTACGCATCTGTGGGATCCGACGCTGGATTCGGATTTTCAGCGTAAGTATGGCATCCTGCAGACTCCTCGCATGTACCTTATCGGGCCGGATAATTTTATCAAGGGACGTGGATTGGATACCTATTCGCTCGCATTGATGTTCAATGAGATCTTTGCGCATCCGGACCTGACATATGGCAATCCTGAGATGGATGCCTTCTTTGACAATCTCATTGCGACAAGCACCATGTCATATGTGCAGTCCGACGAAGGTCGGAGAACTGCAGTCAGGGATGCCGTGACATATCTCGCGGACTCTCAGCTTCATGCCGGTGATACGACCATGTGCCGTCAGCTGCTTGGTGATTTCCTTTATTACCTTGCGCCGAAGACAGGTCAGGCGATGAAGGAGGGCACGAAGTATCTCATTGATGAGTATATTCTTGGACGAAACGATATCTGGAATACTGCTGACGATTCTCTTAAGGTTGTGGGTTTTGCTGAAATCCTGAATGACCTTTTGTCTAAGTCCATGCCGGGAAGCCTGATTGCAGACATCAAGGTTCCGGGCGAACTGCTTACGGCTGCAAAGTCCATGAAAAAGACAATGAAGCTGAGGAAGCTGAAAGGAGAATCGAATCTGATTATCTTCCATACGAACGGATGCAATATTTGCGCTGCAGAGATTGCAGCTGCGCGAAATCTCATCTCCCGCCTTGACCGTAAGCAGAAAAACAGGATAAAGGTCTTTCTGGTTAATGTGGATGATATCCTGATGTCTGATCCGTCCTTGGCTTCAAGGCTCTTCGACAGATTTGACCTATCGACGCTTCCATTCATAATCAGCACTGACAAGAAGGGGATCATAGATTCCAGGTACATGACCTTGCGAAATTAATTCGCATTTGGTGCAAGTTTGGTTTGATGTTTGAATAGGCGGGCACTTGCGGGACCTCCCCAAGCTGTCCGCTTATTATTTATATGTAACTTAACAAACCTGCCTTATGTGTAATTTTATCGAGGATTATCTCGGCAATCCTTCTCAAGCCATCATCAATGCTCGTCCTGATGTTGAATCGCGTTTCGGTGATTTCGAATATGATGATGACCATATTTACTCTCAGATTTCTTCTCCTGAATTTCGTCTGTACGAAGAAATGGCTCTTTAAATGGGGCGGTTGAGATGCTGCATTTCTGTGAGTATTGTTAAATTTGCACAAAGACTTTTAAGACAATCATGAAAACACTGAAATGCATCCTCTGCGCAGCAATGATTCTTGCTGCATCGCATTTGTATGCGAAAACCGAAATAGTGACCATCCAGGGTGCTGTGGGCAAGCTTTCTGCTGTCGTGCAGACCCCATACGTTCTTGCGCAAGGCCAGAAGTGTCCTGTCGTCATCATAATGCACGGCTTCATGGGCAACAAGGACGGAATTCTTGAGAAGCTTATCGCTGATGAGCTTGCTGAGAATGGAATCGCGTCAGTCAGGTTCGACTTCAACGGACATGGCGAAAGTGAAGGCGAATTCAGCAATATGACGGTTCCGAATGAGATTGAGGATGCCAAGCTTGTATATGAGTACGTGAAGTCACTTCCTTTCGCAGGTGATATAGCGTTGACAGGTCACTCGCAGGGTGGAGTAGTAGCTTCCATGACTGCCGGTGATATCGGTGCCGATGGCGTTAAGTGCGTCGTGCTTCTGGCTCCTGCGGCAGTTCTTCGTGACGATGCAATCCGTGGTAACACAATGGGTGCACGCTATAATCCGCTTGATCCTCCAGCATCAGTTCAGCTGTTCCCCGGCAAGCATCTCGGTGGAGAATATATCAGGACAGCCTTCAGTCTCCCTATCTATGAGACTGCGAAGAAGTATACCGGTCCTGCATGCATAATCCATGGCACCGGAGATCAGGTCGTTCCGTACACCTATGGTGAACGTTACCATTACATCTGGCCTGGCAGTGAACTGCACATCCTCCCTGCTGCTGATCATATGTTCTCAAAGGAGATGCGGAGTGTTGTTGACCTGACAGTCACTTTCCTGATATCTAACCTTTAATCGGGTCAGGAATATAAAAGAAGTGTGGAATATTTTGCGAATGCCATCCACGCTAAACACGGAAAACCGTGGCAGGTCCAGCCTTCGAGGTGGGTATCTGCCACGGTTTCAAAGTAAAATCGTGCTTGATGTATTAAGGTTCAATTATGCCTGCATGTCATTCACATAGGCTGTTGTAACAATCACTGTTGCGTTCCATTACTTCTCAAGAGACATCTCATTGATAGGCTGTGCGGGAGCGAGAAGATTGTTCGCGGTCCAGCTTTCGACCTTCTTGAGTCTGTACTCGCCTGCAGCTCGAATGTCAGCTGCATTGGCTCCGAACATCACCTTGTAAGTGCCCGCTGCGGTCTCCCAGGCTGAAGTGGCCTCGTTGAATGAAGCGAGAGTGTACTTGTCAACGTTGATTGTAAGAGTCTGGGACTCACCAGGGGCAAGAGTCTTTGTCTTTGCAAAGCCCTTGAGCTCGAATGCCGGCTTCTCAAGTCCGCCTGCAGGAGCGGTAACATATAGTTGAACAGCCTCCTTGCCAGCGACAGAACCAGTGTTCTTTACAGTGATTGTGGCTGTGAAACCATCTGCAGTAGCCTTTACAACAGGCTTGCTGTACTCGAATGTAGTATATGACTTACCATATCCGAATGGATAAGATACCGGAACGCCCGCACTCTGGAAATATCTGTAGCCAACATAGATACCCTCGGCGTACTCTGTGTAGTCTACGTTCTTTGTTTGTCTCTTTGCACCACCCCAGAGGAAATCCCACATGCCTGTCTGGACGTTCTTGTAGTTGTATGGGAAATTGTGTGATGAAGGGATGTCAAGATAGCTTACCGGGAATGTCATAGGTAGCTTTCCTGAAGGGTTTGCCCTGCCGCTGAGGATGTCGGCAACAGCAAGACCGCCTTCCTGGCCTGGAGTCCATGCGAGAAGGATTGCATCTGGAATATGCTTCCATGAAGCAGTCTCAATAACTCCACCGATATTCAGTACGACAACAAACTTCTTTCCTGCAGCGTGGTAGATGTCAGCAAGGTTCTGAATCATCTCGCGCTCCAGGCCAGTGATTGTCCAGTCGCCGTCCTTTGCATAACGGTCGCCGCCCTCACCGGCATTTCTTGAAAGGGTGAAGATTGCGATGTCGGTCTGAGGCTCCATTCTTTCGAAGTAGTCGCGGTTTACAGCCATCTCAGGGATG
>JAGBTT010000010.1 GCA_017631175.1 Bacteroidales bacterium
CACAGTGACAAAAACCTATACGGATTCCGTATTGAGCCATTTTACAGACCAGTCGCCTCTACTTGAACCTCTGGAAGACTAGTTCTCAGAAGGAGCAACCGGAATGCGGTCAACGCGCTGGTATGTCTGAATGAACTCAGCGTCATCCTTTGCAACCCACACCATCTTGGATGCAGTAAGGCTCTTTACAATATAGCGATGAGCCCAGTCTCCGCTGTCATGATCGTAATTGCCGCGTATCACAGCACCTAGCTCGACATCTAAGTCAATATAATACGAACCGGTGACGGTGTGAGGGACATCAGCAAAGCTGTCAATGTTCTGATACATTGCATATGTCCTGTCGTTGCGCACGAAATCAAGATATACATATGTACCTTCCGCAAGGGAAGAACCATTCCATTCGACGAGCTCCCACATTCCGGAAATATTATTGGCATTCACCTCAAGCTGCGGTTCCTCAGGCTCGGCAGAGCCATTCTTTTCGCATGAGAAGCTCATAAAGGCAAGCACCGCCATAAGAGGCAAGAGTGTTTTATTCAGGATTTTCATATCTATGTTCTTTGTTATTCTATGGTAATGTTAATTGTCGAGCTGGATGGAGAAACGCCGAGATTCTGCAGAATCAGCGGTATGCGGTCTCTTGCATCTCCCTGCGATGGATCATAAGTGATGATCATCTCGCCTTCCTTGCCGTCCTCCAGCGTCTGAGGCTTGGTTTCAAAAGTTATGCACTTGGGGAGAAACACCTCTTCGCATTCGAGCTTCAAAGGCTTTCCGCTCAAATTTATATATTTCAGCACTTCAATTCCTTTCTGACCTTTACGGAAGCTGACAGTCCTTGAGCGCAGTGCTATCTTGCCCATCCCGACCTTATACAGCCTGGATATGTCATCTGATGCTTCGACCCTTACCGAAAGCCTCAAAACCGCAGCAGGAGAGTTTCCTGGATGCGTATATATGAAGACTTTATGTTCGAACTGTCCGAGATGTCCTTTCGGGTCATATCTCACTATCAGCGATGTACTGTCTCCTGGCCTCAGAACTTTCTGTCCGGCTGAAACCGAAACACAGGAACAGCTGGTCTGAAGTCTATATATATCCACTGTCTCCTTCCCTATATTTGACATCTCTACTCTGTAGGAGCCGGGAAGATCGTCTTCTTTCATGGTTCCGGCCATGATATGCCTGGTAGAGAAATCCAGAGACAAGGAATCCGGAGACAAGCGCGGGAATGCCACAGCATCCAGTGTTTCTCTGGGAATAATCCTGATCTGGGCCTGGGATGCCGCCATCGACAATCCCAGTAATCCAGAAAAGAATATCAATCTCAGAGCTCTCATCCTTAAAGCCAGCCATTGCCGCTTGCGGCAGAACGTACCGTTACGATGAAGCTGAACGAGCTTCCGTCAGTCGCCCTGATCTCTGCCCTTGTCTGTCCTTCCTTCAGTCCGGAGAAGACGAGGTTCTTTCCATCAGAAGCGCATGAAGCTACAGAGGCGTCAGCAAATGTCACGGTATAATCCTGAGCGGCTCCATTCTCAAAATACATTGAAGGGGCAACTCTCACAGTACCTCCAAGGGCTACAAAAATGTTAGGGAAGGTCATTGTGGTTCCGATGCCATCTCCGGCAATCGCCTGCAGGAAGGCATATGCATCGACCTGTCCTTGCCCCATCTGTCCCTTATAGTTCTTGAGATCCATTGCTGAAAGATGGACTTCCGAGAGATCTGTCACAAACTTATAGTACTGCTTAGGCTGTTCGGTATTCCAATACTGCTCGATAGGACGCGATGTAGAGTAGAGGAGGTTCTTGATCTCATCTGCCTTTACATGCTTGCGAAGCTCTGCCGCATATGAGAGTCCCAATGCAACTACGCCAGACACATGCGGGCAAGCCATTGATGTTCCTTCCATATAGCCGTAGCCTTTCAGAGGGCCAGTTCCGGAGATGTTTTCAGGAAGAGTTGAAAGCACGCATCCCAGAGCACCCTTATTTGGACCTTCTCCATACTCATAATAATAATCCTGATCTCCGCCGGGAGCACTGATTGTCGTTCCCTTGCCATAGTTCGTATATACGGCTGGAGTATAGTCGCCGGCAGTAGCCGCTACTGAAATGAACTCAGGATATGCGGCCGGATAGCTAGCCGCAGGAGCATACTCGTTTCCAGCAGCGAAGACCACGATTCCTCCTTCTATGACTCCATCAGGAGATCCGGCATTATGGACGAAATAGTCGAGCGCCTTATACTCCAGGATATTTGAATTCTTCCACTGCTCGTCATTCGAGAACTGAGGCTGCCAGTCATAAGGGTTGGCCGCTCCGGAAATATATCCCCAGCTGCACTGGAGAACGACCGCACCGTTGTCAGCCGCATACTTTATCGCACGCACCTCATCAAGGACTGTTCCAGCAAGAGCACCAGAAAATATCTGGCAGGACATGATCTTCACGCCAGGATTCTGCTCAGTACCGCCTGCGATGGACGATATTCCTACGCCATTGTTATTTGTTGCCGCGATGACGCCAGCCACATGGGTTCCATGTCCGGTATCATATCTGCCGTTTGTCGAGATGATGCCGTCGCCTGCAGCAAAATTATATCCATAATAATCTCCAGCATAGCCGTTGCCGTCATTATCTTCCGTAGAACGCCATACCTCTCCCTCATTTACCCACATGCTTGAAGCCAGATCTTCATGGAAGACATCTACGCCTTCATCAAGCACTGCTACTATTATTGAAGGATTTCCTGTACAGATATCCCATGCCTTCTCAACATTCACGTCAGCTCCTGCTATGAATTTCGATTCTCCAAGGTCGCCGTTATTCACCATGTGCCACTGAAGGCCGAGATGTGGATCGTTGAACTTAGAGGTCTTGGCAGATGCCTTCATCTGCCTGAGGGCAGAAGCAGTCAGAGGCACAGCCTTCTGACTTGAAGCTCTCTTAAGAATGCGGTTGAACTCGACACGGCTCACCTCGCCAAGCTTTGCAAGGTCTGAAGCGACCTTCTCAACTGAATGCTCATCAGAAAAACGCACCACATACCAAAGATGAAGACCGTTTTCACGCGCCTTTGCTTCAGAACGGCTATCGACAGGAAACACCCTCTCGATCTGGTATCCGTCGACCAGGTCAAGAATCTCGTCAACGGAAAGGATGCCTGATCTGCTTGCAGATCGGTCTCCTGACTTGGTGATAAGTCC
>JAGBTT010000082.1 GCA_017631175.1 Bacteroidales bacterium
CGAACGTACAGGAAGCTATGCTCAGCAGGATTATGGTTATTGCTAGAAGTCTTTTCATGGCTTGAAATATTTTCATGCAAGTTACGCATTATTATCCGGAATTTCCTTTCTTTGCCTTGCAAGTCATTGTAGGGATGACGGCTTTCCTTTGTATGAAACCACCTAATATGCTGACATATAGTCTTTTAACGATATAAGGGTAGGTCAAAATGGCCTACCCTTAGTTATTTAACATACTGATTATCAACAATATATCCGCTCCCGTTAGTCAAGCTTGAGGACAGCCATATAATATGAATGCCTGCTGCAATTTGCGGCAGGCATTGGCATAAAACTATTGTATATCAATCGGTTAAGTGCTGACAGGCTAGAAGATCAGGCGGGCGGTGACCGGATAGTGGTCGGAGATGAAGGTGCGGTCGGAGTAGCGCTTGGTGACTGTCTGGTATTCCGGGCATGCTGAGAAGCCGGAGATGTAGATGTAGTCGATCACCATGTCCTTCGAGGCCTTGCCCCAGCCGTTGTAGGTGTGGTGGCTGTCGGTCTTTGCCGCGATCTTACGGGTGCTCTTCATGCGGGCATCCAGACCGGTCAGGCATGGGTCGTCAGGCTTGACGTTGAAGTCGCCTGTAAGGACCATAGGGTAACCTTCCGGATTGATCTCTGCGATCCTGTCAACGATCAGGGCGAGACCGTTTGCGCGGGCCTGCTTGCCGACATGATCCAGATGGGTGTTCACGAAATAGAACTTCTTGCCAGTCCTCTTGTCCTTCATCAGGGCCCATGTAGCTGTCCTGTAGCATGCGGCATCCCAGCCCATTGAAGGCTTCTCCGGAGTCTCCGAGAGCCAGAATGTACCCCATTTCATGAGCTTGATGTTCTTCTTGTTCCAGAAGATGGACATGTGCTCGCCCTTCTTCTTTCCATCATCCCTGCCTACGCCGACACACTCATAGCCATCAGCCCACTCCTCAAGAAAACGGACCTGCTCAGGGAGCGCCTCCTGCACACCGAACACATCAGGCTGCTGATCCTTCAGCATCTCTAAGGTTGCGGGACAGCGGTACATCCATGCATTCGTACCATCCTTTTCAGTATTGAGCCTTATGTTATAGGACATGACCTTGAGCTCCTGTCCGAAAGACAACTGAGGCAGCAGGAGCGCTGCTGCCATCAGTGTAAGTATGAATCTTCTGATCATTCTTCAGATTATTTAAGCTGGAATGAAACCATTGCCTTGAGGTCCTCTGACGAACTTCCGAGGAGAGCCTGGAATTCGCCCGGTTCCGCTACCCACTCGTGCTTTTCAGCATCGAAGTAGCTGAGGTCCTCAGCGTCGATCTCAAATGTGACGGTCTTCTTCTGACCTGCCTTAAGGAATACCTTCTCGAAGCCCTTGAGCTCCTTTACTGGACGGTCAATTGAAGCCTCTGGGTCAGCGATGTAGAGCTGAACCACCTCGGCACCATCAACTGATCCTGTATTTGCAACATCAACAGAAACCTTGAGCGTGCCGGCAGCTGTCATCGATGGTTTCGCAGCCTTTGCATTGCTGTACTCGAAAGTAGTGTAGCTCAGACCGTGTCCGAATGGGAACTGAACAGGGATCTCCTGAGTAGAATACCATCTGTAACCAACGTATACACCCTCTGAGTAGTGTGTCTGCCAGAACTCGTCGTCTTCGGTCTTGATGCCAGGGTACTGAGCCTCGGTCTTGATAGGGCCGTCCTCATACTTGAACGGAACCGAGAAAGGAAGGCGTCCTGAAGGGTTCACCTTACCTGTAAGCACGTCAGCAAGAGCATTACCGCTCTCTGTACCGCCGTACCATCCCTGTACGATAGCGTCTGCGCTGTCAGCCCATGGCATAGCCACTGCAGAACCTGAAATGTTCACCACCACGAGGTTCTTTGCCACCTCTGCAAGGGCCTCTATGACCTTTTCCTGACCATATGGAAGAGTGATCTGGAGACGGTCTGTGCTCTCGTTGTCCTGGTGCGCGCTCTTGTTCAGACCGCCGACGAAGATTACATAGTCCGCGTCCTTTGCAGCCTCTACAGCCTCTGCGATGAGGACTTCAGGAGAACGATTGTCAGTGAGGTCCTGACCTGTATCAACCGCATTGTATGATGTTGAAGTGTCACCCACATAACCGCGAGCCCATACCACCTCAGCCTTGTCGCCATACGCATTCTGTATACCCTCGAGAGGGTTGACCTCGTATGCTGTCTTGAGGTTGGAGCTTCCGCCACCCACTACCATCTTCTTCACTACGTTCTCGCCCACGAGGAGGATCTTGCCTCCTTCCGGAACCTGGAGAGGAAGAGCATTGTTGTCGTTCTTGAGGAGAACCACACCGGCTGCAGAGATCTCGCGCGCCGCCTGGTAGTGCTCAGGGCATACGAAGCGGCCGTAGTTAGGCTCAGGACGCATGCTTGTGCGGAAGATCGTGCGGAGGATGCGGCGAACCTTGTCGTCGAGCTCCTTTGTGGTGTATGTACCTTCACGGAGGCCCTTGAGATATGGGTCTGCCATATGATAGTTCCTGTAACCATCGCTTGCTGCGCCTGTGAGGCCGTTTGTCCATGTGCCCATCTCGATATCAAGGCCGTTGAGGACAGCTTCCTCATCGTCGCGGCATCCGCCCCAGTCGCTGACTACGACACCGTCAAAGCCCCATTCACCCTTAAGGATGTCCACGAGGAGTTTCTTGTTGTGGCAGTTGAACTGGCCGTTATAGAGGTTGTATGATCCCATGATGGCCCAGGCATTTCCTTCCTGAACGGCTGCCTTGAAGGCCGGGAGATAAATCTCATAGAGGGTTCTGTCGTCAACCACAGAGTTGGACTGTGTGCGCTGGAACTCCTGGTTGTTCACTGCATAGTGCTTCACGCAGGCAGCAACACCGTTCTCCTGAACTCCCTGTACGTAAGGTACTACCATCTTTCCTGCGAGGAACGGGTC
>JAGBTT010000083.1 GCA_017631175.1 Bacteroidales bacterium
CCGCAGGGTGCCAAGAATGAGGCGCTGCAGATCATCAGTGCGGTGCTTCTGACTAAGGAACCTGTAAAAATTTCGAACATTCCGGAGATTCTGGACATCAAGAACCTGATACTTCTTCTGGAAGGCATGGGAGTCAAGGTGACCCGTCATGAGAAGGGAGTGTACACATTCCAGGCGGACGAGATTGACAGTGAATATATCATGAGTCAGGACTTTGTCAGGAAGTGTGCAAAACTCCGTGGTTCGGTGATGGTTGTCGGCCCTCTCCTTGCACGTTTCGGAAAGGCATATTTCCCTAAGCCGGGCGGTGACCAGATCGGCCGCCGCAGGGTGGATACCCATATCCTCGGCTTCATGAACCTTGGCGCTTCACAGGAATATGACCATGACATGAAGGCCTTCCACCTTGAGGTACCTGAAGGAAAGTCGCTTGAAGGCAAGTACATGCTACTTGACGAGGCTTCAGTGACCGGTACAGCCAACATCGTGATGGCGGCGTGTCTTGCAAAGGGCGTGACCACTATCTATAACGCAGCCTGCGAGCCATATCTCCAGCAGCTCTGCAAGATGCTTGTGCGCATGGGAGCCAAGATCGAGGGGATTGCATCTAACCGTCTGACTATTACAGGAGTTTCTGAGCTTGGAGGAACCGAGCATACAATCCTCCCGGATATGATCGAGATCGGCTCATTCATCGCTCTTGCAGCTATGAATAGAAGCTCGATCACAATCAAGGACGTGGCATATGATGAGCTCGGAATGATTCCGGATGTGTTCAGGAAGCTTGGCGTCGAGCTTGAGCGCCGTGGTGACGACATCTTTGTTCCGGAGCAGGAGAGCTATGTGATCGACTCTTTCCTGGACGGCTCGATTCTGAATATCGCCGATGCGCCATGGCCTGGCCTTTCTCCTGACCTTCTGAGCGTCATCCTCGTGATGGCGACCCAGTGCAAGGGTACTGTCCTTATCCACCAGAAGATGTTCGAGAGCCGCCTGTTCTTTGTCGACAAGCTGATCGACATGGGCGCCCAGATCATCCTCTGCGACCCGCATAGGGCAGTGGTAGTGGGACATGACCACAGGTATCAGCTCCGTGCAGGCCAGATGGCCTCTCCGGACATCCGTGCCGGTATCGCCCTCCTCATCGCAGCCATGTCTGCAAAGGGCACAAGCGTGATCAGCAACATTGACCAGATCGACCGCGGTTACGAGGACATCGACGTCCGTCTCAACGCCCTCGGTGCCAAAATTACCAGACAGTAATAAATGAAAGAAGTAGCGCTTGAAAGCGCTACTTCTTTCTTATGACGTTAAGACCGTCGCGGAGCGGAAGGATGACCGACTCGACGCGAGGGTCGGCACTGACCATGTCGTTGAAGCTGGCTATGCCTACGGTCTGCTTGTCCTGAGGAAGCGGGTCCATGCAGACTTTGCCGTCCCAGAGGACATTGTCGGCGAGGATGAGTCCGCCGGGGCGGATCATGTCGAACACAAGGTCATAGTACTCGCAGTACTCGCGCTTGTTGGCGTCTATATATACGATATCGTACATCTTGTCGGCTACAGCGGTCTTGCTGCCTTGTCCCAGACCCATCTCTGAACGAAGACGGACCAGAGTCTCCTTGCAGTCACCGATGTGAAGTTCTATGATGTCAGAAAGTCCCGCACGGTCAAATCCTTCAAGAATAAGGTCTTCGAGTTCATCGTTGAGCTCAAGTGTGTCAAGGTGGCCGTCCTCAGGAAGCATGCTTGCAAGACAGATGGCTGAGTAGCCTGTGAACGTGCCGAGTTCAAGGATACGCCTGGCGCCTGAAATCTGCACAAGGATGCGGAGCAACTCTCCCTGCAGCTTGCCCGAAAGCATGCGTGCATGGTTGGTCCTGATATGGGTCTGCTTCTCCACCCAGTCCAGAGCCTCACCCTGTCTGGTGACATGCTCCTCTATGTACTTGTATATCTTTTCCATTATATATATATCAGTTTAGAAAGGTTGGAAGGGGCGAAGATGGTGCGGGCCATCTCGCGGATGTCTTCTGCCGTTATGCCTTCGACCATCTGGCGGGTCTCCTTGCCGGTGTTCAGTTTGCCATATGCCAGCAGACCCTTACCCATGGACAGACACTGTGTCTCTCCGTTATCGCCGCTTATGGCCATCTGGCCCAGCAGCTGCTTCTTGGCGGCCTTCAGTTTCCGCTCTGAAAGCATGTCTTCCTGCAGTTTGCCTAACTCCTTATATATCGCTCTGATACATTTATCAAGGTTGTTCTTGTCACATCCCAGACTGATCGCTACAATTCCGGTGTCCGAATACTGGGTGTACCCGCACTCTACTCCGTATACCCATCCGTTCTTTTCCCGAAGAACGGAGTTCAGGATGGAATTGTTAGCCGGTCCTCCGAGGATGTTGCACAGTAGTACTGTCGCAAGGCGCTCCCTTTCCTGATACAGTGACGGAGCAAGACCTCCTATGATGCAGTTCGCCTGGTGGTTCCTCTTGTTCAAGGTTATGTCGAACTGCTCCGCGATGAACTCTCCGGAATCTTGCGTCGACGGACAGTCCTGAACCATGACATTGTCAGCGAAATGCTTCTGTGCCAGCTTGATGATGCTCTTTTCCATCGCCTTCTCATCAATGTCTGCAACGATGCTGAATGCCATCTTTTCCGGACGGAACTTCTCCTGCGCGAACTTCAGGAGTTCCTGACGTGTTATCTTGCGGACCGATGCCTTGGTGCCGAGGATGTTGCCGCTGAGCGGGTGGCCTTTGAAGAGCATCTCCTCGAACCTGTCATAGATGTCCTCCGACGGGGTGTCCTTGTATGACTGTATCTCGTCGATAATGACCCCTTTCTCTGTATTGATCTCCTGGTCCGGGAATGTCGGGCAGGCAGCCAGTTCAAGCAGCAGCGATGCCGCCTTCGAAAGGTCTTCTTTCAATACGGTTGCATGGAAGACTATCTCCTCCTTGGTGGTGAATGCGTTAAGTTCTCCTCCAAGTCTGTCCAGATAGCCGTTGATTACAGCTGCGCTTCTGCGTTCTGTTCCTTTGAAGATCGTATGCTCGACAAAATGGGCTATCCCGCTGTGGAAACCCTCCTCGTCGCGGGTACCGCATTTAATGCTTAAAGCGCAGTAGGCTACGGAAGAGCCACTGCGCTTGACGGCATACTGCATGCCGCAGTCTGCTTTGCCGGTGATCATTATCTGTTTCGGTATGAGTTTATTCGCTTGATGTCCTCAGGAAGGAAGCCAGCGCCGAACTTCTTGCTGATCTTATGTCTGCTGTAGTAATATATTTCATAAGTCTCCGCATTGATCAGCATCTTGTAGCAGTATGATCCAGGGGTTGCAGCGGCAGGAGCCACTACATAGCTGACAAGCTTGCCGGGATTGTTCTCATAGATATGCACATCGGCGCTGTCCTCGTCAGTCACCACGATGTCAGAGTCGAAGTTCAGGTCCTTGAACTCTGTGTTGATCGCACTGTTGAGGTCGTTCTCTGCGAAGACAATCTCCATGTTGTTGCTGCGCTCCATGTTTGTCGAATATCCGCTGAGACCCACATATCCGTGAAGATCTTTTTCCATGGACTTCAGGGTATGCGACTGAATGATGTCCAGCAGGACAGGAAGGAAGACGAACTCTCTTCCTGACGGGTCTTCTGTCGAAGCGAGAGGTATGCTCATCACCTCCATCATTGAGTTGATGGTTGCACCAGTACCTCCTTTCAGAAGGCACAGGAAGTCGAGACCTGGCTCAGACTCCTTCTCGAACTGGCTTTTGGTAGTGATCAGGAAGTAGTAATCGCTGCTGTTCCTGTCGCGCATGAATTCCTCAAGCGTGCAGAACTCATATGGCGAGACCCTCCATCTTGCCTTGACCTCATCCTGAAGAGAAAGGTCATAGAACATGTTACCTGTCAGCACTACCTTTGTTATCTTCTCAGGGAAGTCGCTGATCTTTACCTTTTTTGTGTTGATCTGTGCCTGCGCGCCGGCAATTATCGGCATGAGCGCAACGGCGAGTATTGTCAAAAGCTTTTTCATATCAATAAGTGAATGTAGATGTCCAATCGGGGGCAAAGTTACAAAAATAGTGCTATATTTGTAAGTTATGAGTCAATATATAGTATCGGCAAGAAAATACAGACCGGATTCCTTCGGAACCCTTATCGGTCAGGACAATATCGCGCAGACCCTCAAGAACTCCATTCTCAGAGGCCAGCTTGCGCATGCATATCTTTTCTGCGGTCCGCGCGGAGTCGGCAAGACCACGACCGCACGTATCTTCGCAAAGATGATCAACTGTTCCAACCCTTCCGGGGATATGGAGCCTTGCGGCACATGCGAGTCATGCCTTTCGTTTGCTGAAGGCCGTTCCTATTGCATCCATGAGCTCGATGCCGCATCGAACAATGGAGTGGAGGATATAAAGACCCTCATGGACCAGGTCCGTATCCCTCCGCAGGTGGGAAGATACAGCGTATATATCATCGACGAGGTGCACATGCTGTCGCAGTCGGCCTTCAACGCATTCCTCAAGACCCTCGAGGAACCGCCTGCACATGCGATATTCATCCTTGCTACGACAGAGAAGCACAAGATACTTCCGACAATCCTGTCACGTTGCCAGACATACGACTTCAACAGGATCACTATAGAGAACATAGTGAGAAACCTCCGTATGGTGGCTTCCAGCGAAAATATAACCATCGACGACGAATCGCTGCATGTGATTGCACACAAGGCAGACGGTGCGATGCGTGATGCACTTACCATCTTTGACCAGACGGTAGCCTTCTGCGGCACCGACGTGAAGTATCAGGATGTGCTCCGCAATCTCAATGTCCTTGACTATGAGTATAGCTTCTCTCTGGTGGACGCATTCCTCAAGGGAGACTACCCGGCTGCGCTTCTTGCATTTGACGAGATTCTTACAAAGGGATTCAATGCGCTGCATTTCGTTGCGGCACTTTCTTCGCATCTACGTGACCTGATAGTCAGCAAGAGCGGAGGACTGGAGGCTCTTCTCGAACTGCCGGATTCGTTGAAGGCCAAGTATAAGGAGCAGTCTGACAGATGTACCTTGCCATTCCTTTATGAAGCATTGAACATCACGACAACATGTGAGTCCGGCTACAGGGCCAGTGTGAATCCTCGTCTTCATATCGAGTTTACACTCATGCGTCTGAGCTTCATACTCACCAAGTTGCAGACTCCGGCAGTTCAACCTGCCGCTCCGGTACAGCCTGCCTCGCCGGCAGCCCCTCAGGCACAGCCGACGCCGGCTGCCGCACCGGTTCAACCTGTTCCAGCTGCACCGGCGAAACCGGCACCAGTTCCAACTGAGCCAGTTCCTGCTGCTGCACCGGCTCCGGCACAGCCGCAGCGCCGCGAACGCGCCGCCCGTCCGGGTGCGGCCGCAGCCTCGATGAAGACTCTTATGGACAAGGAACCGGAGGTAAAGAACGAGGTAGACACAGGAGCTGCACCATCAGAGGAGTTCCTCAAGGCAAGGTGGCCAGAGTTGGCAAAGGAATATGCATCGAAGCCACGCATGGCCAGCATGCTCAGCACCACATCACTTAAGGTTGAGGGTGATGATGCGAAGAGAACCGTGATATTCATGGTCGATAATGAGGCTCAGAAAGACTGGGTGGAGAGTAAACTTTTACATGACCTCGAGGGCAAGTATCAGAGAATCGTCGGATCCCCAAGGATCGCCCTCAGAGTTGATGTTACTCCACATGAGGAAGTAAAGCCTTTGGCATATATGCCGGAAGACAAGGCAAAGGAACTGATGGCTGAGAATGATGAGGTCAAGAGTCTTGTAAAGGATCTTGGACTTGATATAAAATAGTACGGATATGAAGCTTAGATGTGAAAATCTGGTAAAGAAATATGGCCCGAGGACGGTGGTGAAGGGTGTTTCCATGGAAGTCGAACAAGGTGAGATCGTCGGCTTCCTCGGACCTAACGGAGCAGGCAAGACAACCAGCTTCTATATGATAACAGGACTGATTGTTCCGAATGAGGGAAGGATCTTCCTTGACGATGAGGAAATTACCAAGCTCCCTATGTTCAAACGCTCCCAGAAAGGTGTCGGTTATCTCGCGCAGGAAGCATCCGTATTCCGTCATATGACAGTAGAGGACAACATCATGTCAGTGATGGAGATGTCCAAGCAGTTTACCAAGGAGGAAAGGAAACAGCGCCTTGAAGACCTTCTTGATGAATTCAACCTCCACAAGGTACGCAAGAGCAAGGGTATCCAGCTCTCCGGTGGAGAGCGCCGCCGTTGCGAGATTGCCCGCGCCCTTGCAATCGACCCTAAGTTCATCCTTCTCGATGAACCGTTCGCCGGTGTCGACCCTATCGCCGTAGAGGATATCCAGTATATCATCGCGAAACTGAAATACAAGAACATCGGAGTGATCATCACAGACCACAACGTAGGAGAGACTCTCGCAATCATCGACCGAGCATATCTGCTCTATGAGGGTTCCATCCTCCAGAGCGGCACTCCGGAAGCCCTCGCGGCAGACGATGAAGTCCGCACCAAGTACCTTGGCTCGAACTTCGTCCTCAAGCGCTCCGCCGCCTTCCTTCGTGCCGAAAAAGGTGGCCCTCAGCGCATCAACACCCAGGCTGAACACGATGCTGCAGCGCAATAATCGAAAAGGCTCTTGTGGATTTGTCCCGAGAGCTTTTTTCGTTACTTGTCGCGAGCACGAAGTACATAAAAACGGCATCCTAGATATCTAGAATGCCGTTTGATGTGATTTTGTTGGTGCTATGATTACTTCACGCGCTCGCCGTATGAACGGTCAGTAGTGTTTACGCGGATTCTCTCGCCGATGTTGATGAAGAGAGGAGCCATGATGATGGCGCCAGTCTCGAGAGTAACCTCCTTCTGAGCGTTAGTAGAAGCAGTGTCACCCTTTACAGCAGGCTCAGTGTAAGTCACCTCAAGCTCTACGTATGTAGGAAGCTCGCAAGTGAGGCAGCGCTCCTCGTCAGCGAGGAACATCATCTCGACGTGCTGTCCTTCCTTCATGAGGTCTGCGTTGTCAACGAGAGCAGCATCGAGGTGAATCTGCTCGTAAGTCTCCTCATGCATGAAGTTGAATCCGTCCTCATCCTTGTAAAGGAACTGATATGGTCTTCTTTCTACATTGATAGTCTCGATCTTAGCACCTGCAGTGAAAGTGTTCTCGAGGATACGACCGTTCTCGAGGTTTCTGAGTTTGCTCTTTACGAAAGCTGGACCCTTACCTGGCTTTACGTGCTGGAACCATACGATCTGGCATGGCTTGCCGTTGTAGTTAAGATAAAGTCCGTTCTTGAAATCAGCTGTTGTTGCCATAAAAATAATAAGTTTATATTAGTTAATAAATTTCTCTTCCCATGCAGGCACATACTTGTTGAGGTCCAGTATATGTGCTGCAACTTCTTCAAGGAGCCACTTTGGAGTCGATGTCGCTCCGCATACTCCAACCTTGTCATCGGCCCTGAACCACTCTCTCTTGATCTCAGAAACCGAGTCTATATGGTAGGTTCTGATATTGAGTGACTTACAAAGATCGCAAAGTACCTTTCCATTTGAACTTGCCTTGCCCGAAACGAAGATCACCACGTCGTGCTCAAGCGCAAATCTGGACAGCCTTTCGTGCCTTGTCGCGACCTGGGAGCACACGGTGTCATGCACGCTCAGAAGATGTCTTCCTTTGAAACGCTCTACCGGCATCTCGTTGTCCGCTGCCATCATCTCTTCCAGTCTCGCACATAGTCTCGAATACTCGGCAGGACTCTTTGTCGTCTGACTGAATACTTCAGTCGGGATGTCAAGTCTGATCACTCCATTCGCAACAGCATCTTCAAGCATTGTTATGTTTTCCACTACAACTGCGTCGCCGTCGGTCTGACCTACAAGTCCGAGCACCTCGGCATGTCCTGGCTTTCCGAATATGATTATCTGTCCCTGTCCTCCTTCGATGAGCCTTTCATGAGCGTTCTTTATGCGTTGCTGGAGCTTAAGTACTACAGGACACGTGCAGTCGATGATCTTGAAGCCGAGGCTCCCAGCGGTCTCGTATGTCTGCGGAGGCTCGCCATGAGCTCGGATCAGGAGAGTCTCACCACGGGCATCAACCATCTCCTCAAGATCTTCCTTGTCGATGGTCACAAGTCCCTGCGCCACAAGACGGGAGAGCTCTGCGTCGTTGTGCACGATGGCCCCCAGCGAGTACAGGCGTCCTCCTTCCTTTAGAAACTCCTCTGCCTTGCCGATAGCCCTTATTACGCCGGCGCAGAATCCTGAATTGCTGTCTATATCAACTGTAAGCATGTCTTTCAGCTATTTTAGCATCCAAATCTTTCGGAAACCACATTCCTGAGCCATACCATCTGGTCGTCCATGGTCATGTGCGAGTTGTCAAGAACTATAGCGTCAGCAGCCTGAGTCAGCGGTGAAACCTCTCGGTGCGAATCGATGTAGTCGCGCTCCTGAAGGTTCTTCAGCACGTCCTCGATCTTCACGTCATCGCCCTTGGCACGCATTTCCGCGGCCCTTCTCTCAGCTCTGATCATAGGGTCTGCAGTCATGAATATCTTGAGCTCGGCATCAGGGAATACCGTAGTACCTATATCTCTGCCGTCCATCACGACTCTCCTTTCCTTGCCGAACTCCCTGAGCTTCATGTCCACGAAACTGCGGACTTCGGCCACAGTGGCAATCGGGCTCACCTTGCCGGCGACCTCAAGCGATCTGATTTCCTTTTCAATACACCTTTCACCAATGTATGTGCCGTCCTCACCGAAATGGAGGTCTAGGCCGGTCAGTGCCTTGTCAAGTCCGGGAACATCAATTGTGCAGTCGTCGCTGATGTAGCCGTTCTCAATGGCAAAAAGGGTTACGCCTCTGTAGAGGGCACCCGAGTCAAGATACAGGAACGAAAACTCCTTTGCTATGATTTTTGCAAAGGAACTTTTTCCTGTCGAAGAATAGCCGTCAATGGCGATTATGATATCAGGTACTTGCATGATATTTGCTTAAAATCGAGCAAAATTATAAAATATTGTCTAAACTCCCAAAAATGTCGATATTTGTAAAGTCAATACCTAACATAAAATAGAACCAAACACCTTGATATAATAAGGAAAGTCCCCTTTCCGAGAAAGGGGATTTAGGGGATAGGTAACGTAAACAGAAATAGAATAGAACCAAACACCTTAGAAAATATGAAGATTCTAATTATTGATGACGAGCGTTCGATCAGAAACTCCCTCAAGGAGATACTCGCGGACGAAGGATATGATGTAGATGTAGCGGAAAACGGCCAGCAGGGCTGTGAGATGGTTGAGAAGGAAAAATACGATGTCATATTCTGTGATATCAAGATGCCTGTAATGGACGGTGTGGAGACGCTCGCGAAGCTCAATTCCATGGGAATTGATTCTGCAGTGGTGATGATTTCCGGTCATGCGGATGTCGATACAGCTGTAGACTGTATCAAGAAAGGAGCATTCGATTTTATCCAGAAGCCTTTGGATCTGAACAGGATCCTCATCACAATAAAGAACGCCAAGGATAAGGTCCACCTGGTAAAGGAAACCAGATCCCTCAAGAAGAAGGTGTATGGACAGGAAATGGTCGGCGAGTCTCCTGCCATAAAGGAGATAAAGGATATGATCGAGAAGGTAGCTCCGACCGATGCCAGAGTGCTTGTAATGGGAGCGAACGGTACAGGTAAGGAACTGGTGGCACGCAACCTTCATCAGAAGAGCAACCGCTCGGCTATGCCATACGTCGAGGTAAACTGCGCCGCCATACCGTCTGAGCTCATTGAAAGTGAACTCTTCGGTCATGAGAAAGGATCCTTCACATCGGCAATCAAGCAGCATAAAGGAAAGTTTGAACAGGCGGATGGAGGTACGCTGTTCCTCGACGAGATAGGTGACATGTCACTTGCCGCCCAGGCCAAGGTACTCAGAGTTCTCCAGGAGAAGAAGCTATCAAGGGTGGGAAGCGATAAGGATATCGTAGTTGATGTGCGTGTCGTGGCCGCTACCAATAAGAATCTGAAGGATGAGATCGCCAAGGGCACATTCAGGGAGGATTTGTACCACAGACTCAGCGTCATAGTGATCAAGGTTCCTACTTTGGATCAGCGTAAGGAGGACATTCCTCTTCTTGTCGACCATTTCATGGGACAGATATGTCAGGAGACAGGAATGCAGCCTCGCAAGGTCGAGCCAGAGGCAATGAAGCTTCTGATAGACAAGACATGGACCGGAAACATCCGAGAGCTCCGCAACGTCGTGGAGCGCCTCCTCATCCTCTCCGGCGCTTCCATCACGGCTGACGACGTAAAGACGTACGTCTACTAGAACATCTATATACATAGTGGCAGTTGCCATCTGACGGCATTGACTCCCGAAAAGGGAGTGGACCCGCTTGCGGGGAGGACCGTCAGGTGGCGACTGTCATTGTGTTATTGTTTAGGAATGGTCACGATGAAGCTGGCACCCCCAAGTCCGAATGACTTCTGGTAGCGGATCTCGCCCTCGCACTTCTCTATGATGTTCCTGCAGATGGCCAGTCCGAGACCCGTGCCTCCTGTCTTGGTCGTGAAGTTAGGCGTAAACAGTTTGTCAAGATTCTCACCCTTCACGCCAGGTCCGTTGTCTTCTACGGTGATGTCATAGTATCCGTCCCGGCTGCTGTTCCTCAGACATATGAGGATGTTTCCGAGGAATGTCTCCTCTCCATTGTCCGCCATCTCGTTCTGCATGATCTCTACAGCCTGGACTGCATTGGTTATCAGATTGACCAGCACACGGATAAGCTGTGGCTTCGGAGCCATGATGTATGCTTCTTCCATTCCGATGTATGTGAACTTGATGTTCTCCTTGTTGTCGAATATCATCAGCTGCTCCTTCAGGGTCTTGTCAAGATCCATGAGCACAGGCTCCTCTGTATAAAGTTTGGCGAAAGTCGAGAAGTCGTTCGCGGTGTCGGACAGTATCTGGATATGCTCCAGTATCACGGCCGCCACCTGGTCGAACTTCTCCTCCCACTTAGGGTTGTTGTTCTGCTTCAGTCTTATGAGCCTCTGGATCTCCAGCTTGATAGGAGTGAGAGGGTTCTTGATTTCATGTGCCACCTGACGGGCCATCTGGCTCCATGCCTTGTCTCTCTCGGCCTGAGCCAGCTTGACTGTCGAATCCTTCAGTTCCTTCACCATCCGGTTATATGCCTTTACCAGTGTGGAGATCTCGTCATCGCCCTCATATTCCACATGCTCGAGCGTATTGATGTCTGCATTGCTCATCTTCTTGCCCATCTCTATCAGAGGCGTGAACATCGAGTTCACGATACGGGTGCTGATGAGCAGCGATACGATCAGAAGGATGATGAAGAGGTTTATCAGCAGGGAGGCATGGAACATGGCCTCGGATCTGAAGTCGTAGTTCCTGTCTGTATAAGGGATGCTCATGATGGCGATGATGTCGCCCTTTTCGTTAAGGAGAGGAGCATACAACGTCCAGAACTTGTACCCTGCCACGCTTTCCTTGTTGATATAGAATCTCTGGTTCCTGTTCCTGATCTTGAAGAACGCATCTTCATCGATTCTGCTTCCGAGGATAAGCTTCTCGAAAACCTCCGGCGATGTCGACCTGAATACCTTTCCTCCCGGAGTGTATAGAGTTATGTCGGACTTGGTAGCATTGCTCACATCCTTGAGAACTGATGCGAATGCCGGGCTTGCAAGCTCGTTCCAATCCTTGGCATATCTAGTCCTGTCTTCGATAAGTCCCTGCACAGTGCTTACTTTCGATGACATGAGGTTGTTCATGTTCTTCTCATTCCTCTTATATACGAAAGCGATGCTGACTCCGGCCATGCCCGCAAGTATGAGGAATGATGTCGCGAACAGTATGGAATTGATCCTGGCCTTGAAATAGTTGCTCTGCAGAGGGTTGCTTCTCTTCATCTTGTCAGGGAAGATGAATGTCAGAAGCAGGAGGACGAAGAAGATGTATGAGAACGATGTGAAATATGTCAGGATGTTCCTCTTCGGTCTGGTAATCACTATGGTCTCGTCAGCCCCTATCCTTGAGATGAAATGTACATCTCCCATGTGTCTCTGTACGGTTATCTCTCCATCGGGACCGGAGATGCCGTCGAAACTGTCCGGCACTGTAGGATATGGGAAGTTGCCCTTGTATGAAGACAGACGTCCGCCTTTGTACTTTGCATAAGAATAATGCGAAGGTATGTTGACGTTTCCAGGTTGGCGGAAGCGGCCCATGATCCGGCTGTAGCCGGTGTCCTCCTTGTTGGAATACGGCTCGATCTGGAGAATCATCCTGTTGACGCCCTGCCCCGGCACATAATACATGAATATTCCGGCGTAACTGTTCCTTCCATATGTGTCAGACAGGAATACGAACCTGGACCCGTCGGCGATAGGCTCGCCGTTGTTCACTATATTATATAGGATGGTCTCACCGGTGTTGTCGCCCTCCTTGAAGACCATGACTCCGATATTATATGCCTGCTTGGTGCGGTTGAGGTAGTATTCGGTGATTCTGCTCATGATCATTCCTGAAGCATTTTCCATTGCGGACAGGTATGAGATAAGCTGGTCTGACGAAATGCTTTCTTCCACGCTGCGAAGCTGAAGCTCAAGTCCCAGATCCCTTTCCACCGCGAGCCTGTTGGTCCATACCACGGCCCTGTCCTTTTCCTTTCTGAGTCCGTGTGTGGATGATGTAATGCTGAAATAAGCTGCCGCTATGAACGCAAACGCTATGAGAGGCTTGCGGGAAAGCAGATTGAAATGTCTTCCGGTAAATTCATGCACGACCGGCCGAAGCATCTGCAGCAGCATGACGATGCAAAGAAGCAGACCGGTATATGAGATGTATACGATTATGCCGTATATGATCTTGCTTCCGGCTCTGTATAGCTCCAGATTTATGTTCGAGTTCTCCAGCACGCTGTTCATCGTGATGTTGGTATAGATGCCGGTAGCTGCGATGAAGATGGTCATGATAACTCCTGCCATGGCGAGTTTCATGCGCTTGGATGACTTGTCCGAGGTAATTGCCCTTGTTATTCTTCCTTTTATGAGAAAGGTACATACGATGACCAGCGTAATGTATGTGTTTGCGATCAGCAGTGCTCCCAGGGAGAAGAACGTGCCGTCAGCAAACAGCCCGGGAGAGAATAAGATGTTGGCTCCATTCATCCGGAGTCCCCAGATATAAGCGGTGACGCCGACAATGGTGAGCAGCGGTATCACTATCAGATATGCCTTGAACGTGCGGCGGCCGGCCAGGTACACCACTATGGCTGCAACAGACAGAAGAAGGGCTATCCACCTTATTGTCGAGTGGCCCGCAAAGCGGTTCTGTCTTACCGGGTCATAGGAAATCTTGAATACCGGACGACCTTCTGTCTCCACGACGCTTCCGCTGGTCTCGCTGACAGGATTGACGGAATATGCCTGAGGTATCCTGAGGTAGGGGTTGGTCCCGTTGTCATTCCTGTTTATGTCTCCGGTCAGGGAGTTCTTTATCTCCAGGCCGGCTATCACTTTGTTGTTCCGGTCACCTTCCACAGTCTTCACGATATACCAACGGCTTCCGAGATTCATGTATTGCAGTTCCTCGGCTATGTCTGTCAGCGGGGAAGTGATGCCGTTGTTTGTAGGCATCATCCTTTCGAAAGGAATCTTGATGGAGATGTTGTCGTTCAGGATAGGGAACTGGTTGTTCCACGACATCAGTGAATCGTTTACATAGAGGTATATCACCATGTCCTCAGGTATCCTGTCCGGTACCATCAGGCCTTCCGGTGGAGTCTGAAGTGCCTTTGCGATATGCCTGTCAAGCAATCTGAGTCTCTTTTCTACCTTGACGCCCACCTTTTCTGCAATGGCGTCGGTATCCTTCGCCTTGCCTGTTCCGGTCATTGATATGACGAACATGACCAGTGCTAGAACCAGCCCGGCCAGTGCGATCCTCTTATGTGTAAACCAATTTCTTCTCATAGGTTTATTCATGGTGGTACGGCTCGCCTCTCATGATGGTGAATGCCCTGTATATCTGTTCCGCGAATATGGCCCTTACCATCTGGTGGGAAAAAGTCATCCTTGAGAGCGACATCTTTGAACTCGCCCTCTTGTAGACCTCCTCAGAGAAGCCGTATGCTCCTCCGATCACGAACACTATATCCTTACCTACATAAGATATCTTGTCCTGCAGTACCTTTGCGAACTCTACAGAAGAGTATTCCCTTCCTCTTTCGTCAAGAAGTATCATGTCGTCTGTGGGACGTATGCTCTTGAGTATCAGTTCGCCTTCCTTCGTCTTGATCTGGTCTTTGCTGAGGGCAGATACGTTCTTCAGTTCCGGAATCTCCACTATGCTGAACGGAATATAATGCTTCAGTCTTGACGTGTAGATGTCAAGACCCTGCTTCACCCAGTCCCTGTCGGTCTTGCCGACTGTCAGTAATGTTATCTTCATCGGTACAAACTTAACGAAAATCTCGGGAAATGACAAGCCGGAGTCCTCCTGCAAAAATCCCGCCGTTCATATTTTCATATCAGGGTGTTGTGTGGTTCGGAATTTGCTGTATCTTTGCCTTGCAGAAATCACATGATTTATGAGACTTAAGGTATTTGCGGCGCTTGCTTCGGCGGCTCTGGTGTTTTTGTGCGGAAATGCTTCAGCCCAGGACAGAGGGTATGAAGTCTTCGTGCCCATATCCAAATACCTTGCGAGGGGCGATGCCGACAAACTTTCTGCCTGGTTTGCCGACAACCTGGAAATAACGATCTTCTCCAGCACAAGTGACTGCAGCCGCAACCAGGCCTGTCAGCTCCTCAAGTCCTTCTTCAAGTCCTGCACCCCTCGTGATTTCGAGATAGTCCACAAAGCCGGGCGTACAAACATGAAATATGCACTCGGCACCCTGACCGCCGGAGGAGAGCATTTCATGGTCACGATATTCGTCGGTTTCAAGGACTCTTCCTATAGGATCCAGCATTTAAAGATAGAAAGGATGGAATAATTTTCCATCCTTTCTGATATTTTGGCATACCCTTTGCAAATACAACTGACAGGTTAGTTTAGTTGTTAATAATAGGGTTATAGTTAAAGCGGGATTCCGAAGTGATTCGAAATCCCGCTTTCTTTTTTATTTCTGTCGGAAGAATATGTGTACCGGACATCCCGTGAAGTCGAACTTCGAACGGAGCTTGTTCTCGAGGAACCTCTTGTATGGGTCCCTGAGGTACTGCGGAAGGTTGCAGAAGAACGCGAACGAAGGTGAGCGGGTAGGGAGCTGGGTGATGTACTTGATCTTGATGTACTTTCCCTTCCATGCTGGTGGAGGGTAGTTCTCGATCTCCGGAAGCATCTCCTCGTTGATCTTCGATGTAGGGATCTTGCGTGAGTAGTTCTCGTACACATGAGCCGCTGCGTCGAGCACATCCATGATCCTCTGCTTGTTGATCACCGAAGTGAAGATGATCGGGAGGTCATTGAACGGAGCAAGGCGTTCCTTGATCGCGATGGTGTACTCCTTCATGGTGTTGCTGTCCTTCTCGACAGTGTCCCACTTGTTGACCACGATCACACAGCCCTTCTTGTTGCGCTGGATCAGGTTGAAGATCGCCATGTCCTGTGCCTCGATACCTGTCTGTGCATCAACCATCAGGATACATACGTCAGAGTGCTCGATGGCACGGATGGAACGCATGACCGAGTAGAACTCAAGGTCTTCGTGGACCTTGGTCTTCTTTCTCATGCCGGCTGTGTCCACGAGCATGAACTCGTGTCCGAACTTGTTGTATAATGTCGCGATGGAGTCACGTGTGGTACCTGCGATAGGAGTCACTATGTTCCTTTCCTTTCCAAGGAGCGCGTTTGTGAGTGACGACTTTCCTACATTAGGCTTACCTACGATTGTAAAGTGCGGAAGGTCAGGGCGCTCGTCCTGGTCAGGATCCTCTTCCGGAAGTTCCTTCACGATTGCGTCAAGAAGGTCTCCTGTGCCGCCGCCGTTGGCTGCAGAGATGCTGTATACCTCTCCAAGTCCGAGTGAGTAGAACTGGAAAGCGTCATACATCTTCTCTCCCGAGTCGATCTTGTTCACTGCAAGAACCACAGGCTTGCCGCTTCTGCGGAGGATGTCCGCGATCTCCTCGTCATAGTCTGTGATGCCTGTGCCGGCCTCCACCATAAAGAGGACTACATGCGCCTCCTCGATGGCGAGGACAACCTGCTTGCGGATCTCTTCCTCGAAGATGTCATCCGAGTTGGAAGTGTATCCTCCTGTGTCGACAACAGAGAACTCGGTACCGCACCACTCGCATCTTCCATAGTGTCTGTCGCGGGTCACGCCTGCTGTTTCGTCTACAATCGCCTGTCTCATGCCGACGAGGCGGTTGAAAAGTGTGGACTTACCTACGTTAGGACGTCCTACAATTGCTAATAAACTCATAGTAAATAAATTAAATTGTTAAAATCCCGCCTCACGGCGATAATTGCATGCCCCTCTCCGGGACCGAATATCTAGTGGCAGGTCTCACGAGATCCGCATGACCCGCATCCTCCTTCATCGCAGGATACCGGATTGCCGTTCTCGTCCTTCTTGCCCCAAAGTTTCATTTCTTCTTCCTTGGCACACTTGATGCCCCTCTTGCGCATCTCCTTGTTGTTCTCTATCTCTGTTTCAGGGAACTTGCCGTTCTTCCTGAAGATGATGTTGAAGCAAAGTCCGAACACGCAGAGCGCTACAAGTACCAGAGCCGCTAAAAATATCTCCATCCTGTAATCAATAAAATTCCGTCGGAAGGGATGTCCTTCCGGCGGAACCTTTATCAAATGTTGTTATTAGTTGATGAAGCTTGAGCTGATCTCCTCGTAGTTGTATACCTTGTCGATGATGTCGGCGAAGATGTCGCTCATCGAAAGTACGGTGATCTTGCTCTTATCCTTTGCAGGGTCGCTTGAAAGAGGAATGGTATCAGCTACGATGACCTCCTCAAGGGCTGACTCCGCAATCCTGTCGTATGCCGGACCTGAGAATACAGGGTGTGTGGCGCAGGCGCGGACGCTGAGCGCTCCCATCTCCTTGAGTACGTTTGCTGCCTTTGCAAGTGTTCCTGCTGTGTCGATCATGTCATCGACGATCACGACGTTCTTTCCCTGAACATCTCCGATTGCAGTGATTGATCCTACTACATTCGCTCTCTCGCGGGACTTGTGGCAGATGATCACAGGGCACTGGAGGTATCTTGCATATGCATTGGCTCTCTTTGCGCCTCCCATGTCAGGAGCTGCGATAGCGAGGTTCTCGATGTTCATCGCCTTAAGGTGAGGGAGGAACACTGAACTTGCATAGATGTGGTCTACCGGGAAGTCGAAGAATCCCTGGATCTGGTCTGCATGGAGGTCGCATGTCATCACGCGGTCACATCCGGCAGCGCCGAGCATGTTTGCAACGAGCTTGGCTCCGATAGAGACTCTCGGCTTGTCCTTGCGGTCCTGTCTTGCCCATCCGAAGTATGGCATTACAGCGATAACCTTATGTGCAGATGCTCTCTTTGCCGCATCGATCATCAGGAGCAGCTCGAAGAGGTTGTCTGTAGGAGGGAATGTAGACTGGATGATGAATACGGTCGCACCTCTGACGCTCTCGTTGTAGCTTGGCTGGAACTCGCCGTCGCTGAATGTTACTACGTCAGACTCGCCGAGCTTAAGACCCAGCTTCATTGCTACCTTTTCTGCGAAGTCTCTTGATGCCTTGCAGGTAAAGACCTTGATTTTGTGTTCGTCGTGCATGGTATGAGGGTTTATTGTTATGCTTGTTGTTCTTTGATGCTTTGAAGTACCGATTCTATGTAGCCGAGGATCTCATCTCTTCCGAGACCGGTCTCTGAAGAACTGACGAATGTCGGCGGAAGCTCTTCCCATAGTTCAAGTATCTGCTGCTTGTTCTTCTCGATCTGGGCCGCGAGAGCGTTAGGGCCGCTCTTGTCGCCTTTTGTGAAGATGATTGCGAACGGAATCTGTCCCTGTCCGAGCTCGATCAGGAAATCCATGTCGATCTTTCCGATATCGTGTCTGGAGTCTATCAGGACGAAGAGCATCACCATCTCCTCTGAAAGGTTCAGGTAGTTTCTGATGACCTGCTCGAGCTTCTGCTTTCCTGTAGCCGACATCTTGGCGTATCCGTAGCCCGGAAGGTCTACCAGGTACCATTCCTTGTTGATCAGGAAGTGGTTGACAAGCCTGGTCTTGCCCGGCTTGCTGGATGTCATGGCCAGCTTCTTGTTCCTGCAGAGCATGTTGATCAGGGATGACTTGCCCACGTTCGATCGTCCGATGAAGGCGAATTCAGGAAATTTCTGCTTCGGCTTCTCGGAAATCCTGGTGCTGCTGCCGGCAAAAAGGGCTTCTGTAATCTTCATAAAAAATCAGGTTCCTTAAAACGTGCGCAAATATATGAAAATTTTTACTAAATTTGTTGCGATAGAAAGGAAATGGATATGGAAAAGGAATTTATCGACCTGTTTGAGTTTCAGTCAAG
>JAGBTT010000084.1 GCA_017631175.1 Bacteroidales bacterium
TGACTATATCACATTGAATGTACCTCCTAGAGCGTTTTCAAATGTACCACTTCAGATATGGTCGCTTTAGGTTCGGCAAAGTTATTATTTTTTCTGATTTTTTCTTCTCATCGAGTCACCTTTCAGTTCAACCCGAACCGCATTGGCGGAGAGGCGGTCCATGATGGCGTCAGCCAAAGTCGGCTCATTGATATAATCATACCATTTTGAGACCGGAAGCTGTGATGTTACGATCACGGATTTCCTCTGATAGCAGTCTTCCAGGATCTGCAGCAACGCCAGACGCGAGTTGTTATCGAGCGGCTGTAGTCCGAAGTCATCAAAGATGACGAGGTCATTTCTCTCTATATGATTGATGACCTTAAGAAGACTCCCGTCAAGTTTAGCGAGTGCTATGCGCTCGATGAACTTGTTCATGGAGAAGTATTCCACTCGGTGTCCCATGAAGCATGCTTGCCTTCCGATCGCACATGCCAGAAACGACTTTCCGCATCCTGTCTTGCCGTCTATGAGAAGATTCTCAGCTCTGTCTATGAACGTGCAGTCCATAAGTTTGAGAAGCATCTCCTTGCTCAGATTCCTGTCTTCTGAACAGATTACATCTTCCATTACAGCGTTGTATCGCAGTTTGCTGGTCTTGAGATACATCTCTGTTCTCTTGCGGTTTCGGTACTGCTGTTCGGCTTCGGCAAGTCTTGCCACAAAGGTGTCCAAAGTGGGCCACTGATTTACAGGCATACTCTGGAGAGCCTTGTAGCACTCTGCCATGCCCTTGAGTTTAAGTCCCTCCAACTGGAGGATTGTTTCTTGTGTATTCATTAGTTAGTATTCATTTGTGTGCCAGCCTGGTGGTTCTATTGATATGCGGACGGGCCTCTCACATTGTCATTCTGGGGTATGTAGGAAGTCATGTCCGACGGTGTAAGAGGTATGTCATCCAGATTGTTCTTAAGTATCGCTTCAATGCGTTTGTATGTAGACGCGGTCTTAGGCTCTATTCTTCTGCATGCAGCCTCAAGCCGCTCCGCTCCGTACCTTACGGCAAGACGAAGGACGCCTTGGCAGGAACGATATGCCTGCTGTACGAACAGGGCGGACTTCAGGATGCAGTCTATGGACTCTCGTGTATGAGGACCTATCTGACTGGCCTTAGACAGAAGATAAGCTGCGTTCACTTCTTTTGATCTCTTGTAAGCGATGTGCTTCTCAGGCATGTGTGCTTCAACCGTAGAGTATCCGTCAGAGTGCTTCCTGTCGTGAGCCGCTATCCTGTCCAGTCCGATCCACACCTCCACTGTCTCAGCATCGTAGATAACCTTGGCCTTCTTGCCTATATGCTGATAAGGGACGCTGTAGAAGTGGTTCTTGTCCACCTGGAAGTGATAGGTGGAGTTGATGGTTATCTCCTTGGTATACTTCAAGAGGAAGGGCTTTGGCGGCAAAGGAAGCATATATGATCGTTCCTCTCTTTCGTATTGCTCTCTGCGACTGTATGTCTTGTTCTTACGGGTCCTGTTGTTGAACATGTCGTTCAACTCGTCCAGTTTGCTGTTGAGTTCATCATAGGAAAAGAAGGTATCTCGACAGATTCGGCTATAGTAGTATCTGTATGTCTGATTGACAAGGCTTTCGGCGGGACCCTTGTCTCGTGGCTTGGCAGAGCGGCATTCGTCCAGTTCGGTGCCGTTGTGAAGGCACCACTGGCTCGCGGCTTCGTTCAGAGTGGGCTCGTATCGGTTTGTCTTCTTGATCCACTGACGCATGTTGTCCGTCTTTGAGACCTCTGCAACGCCACCGAAGTATCGGACAGCCCTTGACAGCGCCTGAAAGAGATACTCCATCTTTGCGTTTGGCAATGCTGTCACATAGCTGAGCATTGAGTACGGCAGGACACATACAAGCACGATCGCCTGTATCGCTTCTCCGGTCTCCTTGTCGACTATCCACAGATTGTCACCTGCGAAGTCGAACTGCATCTCACGGCCTGGTTCGTATACATTGTGATACTTGTAGTCGTGATTCTTTTCATATTCCTGGATGATTGCCTTGAACTGAGTGTAACCGTAAGGATTGTCTGTGGTCTTGAGGTATTCCTCATACAGAACGTCATAGGTCATGTGCTTGCGCGTCATGTCCTTTGCATATTCTTCTACATTCTCCTGCATGAAGGCGTATCTGTCGGCATCTCTGCCGCGATGGCCGTCGCCTTTCAACATGATCGCCTGCAGCTCTGCATCGTTCAAGGACAGGAGATCCACCATACTCCTGCCGGATGCTTCTGCACGGTCACGATAGTTCCTCAAAGATGTGCGGCTGAGTTTCAGCTTCCTCTCCATCTCTCGTAGTGGTGTCCCGCGTGAGAACTCGCGGATGATTACTCTGATGTCTGTCATTGTCGCTTTTACGTTTGCCATAGCCCTGTGGTATTATCATTACCACAAAGTTACATTGTCAAACCGTTTGCGACCATTCTGAAGGATCTGTCCCAACCATGCTGGCACTGGTTAACAGGGGTACATTTGATTCCGCTACAGGCGGTACATTTCAAAGTGATACAGATGGTACATTTCTTTCTGATATACCCGGTACATTTGAAAGTGATATGGGCGGTACATTTAAAGTGCTGCAATCA
>JAGBTT010000085.1 GCA_017631175.1 Bacteroidales bacterium
GTCTTCGCCCATCTTGGTTATTCTACTGACGATGCCCCTGCGTCGGAAGCTTATCGAATCTGCGGTCTGGACTTCTATCTTGAAGGGTTTCTCCTGAAAGTATGATATGGTCTTTTCTTTTACTGAATTCCAGTCGGCTGAAGTGTCCAGCCTCTTTCTGATGAATCCGAATTTGGGGTATACGGCCGCAACCAGAACAAAGAAGACGGCGATTTTCCATAATGAGCTGTAACCGTCCTCGAAAATGCTCTCGATATTTCCCTCGACTGCTCCGATGAAGACAAGGGCAAGAATGATCAGCGTTGTCAGAATGGCGAAATAGAAGAAGTATTTGACGGATCTTATGATATATTTCATGGCGTTGTTCATTTTAGTCCATCCGCAAATTTAGCAAAAAATATATAAACGTCCACGTCACCCTGAGCATCCTTCCTTCTTGTTATGCTCATCTTGTGTTTATCCTGTCAGATAAATACGATGTTTTTATGCAATGTGTTTGTTATTAGCGACTTGTGATTTTTATGTATTTATGGATGCTTCTCCATCGACACGAGAAACGCTTTATGCAGTGAATTGAATGGTTTTTCACACCGTCGGTACGAATAATCTTTGTTATATGTACCGACGGTGCAAATACTATTCTTATTCTGAGTAATACGATGCTCCCAATTCGTTGAGTGATGTGTTGATGGATGTATTGTAATCTGACAGAGAGTAGATGGCGCCGCTGTCTTCATGGGCTATGTAAAGGTCATAGCCTCCTCTTGAGCCGGCTCTGGTCGAACATAGTATGAGCCATCCGGATGATACTGTACATGCGTCGGAATAGTCTGCGTTGGTTGCATTGAATTTCAGCTTTACTGAACGCGATCCGTTAAGCCATCCTTTATAAAGCTGATCATGGCGGTTTGTTTCTGAAACATGCTGAGTGTAATAGAATGTTTCGGAGTCAATAGTTATCGGATAGTATTCCACAACGCCTTTAACATCATAGAGCACTGACATTTTCAATGTATTCAAATCAAACAGTCCGATGTAATCCTCACCGTTGGATCCGCATCCGCATACTGCCTTTGTTCCATCAGGAGTGTAATATGGCATGCTGTGGTGTCCGTTTCCGGAGAAAGATGACAGCACGGCGATGGATTTGTCATCCATGTTGATTTCAGAAATCCTGTCGTTGCGCTTGAATATGATCTTCTTTCCGTCGTATGAGAATTTCGGATCTTCATCCCGGTAGTCTCCTGCCAATGTCAGGTTCACAGGCGCATTGTCTCCGAAATGATATACGAAGATATCCCATGTTCCGCCTGCGCCGATTCCCATGAACGTGACGCTCTGTCCGTCAGGAGAGAAATGTCCGTTCATCGGATGCTGTACATTTTTCCAGCCGGTGCTGATGCATCTGTTTTCGTTGGCGGCAAAATCATAAACGTACATCTTCGAATCCATTGCATCATAGGATGTGTAATGGTGATATATCATCTTTCCTTTCAATGCAGGACGTTCCGTACTTGAGGTGATGTTGTCCCCGTTGCTTTCCTCCGGCTTGTATCCTCCGTCCTCCGGAACTGCAATCGCTGGCTTATGGGTGGTGAATGTCGCTCCGGATTCATCGTGTTCCGTGTTGCATGGAATAATGGAATCCAATGAATGGATCGAGCCATCCTTCATGTTCGCCGCATACAGGTCATAGCCTCCTTTTGAGCCGCTTCGGTTTGAGCTTGCAATCAGCCAGTCTGAATCTACTGCGCATGCATCTTCGTAATCTGCTTCCGGAGTGTTGAATGGAAGAAGTTTCAGCGAAGCCCCGTTGATGTCGCCTTGATGGATCTGCTTTCTGTTGTTGGATTCAGATGTGATGAAGATCCGGTCCTGGCTGTCTATATGGGGATACGTATCTGCACCGTTCCTGTTGTAAAGTGTCTTGGATGTGCCTTCAGAAGCATTGAATATTCCTATATACGATTTGCTGTCATCTCCGGTCGAGAAGATGTATCTGTTTCCGTCAGATGATTGGGCAGGATGGTTGTGTCCGGTTCCGATATCATAAGTCACCGGCTTGGCTTCTCCATTTTCAGGGATAGCCCAGATCTGTCCGTTGTGTTCGAAAACTATCGTCTTTCCGTCTGATCCCCATGACGGATAGCGGTCATCTCCGGAAAGTTCGGAAGTGATGCATTGCGGAACGGATCCCGATTCGATGTCATAAGAATAGATATTCCAGTAACCTTTCTCTTTTGCCATGAAAAGAAGCTTCTTTCCATTGTCAGAGAATTCGGGAAACATCGGGTTCCGCATCTTCCAAGTGCCGCTGATACAGACAGGTGATGAACTTCCAGTATGGCACAGAAATATCCGGCTGTCCCCGGTTCCATCGTCAGAATGCCATGCAAAGGTTCCTTCCAAAGATGGACATCCGCTTGAATGCATGCCGCCCTGTGAATTTTCTTCACAGGAGCAGCATGTCATTATCAGCGAAAAGCAGATGTATATCAGTCTTTTCATTATTCAGCAATGCGGGTGATATCCAAGGTTGCACCATCTGAACCTTCAGAAACTATGATCCTGAAATATCCTGGCGTAAAGCCCTCTGCATTCTTGAGGCTGCAGTTTTCTGCACCAGGGTTCAATACATAGAACATTGCCGCATCAGGTCCTGTCAGACCATTTTCCTTAAGGCGTATGTTCTCAGCCTTGCTCCAGTTGAGATCGCTATAGAATTCGAGACCGACGTCCTTCCAGTCGTTGTCGTCAGTTATGTACATGTGTACCTGATACTTGCCGCTTTCTGTTGCCGGAACCACACAATAATACGGAGCAAGCCTGTTGTAGTAATAATCAGAAGGGCTTCCTACTTCAGCGTACCATGTAGGGGAAGACATCTTTCCATTTCCGAGCACATACAGGCAGTCAGGTGCGGCAAGGCTGTTGTTGAATACCCACATGTAGTTGTAGGCAGGGTAATAATATACGGTCCATTCTCCGGTTCCTCTCTCGAATGTGAGCCTGCCGTCAGCATAGCTGAAGAAATCGCGGTTGTATGCACCCTCCAGATCTTCAATTCCGGTCACGCTTACCTCCTGTCCCTTTGTAAGGCTTACTGTAGCGAACATGAATCCTGACGCATCGGTATCCATAGGTGTTCCTGCAATTGAAACTCCTGAATCTCCGCTTTCAAGCCATTCTGAGATTCTTGTGATTTCCGCATTCTTGGTCGCTGTGTCGAATGTGATCGTATAGTATCCAGGCTGGAATCCTGCCACATTGGTCAGACCGTTGCTCTTTGATATTGCAAATCCCTTTGTGTCTCCGGTAAAGGTTTCAAGAACAAGGCCGTTGTCTTTTGACCATGCCAGATCTGAATAAATCTCGAATTCAAAGCTCTCCCAAACGTGGGTGTTACTCAAGTACATAGAGCATTGGTAGGTTGTGTCTCCGGTCTTTACGCAATATCCGAGCTGGTAAATATAGTCTGCCGCCCATCCGCTTATTGCGTCAGAGTCGAAATCCTCATGCCACTGTGTCGCACATGTGAATCCATGTCCGAGAATCCAGAGGCAGTCAGGAGCCGTCTTGTTCCAGTCAGCCACCCAGATGTAATTATAGCGAGGAGAGTAAGATACCTCATAAGTTCCAGCTGGTGCCTTGAAAGTCAGCTTTCCGTCTGCATAGTCAAAGAAGTCGCGGTTATACGCTGACTCGAGATCTTCGAGTCCGGTGATTGTCACTTCCTGGCCGGCTGTAAACTCTACATTCGCAACAAGCATTCCGTTTGCAGGGGTCATTGCGACTCCGTCAACCGCAAGATTCAAGGTGACGCCCTCAGCTCCGACTGTAAAATCCACTGCATTGAAAGTAATGTTCTCGACGATTACTTCCGGATATGAGACAGTGATTCCTTCTCCTCCGAAAGCTATGATCGCCGCTTTGTTGGCGGCTTCTGTTCCTCCCCAGATGAACTCTGCATTTTCTTTGTCTTCAGAACTGTATATGGTGGCAGTGAAAGAGCTGTCAAAGCCGACCTTGTCTGTCGAGTAGAGGCTTGGATTGTCAGCTGACTTCGTCATTGCATATGATTCCTCTCCGATAACGAGATAAAGGACATCAGGAACAGCAGGGCGCTGTATAGAGACTGTCTTGGTCTGCTTCGCGATTTCTCCATCCACATTGATCGCTTCGAAGGTCAAACCAACGGTTGCTCCTTCAGCCATGCCTGCAGTAAATGGTATATCAATCGTTTCGCTGACTTCCGCAACAGTGCCTGTAGTGCGGATGCTCTTGCTTGCAATCTCCTGGTCTCCTATTACTGCAGATACCTCAAGAGTGCTGAGCTCTTTGCCGCCTCCATTGACGGTCAATGAGAATTCCACGCTTCCAGGAGGTGTCACTGTCTCAGATGTGAATGCCAGATTCTCAATCTTGATTTCCTCAGAACCTGTGGTTTCCGGTCCGTCTTCCGGTTTGCAGGACGCCAACGAGACAAGCAGCGCCGCAATCGCAAATAACTTAATGGCTTTCATAAAATCAGTTTTAAATGGTTATTAATATCCTTCGTTTTGAATAAGTCGTTCATTTATATCAATCTGATCCTGCGGTACCGGAAGTTTTCTTCTGAATGAAGAAACATCTGCAATCATAGGGATCCCGTTCTTGTCAGTTGCTTCTGCCATTACAGTTTCCATTCTTTCGTTCCGGACCAGATCGTACCAGCGGTGTCCCTCAAGCAGAAGCTCCAGCTGTCTTTCGTTTTCTACTGCGAGGCGGGCGGATTCCTTGCTCATGTTCCTGTCCAGGCTCTGAATGCCGGCTCTTCTGCGGATGGCATTCACAATGTCTATGGCTTCATCCTGCCTGTCCACCTCGACCAGGGCCTCCGCTTTCAGCAGAAGTATGTCCGCATACCTCATGAGTATGATGTTGTTGTCCTTCTGTCTGATCTTGTATGCAAGAGGGTAGTTTGATGCAGGGTAGTAAGTGTTGTACGGCACGCTGCCCCAATAGATCGAGCTGGCATATCTTGAATCGTTCTCTTTGTCGAATTTAGCGATCAGCTGCTGGGTAGGCGTGCAGTATCGTCTCCATGTTACGGAAACCTCTCCTGAAACTTCTGTAAGAAGAACCCAATAAGCCCAGTTGTGCTGTTCAGCGGCTGAACTGAAATGCAGTTCGAATATTCCTTCAGACGAGAATTTGCCCTCGACAGTCCATAAATCATCGAAATCTGAAACAAGGGAATATCCCTCTCCGGCCACCTTGTCGCATTCGGCGATGACTGCATTGTAATCTCTCTCGGATTTTGCACCTCTGGTTGCATATACCTTGGCCCTCAAACCATATGCGGCTCCCTTGGTCGCCTGGAATGCACCATGAGATATGCTCTCAAGATGTGCTATGTTTTCATCGGAGAGATCTTCAAGAATCTGATCGTATATATCATCTTCAGAAGTTCTTGCAGGATACATGATGGGATACCACTTGTCAATGTTTTCAGCGGTGATCGACGGGATCAGCTCAAGAGTCAGAGGCGCATCTCCCCATAATCTCACTATGTCGAAAAGAGCCCAGGCCCTGATGAATCCGGCTTCGGCCATGATGCGGTTTCTTTCAGCTGTTTCATCTGGATTATCCGGCATCAGCTTCAGGTTTTCAATGACGTTGGTAGCAATGCCGGTCAATGTATAGTACTGCTGCCACATGATGGAGACCTGGGTGTTGTTTGCAGTCAGCTTCATGTTGTCGAACTGCTCTTCAGCCACTCCGTCACCTCCGACATAGCAGTTGTCCGACATTACGTCGCCGACAAGAAATGAGTTCATTTCATATATGTCTGCCTTGAAGTTGGCGTATCCTCCGTTCAATTCGCTGACAGCATCTTCCAGTGAAGAGTATGCGCTTTTGAGCTCCGTTGTTTCCGTGTCCTCCCGTGTAAAGTCTGTGACAGGCTTTTCATCAAGGAAATGTTCACAGGAGACAGCCGCCAGGATCAAAGTGAAAAATGTAAATATTCTTTTCATGTCAGTCTGGATTTTAGAATTGGAACTTGGCTCCGAAAATGAATGTTCTGGACTGCGGATATGTGCCGTAGTCTACTCCCAGCGCGACGGAAGAGCCTCCGTAGGCATTGACCTCAGGGTCGTATCCGCTGTATCTGGTGAAAGTCAGAAGATTCTGTGCCGTGGCATAAACCTGAAGCTTGATATTGCTGTTCCTGAACAATTTCTCAGGGAAATCATAAGCTAGGGTAAGATTCTTCACTCTCAGATAGCTTCCGTCTTCCACAAATCTTGTCGAGTTGTGGATGTTCTCCACATTTCCGCTTCTAGGGATATCCGTAACCATACCTGGACGCTTCCATCTGCGGAGAACCGCAGTTGACTGGTTCCTGAAGTCGAACATTCCCTCCGTATCAATTCGTGAAGCATTGAAGATATTGTTTCCGTATGATCCCTGAAGGAATATCGACAAGGTTATCCCTTTCCATGAGAAGTCGTTGGTAAGTCCGAAAGTGAACTTAGGCTGTGCGCAGCCGATGGTAGTCCTGTCTTCCAATCCTACGCTTCCGTTGCCGCTTACATCCTTATATATCAGGTCTCCTGTCTCAGGATCAACACCTTCAGAAATGTATCCGAAGAATGTTCCCACCGGCAGACCCTCCTTGAGTATTATTGCAGATTCTCCGGTCGTGTAGGTTTCAGCGAAATAATATACCTTGCTTAAGCCGAGCTTGGTCAGCTTGTTCCTGTTGAAGGAGATATTGAAGTCTGTGCTCCATTTGAATTCCTTGATGAAATTCTTGGTGCTCAAGGCCAGCTCTATACCTTTGTTGACCATCTCTCCGTCGTTGCGTGTCACGCCTCCTGGAAGATTCACGTTCGTCGGAAGGTTGACGGTAAGGAGAAGGTCTTTCGTATGCTTGTAATAGGCGTCAAGATTCAACACTATGCGTGAGCTGAACAATGAAAGGTCGATGCCGGCATTGTATTGCGTCGTCTTCTCCCATGTGAGATCCGGATTCGCAGCTGAGTTTGGAGAGATTGCCAGACCCGGATACTGGTTGTCTTCGGTAGGAAGGACCTTTGAGGCAGACATGCCGGCCAGATACGAATAATTGCCGATGCCTCCCTGGTTTCCTGTAATTCCCCATCCGGCTCTCAATTTCAGGTCATCTATGATGTCTTCAGCCTTTTCCATGAATTTCTCTTCTGAAATCCTCCATCCGACCGATACTGAAGGGAACTGTCCCCATCTGTGTCCCGGAGCGAATTTCGATGAGCCGTCAGCGCGGAAGTTGGCTGTGATGAGATATCTGTAATCATAGTTGTATGAGATTCTTCCCAGGAATGAGGCCAATGACCATGCGGATGCACTGGCCCATGTGCCGTCTTCGTTCAGCTGATTTGCGGCTGCTACGGAACGGATGTCAGGGTATGATGAGCTCAAATCATAGCCGGCAATGGCATTCCCTTCCCATGCGGCCCTCTGCTGTGTGGCGCCTGCCATGACTGACACCTTATGCTTCCCGGCAAAATTGCGCTCATAGGACATGATGTTTTCAAGGAGCCATTCGAAATTTCTCGATTTGCTTTCATTGACCTGTCCGTTGACGGAACGTCCGTCCGAAGTCGATACGGGATCAAGATAATAGTCGCTTCGGGAATCGTTCAAATCCATGGAATATGTCACTTTGTATGAAAATCCGTCGAACGGCTTGAAATTCAATGCCACGGAACCGGCTGTCCTGTCTGTTCTTGTGGACATGTCAGCGGCATTCGCCGCCATCGGATTCAATATTCTTGAACCATAGGCATCTTCGTCGTATTGTCTCGGATTGGATTCGTCCCATACCTGCATGAAAGGAGGCGTGTTTACTGCGAGAAGAATGGATCCCGCCCTCATCGCACTCCGGCTTTCATAGACAGTACGGCCTTCATTGTTCGAGTATGATACGTTAAGGCTCATTCCCAGCCAGTCATAGAGGTCGCTGTCTATATTCGCCCTGAAGTTTGTCCTGTTGAAGTGGGCTTTGCTTACTATTCCTTTTTCTCTGGTATGTCCGACCGATACATAGTATCTCAGCTTTTCGTTTCCGTTTGTAAGGCTGAGCTGGTAATTCTGATTGATTCCCGTTCCGAAAAGGGTCTTGCTCCAGTCGGTGAACCTGTGTTCGTCATCAGGAATTGCAGGTACCACCACGGTAGTGGATGCCATCTCCTTCATCAGGTCCTTGTACTGTTCCGTGTTGAGAGCTTCGATTCCGTTGCTGAGGCGTGACACTCCGGCATAAGCGCTGAACTGTACGCTTGTACGTCCTTCCCGTCCGCGTTTTGTTGTGATTATGACGACTCCGTTTGCGGCGCGCGCACCATAGATCGCCGATGATGAAGCATCCTTGAGAACCTGCATGGATTCGATGTCGTCCGGTGAAATATGAGAAATGTCGTCAGTCGGTACCCCGTCCACCACATATAGAGGTTCATTGCTTGCCTGAACGGAAGTAGTTCCTCTGACCCTGACGCTCAGAGATGATCCCGGCATTCCGGACGGCTGTATTACAGTGACTCCCGCCGCGCGGCCCTGCAGGGCCGCGGCCGCAGATATTATCGGCCTCTGTTCGATGTCAGCAGTGGATACGACGGATACAGCGGTGGTAAGGTCTTTTCTTTGTACGGTTCCGTATCCTATCACCACGCTTTCTTCCAGCAGTTTCGGATCATCCGCAAGTACTACGCGGAGGTTGTTCCTGCCGTCTATGCGGAGGCTTTCCGATATGTATCCGAGGCATGCGATCTCCAGAATGCTGTCGTCGTAGGAGCTTATGCTGAAGCTTCCGTCGTCATCCGTCGTGCATCCCTCAGCCGTGCCCTTTATGAAAACCGTTGCTCCTGGAATGGCTTTTCCTTCCGTATCGGTCACTGTGCCCCGGTACACGGAAATCCTCGCAGGCTTATCAGGCATGGATACGACGATCTGTCCGTTAAGAATGCTGTATGATGCTTTCCTGCCGCCTTCCAGAAGTATCGACATGGCCTTTTCAACTGTCATTTCCGACAGAGGAACCTCGATTGCCTCGTCGACGTTCAGGATCCCCTCGTTGTATGCGATTGTATACGGAGTCTGCGTCTCTATGCATTGCAGGGCCTCCCTTAGTTCAATGGGACTTTTGTGAAAGTGCACCATGTAGTTCTGTCCATAAGCATTGCCGCTGAAGCAGGACGCAAGGAACAGAAGCACGATGAGTCTTAAAGAAGTATGTCTCATAGGCTTTGTGTTTGTGTGTTATTTCAGATAAATGTGGCTGTCCTCGATGGTGTACTCCATTTCCGGTATAAGTCTTTTCAGGACATTCAGGAGCGCCCGGATGTCATCGCATCTGTCGAATGTGGCTGTGATGCGTGCTGATGTATATTTAGGATGGTCGGCGCATGAAATGTCCACATTGAACCTTCGTTCTGCGGTCTTTATGATTTCAAATATGTCCGCGCCATGGAATGAGATCATGCCTCTGCTCCAGTCCATGCATGAATCCCCTGCGCCCTGGGTCTTTTTTATTTCACCGGAGGACTTGTCATATACAATCCCCTGACTCCGGTCAAGAAGCATGGATTCATGATCTTCAAAGACAAGCCGTATCCGTCCTTCTTTGAGATATACATGGGATATGTTGTCGTCTAGATAGTCCGATACATTGAATACCGTGCCGAGTACCTCGATCCTGTAATCGGAGACATTGACTATGAACGGCCTGTCCTTGTCATGAGTCACATCAAATAAAGCTTCGCCGGACAGGAACACCTGCCTGCAGTCTCCGGAAAATTCTTCGGGATACACAAGCTGGGACTTTGCGTTCAGGATAACGTTTGTGCCGTCGGGTAATGTGATGGATCTGTTTGGGCCTGAAAGAGTGCTGACAGACGTCAGTTCAGTGATGTCCGCACTGTCAGGCTGAAGTGAAAGACCGATGATGATGCCCGATATGACGGCCGCTATGCCGCTTAATGCCGGAACCAGGAGTCTGACCCTCTGTCTTTCCTGATGGAACAGGATATTGTCTACGCGTCTTTTGGCTTTGAATGTAGAAAACGTGATGCGGGAAGGAGTTCTGTCCCATAGATCCTTGAGGCTGAACTCATCCCGGATGCCATTTGATGTCTTCATGATAAATTCGCTTTTATCATAAAGACTGCATAAATCAAGAATGCACCCAAATGAAAAGCAGGAAAATCAGAAGCTTGAAGCCTTTAAGATCTTTCAACGCACGGTTGATGTGATTTTCGACAGTCTTTTTCTTTATGCCCAGACGTTCGGCGATATCTGCATTGGACAGTCCTTCAAACCGAGACATGAGGAATACCCTTCTCCTGTCTTCAGGCATCTGTTCCGCCATCATTCTTATAAGCTGTTCCTTTTCAAATGCTTCGTAGTTGAGATCAGTGCGTACTTCGTCTGGTATGCAGTAACCTTCTTCAATCCTTACGGTATTGATGGAATTCTTCTTCAGCCAGGTCAAGGCCGAGTTCTTGGATGCGACAAAGAAATAGTTGTCAGCATTGTTTATGGCGGCCAGGGAACGCCTGTTCTTCCAAAGCTTGACGAAGATGTCCTGTGCAAGATCTTCAGCGTCTTCTGCTGACTTGATGAAATATGAAAGGAACTTCCGCACCTTAGGATAATACATAAAGAACAACCTGTCGAAGGAAGACTTGTCTCCTTCGGCCACCTTCTTTATGATATCCTCGTGGTCAAGCATGATTTATGCGTTTGCAGGTACAAAGATAATATAAATCCGATATTTTGCTATCTTTGCACTTAAATCACACATTGTATGGAAAACAGCAGTCTTAAAAAAATCATGTATGCGCTGATCGCCGTTGCCGTGCTTCTTGCTGGTGCGCTTGCATACATCTGGTATGAGAAGACCAA
>JAGBTT010000086.1 GCA_017631175.1 Bacteroidales bacterium
ACACATAATTAGTCAAAAATATGCAGAACAAATTGCAAGAACTGACAGACAAGCTCTACAATGAGGGTCTGGCAAAGGGAAAACAGGAAGGCGAGGAAATCCTTGCCAAGGCAAAGGTTCAGGCAGAAGAGATTGTAGCCAAGGCAAAGGCCGAGGCTGCTGCAATCGTTTCTGCAGCCAACAAAGAGGCTGAGGACCTTAAGACGAAGGTACAGGGCGACCTCAAGATGGCTGCAAGCCAGAGCGTAGCTGCAACCAAGAAGGACATCGAGACTCTCGTAGTTACAAAGATGACTGCAGGCGAAGTTGCGAAGGCGCTCACTTCCGCAGAGTTCGTTAAGGAAGTCATCATGGCTGTGGCAAAGGGATTCAATGCAGAAGAACCTGTTGACCTCGAGGTGGTTCTCCCTGAGGCTCTCAAGGCTGACCTTGAGGCATTCGTTACAAAGGAGCTTGCAACTGTCCTCAAAGCAGACGTAGAAGCATCTTTCACCAAGAAGATCGCAGGTGGCTTCACAATCGGTCCAAAGGAAGGCGGATACTTCATCAGTTTCACTGAAGAAACCTTCAACGCCCTCATTTCCGAGTATCTCAGACCTGCAACCAAGAAAATCCTTTTCGGATAATGAACAACTACGAATACATAATAACCAGTCTCCCGGACATCACCACCGGATGGAAATTCGGCGAAAAGACCCCGGAAGACTACATCGAAGAGATCACAAGCCTCTGCTCTGAAAAGGACAAGGCTGCGATCGCTTTTCTGCTTGAAGGCTTCGATGACTCAAAGCTTGCTCCGGAGTTCTACATCTCTGCGATCACGCATAAGAACAGGTTCATCAAGGAGTACTTCCTCTTCGACCTGAACGTGCGCAACGCAAAGGTGAAGTTCCTTAACAGGGCGCTCGGAAGACCGGCAGACAAGGACGTCATGAGCTTTGGCGAGGAGACTCCTGAGGCAGTGCTCGATGCTGTCGCAGCCGAGTTCGAGGAAGCACCGGCTCTTGAGGCGGTTTTCGATCTTGGCGACATACTCGCAAGAGAGAGAGGCATCGATGACCTCATGTGGGACAAGATCAGCGGACTGACGACATTCCACTACTTCGACATCGAGGTGATCCTCGGATTTGTAGCCAAGCTGAACATCGTTGCACGTTGGTTCAGACTGGACGAACAGACCGGACGTGAGATGTTCAAGAAGCTGGTAGACGAAGTAAGAGGCACATTCAAAGGTGTCGAATATAACGGATAATTAATAATCAATAAATATGAAAACAACAGGTAAAGTAACGGGAATCGTTTCGAACCTTGTGACAGTCGAGGTCAATGGACCAGTGTCTCAGAACGAGCTCTGCTTCATCACCGTGGGTGACACACAGCTCATGGCTGAGGTCATCAAGGTGAACGGCAAGTATGCGGCTGTACAGGTGTTCGAGAGCACCCGTGGACTCAAGAACGGAAACGAAGTGGTCTTCGAGGACAAGATGCTCGAGGCGACTCTCGGCCCAGGTCTTCTCTCAAGCAGCTACGACGGTCTGCAGAACGACCTGACAACAATGACAGGAGTATTCCTCAAGAGAGGAGAATACACTGACCCTCTCAACCACGAGAAGCTCTGGGACTTCACTCCTATCGCAAAGCCAGGCGACAAGGTTGTCGCAGCTGACTGGCTCGGAGAAGTCAAGGAAGGATGGCTCCCTCACAAGATCATGGTGCCATTCGCATTCCAGGGCGAATATACAGTAAAGTCAGTTGCCGAGGCTGGCCAGTACAATATAGACAAGACTATTGCAGTCCTCACAAACGCATCAGGCGAAGATGTGGAGGTGACCATGTACCAGAAGTGGCCTGTAAAGGTTGCCATCAAGGGATACAAGGAGAAGCCAAGACCATCACGCATCATGGAGACTGGTGTACGCGCAATTGACACCATCAACCCTATCGCCGAGGGCGGTACAGGCTTCATCCCTGGTCCGTTCGGTTGCGGCAAGACTGTGCTCCAGCACGCTATCGCAAAGCAGGGTGATGCCGAGGTTATCGTAATGGCAGCCTGCGGTGAGCGTGCAAACGAGGTTGTGGAGATCTTCACTGAGTTCCCTGAGCTCATCGACCCACACACAGGACGCCACCTTATGGAGCGTACAACCATCATCTGTAACACTTCAAACATGCCTGTAGCTGCCCGTGAGGCATCAGTATATACCGCGATGACAATCTGCGAGTACTACCGCGCAATGGGTCTCAAGGTCCTTCTCCTCGCCGACTCTACATCACGTTGGGCACAGGCTCTCCGTGAGATGTCAAACCGTATGGAGGAGCTTCCTGGAGCGGATGCGTTCCCTGTGGACCTTTCAGCGATCATCTCGGCATTCTACGCTCGCGCAGGTATGGTTATCCTCAACAACGGCCAGACAGGTTCGGTAACATTCATCGGTACAGTATCCCCTGCCGGAGGTAACCTCAAGGAGCCTGTGACAGAGTCTACTAAGAAGGCTGCACGATGCTTCTACGCTCTTGAGCAGAACCGCGCAGACCAGAAGCGCTACCCTGCCGTAAACCCAATCGACTCATATTCTAAATACCTCGAGTATCCAGAGATCCGCCAGCACCTCGCTGAGAAGATCAGACCAGGTTGGGTCGAGATGGTGGAGAAGACCAAGAACATCATCCGCAAGGGTAAGGACGCAAACGACCAGATCAACATCCTCGGTGACGACGGTGTGCCTATGAGCTACCATGAGCTCTTCTGGAAGTCTGAGCTCGTTGACTTCGTTATCCTCCAGCAGGACGCATTCGACGACATCGACGCTCTTTGTCCGCTTGAGAGACAAAGCTACATGCTTGAGATGGTGCTTGATATCTGCGACAGAGACTTTACATTCGAGAATTATGAGGAGTGCCGAAACTTCTTCAAGGAAGTGATCAACCTCCTTCGCCAGATGAACTACTCTGAGTTCAAGAGTGAAAGATTCGAAAACTACAAACAGCAACTTACAAACTTCCTCAGCAATGGCAACTAAGGCATTTCAGAAAATATACACACAGTTGGAGGCCATCACAAAGGCAACCGTAGCGCTCCGCGCACAGGGCATCTCCAACGATGAGCTTGCTGTCGTTGACGGCAGACTTGCTCAGGTCGTAAAGACCAAAGGCGACCTGGTTACCCTCCAGGTGTTCTCGGGTACAGAAGGTATCCCTACAAACGCTGAGGTGACATTCCTCGGTGCTCCTCCTACCCTAAAGGTGAGCGAAGAGCTTGCAGGACGTTTCTTCGACGCATACGGAAAGCCGCTTGACGGAGGTCCTGAGGTTGAAGGACGCGAGGTGCAGATCGGAGGTCCGTCCGTAAACCCTTACAAGAGAAAGCAGCCATCACAGATCATCCCTACAGGTATCGCAGGTATCGACCTCAACAACACCCTCGTGTCAGGACAGAAGATTCCTTTCTTCGCTGACCCTGACCAGCCATATAATAATGTAATGGCACAGGTAGCTCTCCGTGCGGATGTAGACAAGATCATCCTCGGAGGTATGGGTCTTACAAACGACGACTACCTCTACTTCAAGCAGGAGTTCGAGGCAGCAGGTGCTCTCGACAAGATCATATCATTCGTGAACACAACCGAGCAGCCTCCTGTAGAGCGTCTCCTTATCCCTGATATGGCGCTGACAGCAGCAGAGTACTTTGCAGCTGAGAAGAACGAGAAGGTTCTCGTGCTCCTCACCGACATGACACTCTACGCCGATGCCCTCTCTATCGTCTCTAACCGTATGGACCAGATCCCTTCAAAGGACTCTATGCCAGGTTCCCTCTACTCAGACCTCGCTAAGATCTA
>JAGBTT010000087.1 GCA_017631175.1 Bacteroidales bacterium
AGACGGAGCTGCAGTTCAGAAAGCCGGTTCCATGACATATGAGGTATGTAAGGATGTGCTTGACGATATCGTGGTGGTTCCTGAGGGAGCAGTCTGCACCACCATCATACAGATGTATAACAAGAGTGCAATCGTCGTAGAGCCTGCGGGAGCATTGGCATCAGCCGCTCTCCGCTTCTATGCGGACAAGATCAAGGGCAAGAACGTAGCCTGCGTTGTCAGCGGCAGCAACAACGACATCACCAGAATGGAGGAGATCCGCGAGAAGTCACTTCTCTATGAAGGCCTCAAGCACTACTTCATCGTGAACTTCCCACAGAAGTCAGGAGAGATCCTCTCGTTCATCCGCGACGTGATCGGTCCATCTGACGACCTCGTATATATCCAGTACATCAAGAAGACCAACAAGAACTTCGGTCCTGCACTCATCGGTATCGAGCTCGCAGCAAAGGAGGACTTTGCTGCCCTTACCGCAAGAATGGACAAGCATGGAATATCATACGAATACATCAACGAGAACAATAAATTATTCGAAATACTAATCTGATAACATTATGGCTAATATCGACTGGAGCAAACTCACTTTCTCCTACACAAAAACCAACACTATCCTCAAGACAGAATTCAAGGACGGAGCATGGACTCCGATCGCAAGCCTTACTGAGGACTACCTGCACTTCAGCGCATACGCTGGCGCGCTTCACTATGCAATCGAGTGCTTCGAGGGTCTGAAGGCCTTCAGAGGCAAGGATGGCAGAATCAGAATGTTCAGACCTGAGGAGAACGCCCTCCGTCTTCAGAGATCTGCAAAGTATCTCGGAATCGAGGCTCCTTCAACAGAGCTCTTCATCGAGATGTGCGAGCGCTGTATCAAGGAGAACGAGGAGTTCCTTCCACCTTACGAGGCAACAGGAGCATCACTCTACCTCCGCCCTACCCTGATCGGTTCTAACCCTCAGCTCGGTGTACAGTCTTCAAAGGAGAGCACCTTCATGGTACTCTGTGCACCTGTAGGTGCATATGTCGGTGGCGCTCTTGACGCGGTAGACGTTGTTATCGCACGTAACTACGACAGAGCTGCACCTAACGGTTCAGGTTCATTCAAGGTCGGTGGTAACTATGCATGCTCGCTCTACTCTCTCAACGTGGCTCACGCACAGGGATACAAGGCAGTGCTTTACCTCGATCCTTCAACTAAGACAAAGATCGACGAGTTCAACTCATCTAACTTCTTCGCTATCAAGGATAACAGATATATCACTCCTAAGTCTGACTCTATCCTTCCATCCATCACCAACAAGTCACTCGAGACTGTTGCTGCACACCTTGGAATGGAGGTTGAAAGACGTGAGGTGCTCGTAGACGAGCTCAGCACATTCGAGGAGGTCGGCGAGTGCGGTACTGCAGTGGTGATCACTCCTGTACACAAGCTGGTTGACAAGCCTTTCCTTGAGTCAGAGGAGGAGACCGTATACACTTACGGAGACGGCAAGTGCGGTCCTAAGTCACTGAGACTCTACAACTTCATCACTCAGCTCCAGAAGGGTGACATCGAGGATCCGTTCGGATGGATTCACTTTGTAGAGTAAACCACTAACATATAGATGGCAGTTAAAAACAACGTGATGTTTGTGAGACACAAGTTGTTGAACAAACTCATAGAACTATGGAACTCAAGGCAACTTGTCGAGCAGATCGACAGGTTGCCTCTTGAATTCAGCCCACGCAACTCCAGAGTATTGGGACGTTGCTGCATCCATAAGGAAAGGGCTGTATGGAAATATAAGTCACTCCCTCTTCTGGGATTCGACATGTCAGATGAGACTGATGAGCTGACACCTCTGTCCGAATATGCACGCCGCGCCCTTCAGAGGACAAAGATCAAGGAAAACCTGATGTGCGTAATTGACGAGGCATGCTCGTCATGCGTCCGCATAAACTATGACATCACCAACCTCTGCAAGGGATGTGTAGCAAGAGCCTGCGCGGCGGTATGTCCGAAGGATGCGATCAGCTTCGACACGAGGACCAGTCAGGCACACATCAATCACGACAAGTGCGTCAGCTGCGGCAAATGCTTCGAGAACTGTCCATACCACGCAATCGTATATATTCCAATACCGTGCGAGGAGTCGTGTCCTGTAGGAGCGATCAACAAGGACGAATATGGAGTCGAGCACATCGACGAGTCAAAGTGCATATACTGTGGAAAATGCATGAACAGCTGCCCATTCGGAGCCATCTTCGAGATTTCCCAGATCTTTGACATCCTTGAGTCCATCAGACGCGGAGAAAAGCTTGTGGCCATGGTTGCCCCGGCAGTGCTTTCGCAGTACAATGCCCCTGTAGAGCAGGTATACGGCGCAATCAAGGCAATGGGCTTCAGCGAAATCATCGAGGTTGCCCAGGGAGCGATGGTGACAACAGATAAGGAAACCGAAGAGTTCAAGGAAAGGATGGAGAACGGGGAGCCGTTCATGACCACATCATGCTGCCCTTCATACATCGAAATGGCGGAAAAGCATATTCCTGAACTCAAGAAATACATCTCGACGACAAAGTCACCGATGTATTACACCGCAGAGATCGCCAAGGATATGTATCCTGGAGCCAAGCTGGTGTTCATAGGTCCATGCATCGCTAAACGCAAGGAGGCGCTCAAGCACGGCAATGTCGATTACGTCATGACATTCGAGGAACTCAATGCGGCATTCGAGGGAATGGGCATCGAGATCAAGGAAGACCAGACATACACCGTCAGCCACGTCTCATCAAGGGATGCACACGGATTCGCCCAGACAGGAGGTGTAACTGCAGCCGTTGTAGCCAAGGCCGGTGAAGGCTTTGAATTCACCAGTCTGAAGATTGCGCCTCTGAACAAGAAGAACATAGCCATGATGAAGGTATATGCGAAAATGCCTGCAAAGACTCCGGCTCAGTTCATCGAGGTGATGGCATGCGAAGGCGGATGCATTTCTGGCCCGAGCAGCCACAGCGGATACGATGTGGGTAAACCTATGTTCAACAAGGAACTGCTTAAACACTGACATCAATGAAAGGTATTGCTGACCGTCTGATACAGACAGGGCGTCTGGACGCCTGCGGATATCGCAACCTGTTGAACGGATGTGACGATCAGACACTTGCATATCTACGAAATGAGGCTGTCCGGACTGCGTGCGCGCAGTTCGGACAGAACATTTATGTACGTGGACTGATCGAGGTCAGCAGCTTCTGCCGCAACAACTGCCTGTACTGCGGACTAAGAAGAGACAATACCAAGGCTGAAAGATACAGGCTGACAGACTCTGAAATCATGGACTGCTGCAGGAAGGGGTACTCCGCGGGACTCAGGACATTTGTCCTGCAGGGAGGAGAAGACCCGGCCTTCGGAACGGAACGCTTATGCAGGTTGGCCTCACAGATAAAGAGCGGGTTCCCGGACGTGGCCTTGACGCTTTCCATGGGACAGATGAGCCGGGAGTCGTATCAGGCTCTGCGCGAGGCCGGCACCGACAGATACCTGCTCAGACACGAGGCTGCAGACAGGGATCTCTATAGACAGCTGCACCCACGAGAAATGTCCTGGGAGGACAGACGCCGATGCATAACCGACCTGAAGGGACTGGGATACCAGACCGGAATCGGAATGATGGTCGGAGTGCCCGGACAGACGGTTGACTCGCTGGTTGAGGACCTCATGTACATCCAGGAGACAGCCCCTGAGATGGTGGGGATAGGTCCGTTCATCCCGCATAGGGAAACACCGCTGGGAAGTCACCCTACAGGGTCGCTCAGAACCACCGTACTGCTTATCGCGATAGTGAGGCTCATGCTGCCGGATGCACTCATCCCATCGACTACGGCGCTGGCGACCCTATCGCCTTCAGGCCGTATGGATAGCATACTTTCCGGAGCAAATGTCATAATGCCGAACCTCTCCCCTGGAGATGTACGGGCAAGATATGAGATATACGAAGGCAAGGCCTGCAGCGGCAGCGAGGCGGTGGAAGGATTGAGGACTTTGGAGATGGAAATGGCATCAATTGGTTACAAGATAGATTACTCTAGAGGAGACTACAATGGAAAGATATAGCTCAGATTCATCATTGGCGACTGAGTTCATCCATGATGGAGAAATAAGGGACACGCTGGAATTCGCGGCAGCGCATAAGGAGGACAAAGTCCTCATGGACGAGATTCTTTCCAAGGCAGCGCTCGGAAAGGGACTGACGCATCGTGAAGCTGCAGTGCTTCTGGAATGCGGTTCAGCAGAGCATTGGGAAAGGATATTCGCCCTTGCTCGTGAGCTCAAGCAGAAGATCTACGGCAAGCGCATCGTAATGTTTGCCCCTCTGTACCTGTCCAACCACTGCGTGAACGGATGCACATACTGCCCGTACCACGCCCAGAACCGCACGATCCCACGCAGAAAACTCTCCATGGAGGGAATACGCCGCGAGGTGATGGCGCTGCAGGACATGGGACACAAGAGACTCGCTCTTGAAACCGGAGAGCATCCTGTACAAAGTCCAATAGGATATGTCCTGGATGCCATAGACACGATATATTCGATACACCACCGCAACGGAGCGATCCGCAGGGTCAATGTGAACATAGCTGCCACGACAGTAGAAAACTATACTCTGCTGCGCGAGGCGGGAATAGGCACATACATCCTGTTTGAAGAGACCTACCATAGGGAGACCTACGAAAGGCTCCATCCGAGCGGTCCGAAGAGCGACTGGGCATACCATACGGAAGCCATGGACAGGGCCATGGAAGGCGGCATCGACGATGTGGGCATCGGAGCCCTCTTCGGACTTACCGACTACAGATATGACTTCGTCGGACTTCTCATGCACGCCGAACATCTTGAGGCACGTTTCGGGGTCGGCCCGCATACGATAAGCGTTCCCCGCATCAGGCCTGCTGACGACATCGACACGAATGACTTCCCTGACGCCGTGACTGACGAGGTGTTCCAGAAGATTGTCGCAGTGCTGCGAATCGCTGTCCCTTACACCGGCATGATCATATCGACAAGGGAATCGGCACAGTGCCGCAAGATGGTTCTTGATGTCGGAGTATCACAGCTCAGCGGTGGATCGCGCACTACGGTCGGAGGGTATGCGGACACGGCCTCCGATGGTCATGAGGACTCAGCGCAGTTCGACATTTCTGACACACGCAGTCTTGACGAGATAAACCGATGGCTGCTGGAACTGGGATACATCCCGAGCTTCTGCACGGCATGCTACAGGATGGGCCGTACCGGGGACCGATTCATGTCTCTGGCAAGCAGCGGTAAAATCGGCGACTGCTGCGGTCCGAACGCCCTGATGACATTGCAGGAATATCTGCAGGACTATGCCTCTGAAAAGACACGGGAACTTGGAATCGAAGCGATAGCTCGCGAGCTCAGGGAGATTCCTTCGCAGGCGGTCAGGGAGATGACACAGGCACGTCTGGAAGACATTATAAAGGGAGAAAGGGACTTTAGATTTTAAAATATGCAATCGGATAGGATCCACATAGGCTTCTTCGGACGCTGCAACAGCGGAAAATCATCGCTGATCAACGCGCTGACCGGGCAGAACGTATCCATCGTTTCAGAAGTTGCCGGCACCACTACAGATATGGTCAGCAAGGCAATGGAAATGCCGGGAGTCGGCGCCGTCACTCTCCTGGACACCCCTGGTCTGGATGACGGGACTGTTCTTGGATACCAGCGCATGAGCGTTGCATGGAAGGCATTGGACAAGACTGACATAGCGGTTGTGCTGTACGGCGAGGGGGAAGATGACTCGGTCGAGGCAGGACTTTGTGAAGAGCTCAAAAGACGTAATATCGCCGTGATCCGCGTCCTGGCGTGCTGCGACAGGATTTCCGACCCGGCCGCGACAGCTGCAGGAAAAGGCGGAGACATCATTACGCTCAGCAGCGTGACCAGAGAAGGGATCAGCGAACTGAGGACACGGATAGCAGCAAGCTGCCAGAGGGAAGAGCACCTGCTTACAGCCGGCCTGTGTGACAGTGGCGACACCGTTCTCCTGGTCATGCCTCAGGACAGCCAGGCGCCGAAAGGCCGACTGATCCTGCCCCAGGTGCAGACCATCCGCGAACTGCTGGACAAGGGATGCGTGCCGATATGCTGCACACCTGACAGGATGCCGGCGGCATTGGATGCCTTGACCGAAAATCCAAGGCTCATCATCACGGACTCACAGGTGTTTGAGCCTGTATGGAAAATGAAGCCGGAAGGATCCAGACTGACCTCATTCTCAATTCTGTTTGCACGCAGCAAGGGAGACATGAACGAGTTTGCCGCAGGAGCTTCCGCCCTTGAGAGCCTGAGCGGAAATTCACACATCCTGATTGCAGAAGCATGCACACATGTACCTCAACACGAAGACATCGGCAGAGTAAAGCTACCAGCACTGCTGCGCAGGAAACTCGGCTCAGAGCTCAGAATAGACATCGTATCGGGAAACGACTTTCCGGAAGACCTCAGCGTCTACGACCTGGTAATCCACTGCGGAGCATGCATGTTCACACGACGCCATGTAATGTCGCGCGTGGAGAAGATACGTAAGGCTGGTATACCTGTCACGAACTACGGCACAGCATTGGCCGCCCTGACAGGCATTCTAGATAAGGTAGTCTATTGACGGATTACTTCGGTGCGATCCTGTATAGGAAGGCTGCGATGAGGGCGAAGATTATGTTCGGGAGCCAGAGGGCTATGAACGGCGGAAGGACGCCGGTGTGTACGAACATCTGGCTGAAGCGCAGGAAGAGGATGTAGGTAAACGCAAGGCCGATTCCTATTCCTATGTTCCATCCGATACCGCCTCTTCTCTTCTTTGATGAAAGCGCCACTCCCATGATCGTCAGGATGAAGGCCGAGAACGGAAGAGCGAAACGTGTATTCTTCTCGATAAGCGCGAACTTCACGTTTGCGTCTCCGCGCATCTGCTGAACCTCGATCATCTCGTTGAGTTCCTTGTAGTCAAGAGTTTCCACAGTCTTCTCAGTCATATAGAAATCCTTGACAGACAGAGCCAGTGTTGTATCCATCTGACGGCCGCTGCGGATCTTGTCTGTAAGGTCCTCGTTATACTCTCTGATGAAGTACTTCTTGAGACGCCATGATCCCTTGAGGGTGTCATATACTGCTGTTTCAGCTGAAATCTTCGAAACCAGCTTGTTGTCTTCTATCTTTTCGATAGTGAAGCGGTATGCAGTGTTGTTCCACGAACTGAATGACTCGGCATAAACGAATTCGCCCGGTGCCGTCTGGTAATGGACATTCCTGCCGACACTCTTGTACCTGTTCTTTATGTATTGGGTCTCGAACTCTATTCGCGTCTTATTGGCATCCGGTATGACAAAGAGGTTCAGCCAGAGGGACAGGAGTGCGATTACCGTAGCCGAGAACACATACGGGACCATCATCCTGTGGAAACTTACTCCGCAGGAAAGTATGGCGACAATCTCCGAGTCCGCTGCCATCTTGGACGTGAAGAAGATAACCGTAATGAACACGAACAGAGGACTGAACATGTTTATGAAGTACGGGATGAAATTCAGGTAGTAGTCAAAGATGACAGCCTTGAGCGGGGCCTCCTTCGATACGAAGTCATCGATCTTCTCACTGATGTCGAAGATGATGACGATGCCGATGATAAGCAGCAGCGCCACAAAGAAGGTTCCCATGAACTTCTTTACTATATATAGGTCTATCTTTCTTGGTGAGAGATCCATGGTCTGTTATAGTCTGGTTGTAATCCTCTTTACTGTCTCGTCCTTCCATGCCTTGAAGTCACCGGCCTTGATGTGCTTGCGCGCCTCTCTAACCAGGTCAAGATAGAATGCGAGGTTATGCTCGCTGGCTATCTGGCCGGCAAAAATCTCGCCTGCGATGAAGAGGTGACGCAGGTATGCTCTTGTGTAAGTATGGTCTACGAATGAAGTTCCCTTAGGGTCGAGCGGCGAGAAGTCGTCCGCCCACTTCTTGTTCTTGATGTTGATGATGCCGTCCCATGTGAAGAGCATTCCGTTGCGTCCGTTTCTTGTCGGCATCACGCAGTCGAACATGTCCACTCCCCTGGCGATACCCTCAAGAATGTTGGCCGGAGTTCCCACACCCATGAGGTAGCGAGGCTTGTCTTCCGGAAGTATCGGACATACTACCTCAAGCATCTCGTACATCTTCTCGGTAGGCTCGCCAACCGCAAGACCTCCGATGGCATATCCCTCACGGTCCAGCGCTGCCGCATGCTCAACGGCCTGGCGACGGAGGTCAGGATAAACACAGCCCTGTACAATCGGGAAAAGAGCCTGCGAGTAGCCATAAAGAGGCTCGGTCGCATCAAAGTGCTTTGAGCAGCGCTCAAGCCAGCGCTGAGTAAGCTCGAGGGACTTCTTTGCATATCTGTAGTCCGCATCTCCAGGACAGCACTCGTCGAATGCCATCACGATGTCAGCACCGATGATACGCTGAGTATCCATGTTGTTTTCAGGAGTGAAAAGATGCTTCGAACCATCTATATGCGAACGGAAGATGCAGCCATCCTCTGTCAGTTTCCTTATAGGACTTAGAGAGAACACCTGGAATCCGCCGCTGTCCGTAAGGATAGGCCTGTCCCATGACTCGAACTTGTGGAGTCCGCCGGCAGCCTTGAGCACGTCAAGTCCCGGACGGAGATAAAGGTGATATGTATTTCCGAGGATGATCTCTGCCTTGATGTCATCCTTGAGGTCTCTATGGTAAATGCCCTTGACCGAACCCACTGTACCTACAGGCATGAAGATAGGGGTCTCGATCTGTCCATGGTCTGTCGTGATGACGCCGCAACGCGCAGCGGACTGAGGGTCGTTATGTGTCTTTACGAATTTCATTAAAATCAATTTAACCCTCAAAGATAGTAACTTTTAGTCAAAATCTTGTATATTTGTTGTTTAGATGTCTTGACTTCGCTCGACATGACATGGCGCAATTTACTTCCCTTTTGTCATTTCGACCGAGGACGAAGACCGAGTGGAGAAATCTAAAAACATTATAACATGAACAAATCGATCAAACCAAGACTCATCGCGATGAACCTCATCCAGTGGGCTGTATGGGGAGCCTACCTGACTTCTATGGGAAGCTACCTCGCATCAGTCGGACTGGCGACACGCATCGGAATCTTCTATGCGATGCAGGGCATCGTGTCCATCTTCATGCCTACCCTCATGGGTATAGTGGCAGACAAGTTCATCCCGGCACAGAAACTCCTCGGCATCTGCCATGGTCTCGCCGGAGCCGCAATGCTCGGAGCAGGTTTCTACGGAATGACAGCAGGCACAGAAGTATCATTCGGTATCCTCTTCGGACTCTATGCTCTCAGCGTGGCGTTCTACATGCCTACAATCGCGCTCTCCAACTCTGTAGCCTTCAAGATCCTGGAGCAGAACGGATATGACACAGTGAAGGACTTCCCTCCTGTACGCGTATTCGGTACCGTCGGATTCATCCTTGCCATGCTTTTCGTGAACTTCGTGACTAACGGCAACGGCGTGCAGTACCAGCACTCTTACAACCAGTTCATCGTTTCCGGTGTGCTCGGTCTGACCATGCTCCTCTACTGCTTCACTCTTCCTAACTGCCCATGCAGCACAGGAGCAGGAGAAAAGCAGACTATGGCGGAGCGCTTCGGACTTGATGCATTCAAATTATTCAAGGACAGACAGATGGCTATCTTCTTCATCTTCTCTATGCTCCTTGGAGTTGCCCTCCAGATCACAAACGGTTTCGCCAACCCATACATCTCACACTTCAAGGAAGTTCCTGAGTTCGCAAACAGCTGGGGTGCTCAGAATGCAAATGCCCTCATCTCGATATCACAGATTTCCGAGACTCTCGGCATCCTCCTTATCCCTGTTGCAATGAGGATCTTCGGCATCAAGAGAGTAATGCTCATAGCGATGTTCGCATGGGTACTCCGCTTCGGTCTCTTCGGAGCCGGTAACCCAGGCTCAGGCGTCTGGATGCTCATCCTTTCTATGATCGTTTACGGAGTTGCATTCGACTTCTTCAACATCTCAGGAGCCCTCTACACCAACATGCGCACAAGCGAGAAACTCCAGAACAGCGCGCAGGGACTCTTCATGCTCATGACCAACGGTATCGGAGCTACCATCGGAACCCTCAGCGCACAGGCAGTGGTAAACCACTTCGTATACAACGCTGCCGAGCCTAACTGGAGTGCAGCATGGTATGTCTTCGCAGCCTACGCCCTTGTGGTAGCGTTCCTCTTCATGATCCTCTTCAAGGCACCGAAGGACATCACCCAGAAAGTTGCATAGCAGTTCATTCTCCCACTCATGTGGGGTATGACAGAAGATACATGTGGACACCGTCCACGGTTATATGGGAAAAGCGTGGCAGATACCCACCTCAAAGGCTGGATCTGCCACGCTTTCGCTATGTTTTCGTGGATGATGTTTACAAAGATGACGCAAGAAATACTGCATTGCTATGGGCTATCACTACATTGACTACAGAACCGAAGCGACGACAGCCTGACTGAGGCGCAGGACTCTTGCTATCTGCTTTACAGGGGAATTGAAGTTCTTTCTCATTAACCGGCATAGTCGAAGACGATCATCAGCAGACAATTGAGCCAACGATGAAACGCCGAACTCTTTCTCTATCAGCTCAAGGACCTGGGTCTTCAGCTCCCCATCCAACATGACTATACGGTCTGCTGCACCGGAAGCAACTTCAAACTCATTCTCCAGTCTCTTGGCCATTGCCATCATCAGCCTGGAAGGATGACGGAATATCTTTTCGACTTCTTCCACTGCAACATAGCAGGATGGGCATATGAAGCCTTGATGGTTCAGCATATAACTATCCGGCACTTCAGGATGACGAGTTCGAAGCAGTTCCCTCCTCTTTCTTAGGCTGAGAGTATTTACAGGTATACCGTATTCCTTAAGCGGCCCCCGGAAATAAGACGCGGAAGAAGACCACTCATAGAAATAAGGCATCATGATGATGCGGGCAGCAAGCGGATTGCGCAACACATAGGCTATTGCATTCTCCAGATATTCCTGTGTATCCAAAAGATCGAAATGCAGATCGACATCCTTAAGTCCGCTTACTTCTCCGTTTCTGTCGCGCATTCTGATTGCACAGATACGCTTGAACTCACACATGAATGCGTAACACTCCTGATATGAGCCCCTCAAGATAAAATGAAAATGATTGCTCATCAAGCAGAAGCACAATATCACCACATCGTACTTCAGAACACACAAGGCGATATCATTCATCGCCGTAGTAAAGTCTTCCCTGCTCTGAAAAATATCGTTCTTCTCCAACGCCTCGCTACTCACATGGTAGTATTTTTTCTTGTTCCCCTCCATATAACATGTTTTATATTTTTCGTCCCTACCCGGGACGGTCCAAAAGTTCTTCGAGCCTTTGGGATTATTGTTTTCCCCAAAGGTGAGAACATCAGTTCATGTATGCAATAGGGGGCATGCAGGTTTTTCTTTTTCTTAAAATTATTTCTTTTTCCTTATGTGCAGACACCGTCCACGGTTATATGGGAAAAGCGTGGCAGATACCCACCTCAAAGGCTGGATCTGCCACGCTTTCTCTATGTTTTCGTGGATGATGTTTACAAAAGTGACAAAAAACAGGGGTTCACTATGACATGAACCCCTGCCTGTTATTTTGTAAGACCAAGCTTCTTCATGAGAGCCTCAGGCTGCGGATCGTGACCGCGGAAGTTGCGGTAGATCACTGCCTCGTCCTCTGCACCACCCTTCTCAAGGATGTTCTTGCGGAATGAGTCTGCAACCTCAGTGTTGAAGATACCCTTCTCCTTGAAGAGAGAGAATGCGTCTGCCTCGAGAACCTCAGCCCACTTGTATGAGTAGTATCCTGCTGAGTATCCGCCTGAGAAGATGTGTGAGAATGATGTAGAGAATGCTGCACCCTCAGCTGCAGGAAGGACACCCCAAGGAGCGAGAACGCTCTGCTCGAACTCTACTGTACCGACCGCAGGGACCTCCTTGAGAGAGTGCCATGCCATATCGAGGTAACCGAAGTGGAGCTGACGTACCTGACCATAAGCAGCAAGATAGTTCTTTGCGGCTACAATCTTCTCGATAAGCTCTGCTGGAATAGGCTCACCTGTCTGATAGTGCTTTGCGAATGAGTTGAGATACTCAGGCTCGAATGCCCAGTTCTCCATGATCTGCGAAGGAAGCTCCACAAAGTCACGAGATACGCTTGTACCTGTGAGTGACGGGTAACGTCCCTTTGCAAGCATTCCGTGGAGTGCGTGTCCGAACTCGTGGAGGAATGTTGTAAGCTCATCGTGAGTGATAAGTGCAGGAGCGTCTGCAGTCGGCTTAGTGAAGTTACATACGATAGTAACGAACGGACGATACTCGACACCGTCCCTTACGCTCTGACCACGGAAGTCTGTCATCCATGCACCGCCTCTCTTGCTTGCGCGTGGGAAGAAGTCTGCATAGAAGAGAGAAAGATGGCTGCCGTCAGCATCCTTTACCTCATATACCTTTACATCCTGATGATATACAGGAATGTCATTACGTTCCTCGAAAGTGATTCCGTAAAGACGGGTTGCAAGTCCGAAGACAGCGTCGATACAGCTCTCAAGCTGGAAGTAAGGCTTGAGCTCCTCTGCGCTGAGAGAGTACTCTGCCTCCTGATATCTCTCTGACCAGTAGCTGAAGTCCCATGGCTGGAGGACATTCTCCTCGAAACCGTTCTTCTTTGCATAAGCGAGAACGTCAGCGACATCCTTCTTTGCGAACTCCATCGAAGGCTTCAGGAGCTGCATCACGAACTCGTCTACGGTCTTCTTGTTCTTTGCCATCCTCTCCTCGAGTGCGTAGTCAGCATAAGTCTCATAACCGAGGATGTTAGCAATCTTGATACGGAGGTCGATGATCTTCTTCACGATCTCGGTATTGTCGAACTCGCCACCGATAGCCCTTGTGTTGTATGCCATCCATACCTGCTTGCGGAGCTCACGGTTTGTGCTGTACTTGAGGAAAGGTCCGTAGCTAGGATAGTCAAGCGTGAATGCCCATCCCTCGAGTCCCTTCTCAGCAGCAGTCTCGGCACCCATGGTCTTCACGAACTCAGGAAGGCCGCCAAGCTCTGTAGAGTCAGTGATATGGAGAGTGTAAGCGTTTGTAGCTGCAAGTACATTCTTGCTGAACTGGAGAGTTGTAAGAGAAAGTTCCTCAGAAAGCTTGCTGTAGACAGCCTTGTCCTCGTCTGAGAGGTTTGCACCACCGCGGACAAAGCTCTTGTAGTTATCCTCCAGGAGAGTCATCTGGTCCTGGTCAAGACCAAGCTCGTCCTTCTTCTCATAAACAGCCTTCACCCTCTGGAAAAGGTCGTTGTTGAGAGACACATACATAGAGTACTCTGTAAGCATAGGCGAGATCTGCTCTGCGATCTGCTGCTTTGTCTCGTCAGTGTGAGCCTCCATCACAGCATAGAAGATGCTTGCCACCTTGCTGAGAGTCTGGCCTGCATACTCCATGGCCTCGATAGTATTCTCGAAGGTAGGCTCCTCCTGGTTTGCGACGATAGCGTCAATCTCGGCCTTTGCCTCTGCGATACCCTGCTCGAATGCAGGAAGATAGTGCTCATTCTCGATCTTGTCGAACTCCGGAGCACCGAACGGTGCGGTAGACTCCGTCAAAAGCGGATTCTTCATGTTGCAACTGATAAGTGCAAGCGCTGCGCCTGCGATAAGTAATGTTTTCTTCATATTATATTAATGTATTTACTCTGAGTCGATATCGGCGTGCAAATTTAAGGAAACATTTTGTATTTTAAACATAGAATACAGCTTGGTGGCGGTCATTCTGTACTTTATGTCAAAGCATCCGAACTCGTCATGCTTCCCCACGCGGGCATAGGAAGTCACGATTCCCGGGGCGAAGCCCATGGACACTATGTCCGAAAGAGGGACGGAGTCGGCGCCTGACTGAAGGACAGTGGAGAGCAGACTGTAATTTGAGGATAGTTGCGAAAGCACACGCCTCCTGAAAGTCCGGCTGTCGCGGGCAAGCGCATTATTGTGTTCCATCCTGCAGTCCTCGCAGCAATATTTCTTGTCCGTCCTACCGTAACGGATCTTTTCACCGCAGTGCAGACACCGCGGAGTCAACCTGAGTTTCCTTTGATACTTCATGGCACAAAGATATTTTCCTCCAAATATCGGTATAAAGACATGCAGAAACCAATACCCCGGATGCAGGTTTTTCTCTTTTTTAAAAAGATTTTTACGAATCTTTAAATCGGGTCACATAAAAATAAATTTTAAACACTTTAAAATAAATCTTTAGATTTAAAAAAAGATTCCACGATTTTAAAATAAAGAAAAACTTTCAGCAGAAAACCCGCCCGGGAGCTTCTGAAACGGCATTTTTTACTTTACTTTGCTCCCAACCTACCAAGCGCGCATAAGATGTGGGGAAGAACAATCAACAACTTATTTTAAGAACGAAAATCTTATGGAACACATCAACAGGATCGAGCTCCAGGGACGCGTGGGAATAGTACGCACCAACGAGCACAACGGGATGAGGGTAGCCAACTTTTCGCTGGCGACCGACCTGCTCTACAGGACAAGGGACGGAGCTGCCGTCTCCGAGACCACCTGGCACAACATCGTGGCATGGGAAAGCAAAGACATCCCTGACGTCTACGGCATCTGCGTCGGCATGCCGCTGCATGTGACAGGCAGACTGAGGACATCGAAATACACGAATGCGGACGGCACCGAAAAGACCTACTATGAGGTCCTGGCCAGCAAGATCAGAGTCGTCCAGGATGACTCATCACCCGCATAATCCCGGGCCCTGAAAAAGAAATGTACGCAAACGGGCATAGGGCGACCTATGCCCTTCAGTAGAAATTCTAATTTATATTTTATAAAAATTACAAATTAGTGTGTAAAGCTATTGCTTTATAGCAAATATGATATTACCTTTGCGCTCGAAAACCAGAGGTAACAATTTATGACACAGAAATTCAACGACGGCAGATGGAGCCGTAGAATTGACGTTGCAGACTTCGTCTACAACAACATCACCCCTTACGAGGGAGACGCATCATTCCTTCAGGGTGCAACAGAGCGTACAAAACAGCTTTGGGCAAAGTGCTGCGAGGCTCTTGCAGAAGAGAGAGCTAACGGCGGTGTACGTTCGATCGACGCAAAGACTATTTCAACAATCACATCTCACGCTGCCGGCTACATCGACAGAGAGAACGAGATCATCGTAGGTCTCCAGACAGATGAGCTGCTCAAGAGGGCAATCAAGCCTTTCGGTGGTCTTCAGGTAGTAAAGAAGGCTTGCCAGGAGAACGGCGTTGAGCTCGACCCTAAGGTAGTTGAGATCTTCACTCACTATAGAAAGACACACAACGACGGTGTATTCGACGTATACACTGAAGAGATCCGCAAGTACCGTTCACTCGGCTTCCTTACAGGTCTTCCTGACAACTACGCACGTGGCCGTATCATCGGTGACTACAGACGTCTCGCCCTTTACGGTATCGACAGACTGATCGAGGCAAAGAAGGAGGATCTCAGAAACCTTACAGGTACCATGACCCGCTCACGCATCACTCTCCGCGAGGAGGTTGCAGAGCAGATCAGAGCTCTCCAGGAGATCAAGATCATGGGAGAGTACTACGGTCTCGACCTCAGCCGCCCTGCAACAAACGCACAGGAGGCAGTTCAGTGGCTTTACATGGCATACCTCGCTGCAGTAAAGGAGCAGGATGGTGCTGCGATGTCACTCGGTAACGTATCATCGTTCCTCGACATCTTCATCCAGTACGACCTCGACCACAACATCATCGACGAGACATTCGCTCAGGAGCTCATCGACCAGTTCGTAATGAAGCTCAGAATGGTACGTCACCTCAGAATGAACGCATACAACGACCTCTTCGCAGGTGACCCTACATGGATCACTGAGGCTATCGGAGGACGTTTCACAGGTGGAAAGAGCAAGGTTACAAAGACTTCGTTCCGTTTCCTCCAGACTCTCTACAACCTCGGACCGGCACCAGAGCCAAACATGACAGTTCTCTGGCATCCTGAGCTCCCAGAGGGATTCAAGAAGTTCTGCGCACAGGTATCTATCGACACAAGCTCGGTTCAGTACGAGAACGACTCCCTCATGCGTAAGGTAAGAGGCTGCGACGACTACGGTATCGCATGCTGCGTATCATACCAGGCTATCGGTAAGGCCATCCAGTTCTTCGGAGCACGTGCAAACCTTGCAAAGGCACTCCTCCTTGCACTCAACGGCGGACGCTGCGAGAATACAGGTACCCTCATGATCGAGGGCATCAAGCCGCTTTCAAGCGACGTTCTCGACTTCGACGAGGTAATGGACAACTACAAGAAGGTACTCCACGAGGTAGCTCGTGTGTACAACGAGACAATGAACATCATCCACTTCATGCATGACAAGTATGACTATGAGAAGTCACAGATGGCGTTCATCGACACAGACCCTACAATCAACCTCGCATACGGTCTCGCAGGTCTTTCAATCGTAGCTGACTCGCTTTCAGCGATTAAGTTCGCAAAGGTTACTGCACGCCGCAACGCTGACGGACTCACAGAGGGCTTCGACATCGAGGGTGAATTCCCAATGTTCGGTAACGACGACGACAGAGTTGACGTACTCGCTCGCGACGTTGTACAGCTCTTCGACACAGAGCTCTGCTCACGCAAGGTATACAAGGGAGCACAGCCTACCCTCTCACTCCTTACAATTACATCAAACGTAATGTACGGAAAGAAGACAGGTGCTACTCCAGACGGTAGAGCAAAGGGCGTAGCTTTCGCACCAGGTGCAAACCCAATGCACGGCCGTGACACTCACGGAGCGATCGCATCACTCTCATCAGTTGCAAAGCTCGACTACCACGATGCAAAGGACGGTATCTCAAATACATTCTCAATCGTTCCTAAGTCACTCGGTCCAACAAACGAGGACAAGCTCGAGAACCTCATCACAATGATGGACGGTTACTTCTCAAAGGGAGCACACCACCTCAACGTGAACGTTCTCAACAAGGAGATGCTCGAGGATGCAATGGAGCACCCAGAGAAGTATCCGCAGCTCACAATCCGTGTATCAGGATACGCTGTGAACTTCATCAGACTCAGCCGTGAGCATCAGCTTGAGGTTATTTCAAGAACATTCCACGAATCAATCAGATAATGATAAGGGTTCATTCTTACGAATCTATGGGAACATACGACGGGCCGGGCTTAAGGCTCGTCGTATTTCTTCAAGGTTGTCCCTTCAAGTGTCTTTACTGTGCCAACCCGGACACGATAGCATTTGAGGGAGGCACAATGACTGAGGTCGAGGAGATCGTCAAGATGGCTGTAAGCCAGAAGCCTTTCTTCGGAAAGCGCGGAGGCATCACCTTCTCAGGAGGAGAGCCGACAATGCAGGCTAAGGAGCTTCTTCCGCTTTATGCAAGACTGAAGGAGGAGGAGATCAACATCTGCATCGACACTAATGGAGGCGGATGGAACAGCGACATCGAGGAGCTTCTCAGACAGACTGACCTCGTGCTTCTGGACTGCAAGCAGTTCAATGACGACAGACACAAGGCGCTGACAGGACGCAGCAACGAGCAGACACTCAAGACTGCCAAGTGGCTGGAGGACAATGGCAAGCCGTTCTGGCTCAGATATGTGCTTGTGCCTGGTATCAGCGACTTCGAGGAGGACATCAGGGCGCTTGGAGAGCACTTCAAGAACTACAAGATGCTCCAGAGAGTGGAGATACTTCCTTACCATACTCTCGGCATACATAAGTACGAGACCATGGGGCAGGAATACCAGCTCAAGGACACCAAGACAAATACTCCTGAGCAGCTTGACAAGGCAATGGCGCTGTTCAACGAATATTTTGACTGCGCAGTATTGAACTAAAAACAATAAAAGGCATGAAAAGTTTCATGCCTTTTATTATTTTTGTCATAAATAACTAAACTATATGCTAAGAAAAATCAGAATCATTCTTGCGTCCATCTTCTTCATAGGCGTGACGCTGCTGTTCCTTGATTTCACCGGAACAATCCACGCGTGGCTGGGATGGATGGCGAAGGTACAGTTCCTGCCAGCAGCGTTGGCATTGAACTTCGGCATCGTGGCGGCACTTATAGTGCTGACACTCCTTTTCGGAAGAGTCTATTGTTCTGTAATCTGCCCTCTTGGCGTAATGCAGGACATCATTTCATGGATTCATGGGAAGACCAAGAAAAAGAACCGCTTCCGCTTCAGCTACTCACCTGAGAGAAAGACTCTCAGATACGGCATGCTTGTATTGTTCATAGCGGCCTTGATAATGGGTTCACATGTTGCCGTCGCTCTCATTGCACCATACAGCGCATATGGACGCATCGCCGCGAACCTTCTTGCACCGATATATCAGCTTGGAAACAATCTCCTCGCATGGATTGCCGAGAGAGCAGGAAGCTATGCATTCTACAGCGTAGACATATGGATCAAGTCAGCATCTACATTTGCGATCGCTGTCGCAACACTGCTTGTGGTCGGATTCCTCGCATGGAAGCACGGAAGGACATGGTGCAATACAATATGCCCTGTAGGAACCGTGTTGGGATTCTTCTCAAGGTTCAGTCTCTTCGCACCTGTGATCAATACTGATAAATGCAACAACTGCGGTCTCTGCGGTAAGCAGTGCAAAGCTTCATGTATTGACACCTTCGAGCATAAGATCGACTACAGCCGCTGCGTGGCTTGCATGGACTGCATCGACGCATGTAAGCATGGTGCAGTACATTATGCACTGAGAAAAAGACCTGCTACAGAACAAACTGGAAACGACACTGCTGACAAAGGCAGAAGAGCCTTTATCGTATCTACTGCAATTGCGGGAACAGCTGTAGCGGCAAAAGCGCAGGACATGAAGGTCGACGGAGGTCTTGCGGCAATTGAGAGAGCACAGAAGCCTGAAAGACAGACACCGCTCGTACCGGCTGGAGCAATCAGCCTGAAGAACTTCGCTGACCATTGTACAGCATGCCAGCTTTGTGTAAGCGTATGTCCTAACGGAGTATTGAGGCCATCCACTTCACTGCTTAACCTCATGCAGCCTGAGATGTCATACGAAAGAGGCTACTGCCGTCCTGAGTGCAACAAGTGCTCGCAGGTTTGTCCGGCAGGGGCAATCAAGCCAATAACCATAGAAGAGAAATCATCGATCCAGATTGGCCATGCTGTGGTATGTCTGGAGAACTGCGTCGTGAATACAGACGGGGTAAACTGCGGCAACTGTGCGCGCCACTGTCCTGTGGGAGCGATCCGAATGGTGAGAAAGAATCCAGACGATGAGAACTCACTCCGAATTCCGGTTGTAAACGAAGAAAGGTGCATCGGCTGCGGAGCATGCGAGAACCTCTGCCCTGCAAGGCCGTTTACTGCCATCCATGTGGAGGGTCATGAAATTCATAAAGACATCTAGACTATGAAAAAGAATATAGACAGAAGAGAGTTCCTCAAGAGGGCTGGAGCTGCGGGCATGATCACGGCCGGTCTAGGAACGTTAACCGGATGTAAAGGTGATGCAAAATCAGAAGATGCCGCCCCTGCCGGTGAGGGCGGAATGACCTACAGGACAAATCCCGGCAATGGTGACAAGGTCAGCATCCTCGGTTACGGCTGCATGCGCTGGCCTATGATCAAGGATGAGAACGGAAAGGATATCATCGACCAGGAGACCACCAACAGACTCGTAGACTACGCGATAGAGCACGGCGTAAACTACTTCGATACAGCGCCCGTATATCTTCAGGGCCAGAGCGAAGTCGCTACCGGCATAGCGCTGAAGCGTCATCCGCGCGAAAGCTACTTCATCGCCACAAAGCTATCCAACTTCAGCAACTACAGCCGCGAGAACTCTATGGAGATGTACAGGAAGTCATTCGAAAATCTCCAGACAGACTACATAGACTATTATCTGCTGCACAGCATAAGCGGATACGATGCATTCAAGCAAAGGTATGTGGACAACGGAATGATCGATTTCCTCTTGGAGGAGCGCAAGGCAGGACGTATCCGCAACCTCGGATTCTCATTCCACGGAGCACCGGAAGGATGGGACGCACTGATGGCAACACACGAGCAGTACCATTGGGATTTCGTGCAGATCCAGCTCAACTACGTTGACTGGACCCACGCCGGAAGAAGGAACACCAACGCAAAGTATCTTCAGGAGGAGCTTGACAAGAGGGGCATCCCGTCAATCATCATGGAGCCGCTGCTCGGAGGCCGTCTGTCAAAGGTTCCGGAGTACATTGCAGACAGACTCCTTGAGCGCAACCCGGAGGGAAGCGTCGCATCATGGGCATTCCGCTTCGCCGGAACGCCGAAAGGCGTACTCTGCGTGCTCAGTGGTATGACATACATGGAACATCTTCAGGACAACATCAAGACATACTCCCCTCTCGACGCTCTTGACGAGAAGGAACTTGCATTCCTGGAAGAGACAGCCGAACTCATGCAGAACTACCCTACCATCCCATGCAACGACTGCAAATACTGCATGCCATGTCCTTACGGCATCGATATCCCTGCCATCCTGTTACATTATAACAAATGTGTGAACGAAGGAGAGATCGCGACATCATCCCAGGACGAAGGATACAGGAAGGCACGCAGGGCATACCTGGTAAGCTACGACAGAGCTGTTCCGAAACTCCGTCAGGCTGACCGATGCATAGGCTGCAACACCTGCATGGCCCACTGTCCGCAGAGCATCAACATCCCGCACGAGATCCACAAGATCAGTGCTTACATAGAAAAACTCAGGAGAGACAAGCTATAGCATCAAATGAAAATGGTTGGCATTAAAGCCAACCATTTTCATTTGATGCAGATTTTGTCGCAGGCATGTAATGTGTCCTGACTGACTCCGGGATCGCCTCCCTTGCATAAGTCATGGAATATTCAGGAACGGCTACAGAAGTAAGCACCAGAGAGCCTCCTGTCTTAGACACCTTATAGTCGTGAGCCCAAGGCGTATAGTCCGAATATGTGCCGGAAAGTACTTCTCCATCAAACTTATACTTTCCCTTATAGAGATAGTGCGGACCCTCGCCGATCTTCTGGTACAGTTCGAAGGTATAATCCTGAGAAAATCCGATATAGACATCGACTCCTGTTCCGGATTCGGTACCCGAGTAATGCCACTCTCCCACGATCTTCTCCAGCTTTTCAGCCTCCGGGTCAGCGCATGCAGCGACAGCGAAGAGAGCCATCGCGCAGAATAAAATATTTGATATTATCTTCTTCATGTCATTCCGTTTTTAGAGCCATCCGCCATTCTCTGCGATAGAGTCGCGTGACATAAGTGAAACCTCTCTTGAGAACTCAGTTCCTCCCATCACCGCATCTGTCGCCACATTCTCACCGCCTGCAATCGCATATATCCTGATCTTTGCTGAACCATACTTGGTACACTTCACAAAGAGCCTTCCGTTATTGATATAAGGTTCGCCTTCGATACCGAGAGTCTGGCGAGCCTCATCACTGATCTCAATCTTAGTGTACGTAAGATTAGGCGCTGCTCCTCCGAAACAAGGAACAAGAGAAACCTTTGCCTCCTCACCGATCTTTGCCACGATATTAGGAGTTCCCTCAAGATTCATGAGGAATTTCCATGTGTCGATCGCACCTGTACCCATCTGCCTCCAGAAAGGAGTAAGGTCGAACATGACGCCGTTAGCCATCTTGGTGCATGTCTCGATATAGTAATCAAGGTCATTCACAGAAGAATAAAGTATACCGATGAAGTCATCGTAATCGAAAGTCCTGCCTATCTTCAACGCGTAAGAAAGACCTAGTGCGACCACACCTGAAACATGAGGACAAGCCATCGATGTGCCCTGCATCCAGCCGTAGTTCGAGTCATAGTTCGCTGACTCCACAGCTGTCGTAGAAAGTATCTGGGCCCTCTCCGAAGTAGTCGACATGTTGATTGACACGTCTCCGCCCGGAGCCGCGATGTTCGAACCGGGACCGTAGTTGGTATAGTTGGTCGGAAGGTAGTCCGGGCCGAATGCAGTCACGGAGATGAACTCCTTATGTGCTGCAGGATAACCGGACATCGGAGTGCCGTCGTTTCCGGCAGCAAAGACGATGATGTTCTTGTTTACCGGCGAGCCGTTCACCTGATTGCCGAAGTCACGGAAATATCTGAGGGCTGCAATCTCTACAGAATATGTAGTCTCGAATGTATTGTCAGATGTCATATATCCGCCTTCCTGTCCGTAAGAGCACTGAAGCACGGTAGCACCCATCTGCGCGGCATAATGATATGCCCTCGCACGCGCTCCCACTGTCGCAGAGCTTGATCCCGAGAACACCTGACACGACATGATGCGGCATCCGTCACCGTTTCCTGTACCGCCGGCCACTCCGCTGATTCCGATGCCGTTGTTATTGACAGCGGCGACAGTTCCGGCCACATGTGTTCCGTGGCTGACGTCTCCGGGCTCGTTCCAGCTGATCTCCTTAGGGTACTTCTCAGTGCTGAGGAAGTTCCATCCGTGGATATCATCCACATATCCGTTATTGTCGTCATCGATACCGTTGCCAGGAATCTCGCCCTTGTTCACCCACATGTTGTCAGCCAGGTCAGGGTGTGTATACTTGACACCCTCGTCACATACCGCCACGATGATCCTCGGATCACCGGCGGTAAGTCCCCATGCATTCTTCACATTGATGTCAGCACCGGTTCTCGAAGTCTCGGCAACACTCATATCCTTGTTATTGATATAATGCCACTGGTCCACGAGCATAGGGTCATTGAACGGAAGGTTGAACTCGCCGTATCCCCTGCCCTCGAAAGGTTTCCAGGCTACAGGAGCCTCGCTGCCGAACTTCCTCTCATACTCTGTATTGAACTGTATTCCTGTCACCGAGTTCAGCTTGGCCATCCCCTCGGCAACACGTTCAACGCTGCCACCCTCAGGGAATGAGACCATATACCAACGGTGAAGGCCGTACCTGCGCGACAGCTGGTCATCAGTCTTCGGGAAAAGCTTCTCCACGTACTCGATTCCATACTCCGCACAGACCTGATCCCACTCAGGAATGCTCTCTCCCTGGGCAAGCTTCAGCGCGGTCTGCTCCTCCAGATAAAGGAGGAGAGTCCCGTCGGCGGCCTTCTCTACGGTATTCACACACTTGGTCGCAAGCGGCGAGTCTGACGGAGCAGCCTCCTGGGCAAGAGGCTCCTCCATCTGTGCGCAACCCGCAGCAAGAAAGACTGCCGGAAGCAGGATACTGATAAATCTTCTTATCATATCTGTTTTCATTTTTAATTCAGATTGAGATGATTCTTAGGTTTCGCCTCTGCGCGCGCCCTCTCGAACGAGCTCTCGATGAAGCCCTCGAAAGTCTGGACGCAGTTCTGAGGTCCCTTACGGATTATCTGGTCAAGCGCATTCCATGCTGACTTTTCAGCAGAATCGGAAGCCGCACCGCCACCTCTTCTCTCGTCAATGATCGGATCAGGATCAAGGTCCTCTCTTACCAGAAGGATGCTTGTGACCATATCGATCAGACCGGAATAAGTCTTATGGTTAGGATCCTGATATGCAAGGACTGCAAAGCCATCAACGACCTCACCGTAATCCGCAAACATTCCGGAGTCGATAAAGGCGAGATATCCGTCCTGAACAAACGCACCTACAAGACCCATTCTGCCGCCATATGCTCCACCTGACTGAGTATACATATATACTGCAGGATAGAACAATGTTCCGTCAGAGTAGAAGCTCTCGAACGCCTGCTCGAAGTTGTAGAGGAGGTTATCGTAGTAGATGAACGAGTACGAATCATCCTCAAGACCGAAGCTCTTGGCCATAGGGAAGAGTCCCTTTATGTTGATGAACTCATATCCTTCCATGCTAGGAACATAGTCTGCAGGGAACGAAGTAGAGACTGTCACATCTCCCAGATATGCCCTCGAGTACATGTCGCCCTCAAGCGCATAATAGTGGTAAGTTCCGCAGTATCCGTCCTTTGTCAGAGGAATGAGGTCCATGTTCACATCACCAAGGTCATACTCGGCAAGTCTCGGATCCCAGTCTCCTCCGGTCTTTGCCTCCGAAATGAAGTACTGCTCGCGATATCCGTTGTAAGCCTTGAGCACAAGCACATATTCAGTTCCCGGTGTAAGGTATCCCTGCTTGAGGACAAGCCCCTGGCCGTTTACCATGTCAAGGCTCGCCTTGGTCATCTGCGACTGCTCCACTTCCCTCTTCACGGCTTCAGGGTTTGCCACCCATTTCTCCTTCGTGTAGAGACCTGCATGCAGACGGAGGATATTCTTGCCCGAGATATAGATCTCAAGTGAATTCTTCGATGTAAGTCCTTCTGCGGCATACTTGTCCGAACAGATCAGACCGCTGCTGAGGATGACGGCATTGGCATCATCTCCTGCCTTGAGGTAACCGAAGGATACGGACTTTGTCGAGCGATGATTTCCTGCGATATCAAGTCCGGCAGCCACGACAGTATACATTCCTGTCTGGTCGAAAGAGTAATTCACTGTCGTAGACTTGCTTACAGTAGTGATCTCGCCCACCAGAGCAGTCTGATCATCAGCAATCAGCTCCGCCTTCTGAGCTGCAGCCGACTCTGTCAGAGTACCCTCGAATACAGCCATCTTGACCTGGGCTATGTCTGTTCCCATCTGTACTGCCACCGGAAGCTTGCCGGCAGCATCCGACACTCCCGCACTGACTGACATATCATATTCCTTGGCCCTGTATCCCGGAAGGATGATCCTGTGTACGCCGCTTGAGTTTGTCTGGTACCATCCCATCCTCTCAAGCTTCATCTGGAGCGAACCATAAGGAAACTCTATCACACCTTCCTTGAGGGTTCCATATACAGAAGCGATCGAAGGATCGAAGTCATCAGAGTTTTCAGCCACATATGAAGCGACGCTCATCATTCCATAGTCGGAGTGCATGATGACACCTGTCCTGAATGTAGGTATCCATACCTTGTCAGGATCGGTAGCATCGATATACGTATAATTCTGCTCGACGCAGAGGCTTGATACATTGGCACCGAACATCGCTCCGAGATAATCCGCATTATACACGTCGAAAGTCCTGTAGAAGCCAGGCATATCGTCACGCTCCTGAAGAACGATGCTTCTCTCAAGATTAGGATTAGTCACGGCAAACCACTCAGGGAAGATACCGTCACGCCATCTTCCTGTGGTCTCACCATTCGGGCCGATGACGTCGTTCCATTTCACCCTGGTCACGCTGAAGTTGATATGGGACGGATTTGAAGAGTACTTCGAAACGAACTCATCACCCTCTACACGTAACGTGCAGTCATAAGTGACAGCAATCTTGGCTGACGGGAAATGCACCACAAGTTCCGACACGGGACTGCCGTCTTCAAATACAATCTCCTCAGCGGTAAATACAGGATAATTCGAACTGATCGACACCGGCACATGGATCTCCCCCCTCGAATTGTTCCTTCGTACTATGAAGGTCAATGTAGTAGGGTCATCCGGCTCGATCTGAAGCTCACCGAGGCCTTTCTGCGTAGGGAAATATACTCCATAGCAGTTCTCATTGTCCAGTTCTCCCGGAGCATGCAGCTCCTCCCGGGCGCATGAGGCCAGAACCATTGACAGCAGTGCTGTCATCATATATATAAGATTCCTTTTCATCTTCATACGGGATTTAGAGGATTTCTATCTTGTCTGACGGATCAGGGTTGTTGAGTCCCTCGTTGATCGCTGTGTTCGACTGGAACTCCGCACGTGTGATCACGATGTTCCACTGCGGCGACCTGCGCACTGTCCTGAGTTTGAACACGCCGGCATGGTTGGATGCCGACCTGTCGATAGGCTCGTCGAGACGCTTGTAGTCGAACAGGAGGATGCCCTCACCCCAGAACTCAATCCTCTTCTGCAGGAGGAGTTCCTTCTTGAAGGCCTTGAAGTCTGCTCCTACCTGGATGCGGTTGTAAGCGGCATCACGATAATCATGCATGAAGTCGCGGAGCATGTTCACACCCTTTGAAGCGTCGAGATGATACTCGGCCTCCATCTCGATGAAATGCATCTCCTCGATACGCATGAGGCAGTAGTCGATGGCGTTTCCGACATTGAAGTCGTTGCACTCTCCCTGTGCCGGACGGAACTTGATCGCCGTATATGGCTTCGCCGCAGGACGTCCCTGACCTGTCAGGAATGCCTGCACGTCAGCATCCGAACCTGCGAAACGGTATTTGCCGCTTGTCCACTCGTCCTTGTCCGGTCCGAGCCATGAAAGTTTCCTGAAATCGGTCTCCGGAATAGCGTCATAAAGAATCTGGCTTGCTCCGAACTGAGCATAAGCCGCATAGCCCCATGATGCCTCGGATGAGATATGTGAGGTATAGGTAAGCAGGTTGTTGAGGTTTTCGGCAGAAAGCGCGAGACCCCATATCCATGCATTGTTCGACGAAGCGCTGTTGAATCCTGTGGTCGGATTTGTCCACTGCTCCTTTGTCAAAGGAGTCTTTCCGCTCTCATCGATGACCTTGCGCGCATATTCTGCGGCCTTCGCGAACATATCCTTGTTGAATCCTGACCTCTCATAGCCGAGTTCAAGGTAGGTACGGGCATAAAGTCCGTAAACCATCATCATGGTAGGCTGCGAGAATGTCGTGACCGCAGGATTCAGGTTCTCCTCCGCCCTCCTGAGGTCATCGAGGATGAACTGATATATATCCGTACGGGTTGCACGCGGATTCTTCTTGCAGTCGTCGATCGTGGTGTTCTCGTCCACGATAGGAACGGTAAGTTCCACGATATTGGAAGGGACGGGAGCCTCGACGTTGTCCTTAGGCTCATAAAGCCTTGCAAGATCGAGATAGCACCATGCCCTGTAGGCATATGCCTGACCGAGGTTATGCTTCAGCTGCGCCATAGTATCCTCGTCGGCACCGTCCTCGATCGCAGGGACCATAGACGCAATGACGTCGTTGGCAAGTCTGATCCATGTGTAGTACATGTCCCAGAAATATGCGCAGTATGTATACTGATGGCCCTGCGCCTGGTTGAGCGAATAGGCGTAGAAGCGGTTGTAGTAAGGGTTGTCGGCCATTGTGGCGATATCCTCAAGCATGTGTTCCAGACGGAGGTGGATGCCTGGGATACCGAAGTCCGTATGGTCGCCGTATGAGCCGGCATATCCTCCCGTTCCGGAAGTGGACATGCTGGCAGGCATGGCGTTGATCATCGACATCAGCGCAAAATCAGATGCCGACACCTGCGCCTGCGTCACCGAACCTCCCACAGGAACAGTCTCCTGTATGCAGGACGCCGAGAACACGGCGGCAGCAAGAATTGCAGAAACCTTAAGTATTGTATTCTTCATATCTTTTGTCTCCTCTGATTAGAATGTAAGGTTGATACCTCCTGTAATGGTCCTTACAGGCGAGTTGCTTACATAGTTGGTTCCTCCCGAGAAGCTGCCTCGAGGGTCAAGTCCCTGCCTGTATGAAGTGTACCAGATGTTGTCGCATGCGACATAAACCCTGATTCTGTCGATCTTCATACGGCTGGTAACCTTCGAAGGAATGGTATATCCGATCTGCGCATTCTGGAAGTTCAGGTAACTTGCAGGCACGAGGAAACGGTCTGAAGAGGCGTTGATGTTCTGGTCCTGATAAACAAATCTCGGAACATCCGAGTTCCTGTTCTCAGGAGTCCATGCCTTGAGGGCGTCCTTGTGGATGTTCGATCCTACCGAACCTCCCGGAGGCGTCATGTAGCTTGCATATCCGGAGTCGTATGTAAGACCGCCGAGAGAATATGTGAACGCAGCCGATATGTCGAAGTTATAGAAGCTGAATGATGTTCCGAATCCTCCGTAAAGCTTCGGAGTAGGATCGTCGCAGAGATATTCGGTAGCTTCCGAATATTCAGATGTCATTGTAGTTCCGATGACCTGACCGTTCGCATCAAGAATGTCCTTGTACCACATAGGAAGACCGTTGGTCTTGTCCACGCCTGCGTACTTAGGCATGAGGAAGGTGTTCAGAGGAAGTCCCTCGGCAACGAACTTGTTGCCGGAAGCATATCCCAGATAGCCGTCGATCTCACGGTTCTTGTGGGTATCAGGGAGCATGATGATCTTGTTGGTGTAGTGCGTGAAGTTCAGATAAGCGTCCCAACGGAAGTTCTTTCTGTCCATCAGGGTTCCGTTAACTGCGAACTCGATACCCTGGTTCCTCATGTCACCGATATTGTCATAGTATCCGCTGAAACCGTATGAAATCGGGATGGACACGAAGTAAAGCATATCCGAAGTCAGACGATAGAAGTATTCCAATGTTCCCGAGATTCTTCCGCGGAAGAGGTCGAAGTCGAAACCTGCGTTGAAGTTGGTGTTTGTCTCCCAGGTGATGTCAGGGTTACCGATCGATCCTCTCTTGACACCGATCTCTCCGTCACTGTTTGTGATAGAGTACATGTCGGTGTAGAGATAATCAGCGATATTGTCATTACCCTGTGATCCGATGGACGCCTTGAGCTTGAGCATATCCACCCAGCGGAGACTGAACCATGACTCCTGGTTGATGAGCCATCCTCCTCCGAGCGACCAGAAGTTACCCCAGCGGTGGTCCGGATGGAAGCGTGATGACGCGTCGCGGCGGAATGATGCGCTGGCGAAAATCTTGTTCATATAGTCGTACTGGGCTCTGAGGAAGTATCCCTCATTGTTATAGTCAGAGCGTCCTGAAGATGCTGACTGTCCGTCGATTACAGCTCCTCCAAGTTCTGTGTTATTAAGAGAGAAGAGCTTGCTCTTCGATGCTCCGAGGCTTACTCCTGTAGACTTGTACCACTCATGTCCGAGGAGGACTGTCACATGGTGCACACCGGCAAAGGTCTTGTCCCAGTTCAGGAGCTGCTGGAGGTTCAGGTAGAACGAACGTCCGTGAGACTTCGAGATGATACCGCCGTTGGCAGCAAACTGACCATAGTACATGTTGTTGATGCTGGTGCTGCGGGTCTCGTCCACTCCGACTCCGGCGTTGAATGTGAACTTGAAGTCCTTGAGGAAGTCGATCTCCACGTATCCCGTACCGTTGACCGCGTTACCCTCGCTGTTGTTTGTATCAAGGGTCACAGTCTGGAGCGCATTGGCATTACCCGAGATAGGACGCGACAGGCCTGCGTTGCTTCCGTCACCGAAGTCATATCTCTTGTTTCCGTACTGGTCATACTTGATGCTCTTGTCAGCGTTTCTGAGGAATACCGGATAGATCGGAGCCACCATTGTAGCGAAACCGAAGATGTTTCCGACTGAACCTGCAGAACCCTCGTCAGAGTTACCGTTGTTCCAGTTGAAGTTGGTATAGCCCATGTTCATACCTATCTTCAGCCACTCCTTGGCCTGGTAGTCGGTCCTGATACGCGCTGTATAACGCTGCATGTCGGATCCGTCGACGATCGCCTGGTTGTTCAGGTATCCGAACGAAGCGAAGATCTGGGCGTTTCCTGTGGTACCTGCCACGTTTACGTTATATTCCTGTCTGAGCGAAGTCTTGTAGGTAGCGTCCATCCAGTCGTCAGGCTGGAGCCAGAACTGCTCGCCCATATAGTTCACCAGACGTCCCGGTGTCGCATACGGATTGAGCTTTCCGTTGCTTCCGATCAGCCTCTGGCCTTCAGGGACAGTGAACGTGAGATAACCAAGACCGCCTTCCGACGCCGCTCCGGTCACATTCTTGGCCGCCAGCACGTCAGCCTCCTCGTTCGTCATGCCCTTCTCCATACGGTAGTAGTTATAGAGGGCATTGTAATGAGTCTCGTAGTACTGGCCTGCATCCGTGATGTAATCATAGCTCTTGAGCGCCTTGGTGTTGAGTCCCCACTTGGCATCGACCGAGACCTTGGCCTCTCCGAGCTTCGCCTTCTTTGTGGTGATCATGATCACACCATTGGCTCCACGGGCTCCGTAAAGCGCATTCGAGGCAGCATCCTTGAGGACTGTCATCGACTCGATATCGGCAGAGTTAAGATTATTCATATCACCACTGTACGGCACGCCGTCAACCACATAGAGAGGAGCGGTGCCGGCATTGATCGAGCTGACTCCTCGGATCATGATGGACGGAGAACTTCCGAGCGCACCGGAAGATGTCGTCATCTGCACTCCGGCAACCATACCTTCGAGCGCACGTGTGACATCCGAAGACTGCGTCTTCTGGAGGTCTTCAGACTTGACTACCGTAGCGGAACCGGTGAACGACTCCTTGGTCGCAGTACCGAAGGCCACGACAATGGTCTCCTCGATCATCTCTGTATCCGGAGGAAGGAGGACATCATGGACAGCCTTCGAAGCGACCTGCACCTCGACGTCCTTATATCCTACCGATGAAAACACCAGCACTCCGTCAGCAGGAACCGTAATGGAATACAGACCGTCGGCATCGGTCATGCCTCCGGTCATGGTTCCCTTGAGCTGGATTGCTGCAAAAGGAACAGACTCACCTGTGGAAGAGTCCTTTACAGTACCCGTCACGGTGATGTTCTGCGCAAAGGCAGAAACACCGGCAATCAGCAGCAGGACTGTAAGAAAACACCTTAGCTTTGTCATGAATGTAGAATGTCAATATGTTAGTAATCGTTGTTAATCGGATTAGCTAACAAATATACATTTTTATTGCGACATTACTACATTCATGAAGTAAAATTATAGCGGATTCTGAATAAGTCTGCCCTTTGCCAGGTCTATCTCTTCCTTCGGTATCTGAAGTATGGTCTTACCATCCTGAGGTCCCACCGTAAAACCATCCTTGACCACGGCCAGACCGTTTCTCCAATAGTCGAAGGCAATCTGGCCCTCGGCAAACAACTCCTTCCTTCGCTCGTTGATGATATCGTCCATAGTTACCGACGCAACATCCTCATATCCCTGTATCCTGTTGCGGCGCAGCATGTTAAGATAGGCCGCCGCATCAGCACCGGTCTTCAATGCCGCCTCCGCTGCAATCAGCACGGCCTCCGACAAGCGGAACACCTTGATGTTGGTCGTATATGCCGGCACCGAAGCACCCGCATTGCCGGGATATTTCAGAGGATAGTATCCGGTATTGTAGTCAGGTTTACCCGATGGAGCCACGCTGTAGTCGGCGACAGCCTGAGACCTCACATCGGAAGGGTCTTCCTGCAGCCAGGCATAGAACTGCGGAGACACACCGTACTCGGAGTAACCCTCCGGAGAAGTGTAATAACCGGGAGCATAGCGCTGCGGATTATAGGTATCGGTCTGGAGATACTCCATCACGACCTCATCAGCACCCTCCTGCGACCATGACTTCATGTAATTGCCGATGGTATAGAGCCTGTATGGGGAGTCCTCGATCAACTCACTGGCATCATCAAGCGCAGCCTGCCAGTTGCCGGAGTAAAGGTTTGCGCGGGAGCGTATGGCAAGGGCCGCCCAATAGTTCATGTGGCCGGTGTTCCTTTCCTTGTTAAGTCCGCTGTCTACAGCCTTCGTAAGATCACCTATGATCAAGCTGTAGGTGTCGTCAAGACTGGCTCTTTCACCTATGTAATCCACATCAAACACCTTGTCTGCCAGGACTATACCCATCCGGTTGGGATTGCCCGAAGTAGGTATCGGGGCGAAATAGGTCGCAAGGTGAAAATGGAAGAGTCCCCGCATTGCGTACAGCTCCGCAACATATGGCGCAGCCGCCTCCTGATCCTCAAGCAAGGCCGCCTTCTCAAGGGCGTTGTTGATGCTTGCAATCGCCGCATACAGATAGTAGTAAGCATTATAAGTATCGTTCGCCGTCATGGAAAACTGAGCCAGACGAGATGCGTTCTGGCCCGATGATGCAGGCTGGTATGAGTCCGGACCTGTCAGGTCGGCATAGATGGCCATCTCGGAGGCCACGGTCAGCGCCGTGCCGTATGTAGCGACGTAATAGGCGCCGTTCACGGCATTCGCAAGATCATCAACGCTTGTTATCGCCGTATCCACAGTCACGGCAGTGGACGGGTTCTGATCCAGGGCGTCACAGGCCGCCGTAATGACGACTACCGGCAGTATATATATCAACTTTTTCATTTTCAATCAGTTTTATAATGTAATGTTCACACCGAAGATGAAGGACTTGGTCACAGGGACGTCGGCGGTACGATATCCGTTGATCGCCACGTCAGGATCTATGTCCGGAGTCGCAGACCAGATCATGAACGGATTGGTCATCCTGAAATACAACCTCAAGGCACTGATGATATCCGTATTCGGCACATTGAAGCCGAAGGTGACCTCCCTCATCCTTATGTTGTCTGTCGACTTTATCAGTCTGCTTGAGAATCTGTCCCAACGATACGGATTGTTCATTATCGGCTTAGGGAACTTCGCATCAGTGTTCTGCGGTGTCCAGTAATCGGCAGCATCGTCAGCCGCATTCATGGATGCCGCACGGAAGCCGTCCGAATGGGTGAAATATCCCGGATAGTCGAACAACGAGCCTCCGAACTGGTATGAAATCAGGAAGGAGATGTCGAACATGTCATCCATGAAGGTCATCGTGTTGGTGAGACCTCCGACAAAATCCGGCAAAGCCTTACCCACTATCGCGCTTCCCGCCTCTGTGTAATAATTGGTCACACCTTTGGAATGATCCTCAGGATCCACCCAGAACTCTCCCAATCCATTTTCCGAGTTAACTCCCTTCCATACAGGAAGATAGAACGAGTACATCGGCTCCCCTTCCCTATGGATATACATGCCGCCGTCACCATAGATTATGTCGCTTCCGCCGTTAGGCAGGCTCTCGACCGTAGACCTCTGCCATGTGAAGTTGAAGTCAGTCGACCATGTGAAGTTACGCAGGCCGATATTGAGGGAACTGAGTTCGAACTCCACACCCTGGTTGAGCAGATTGCCTATGTTTGAAGTATAGCTGCTGAAGCCGGTAACAGCCGAAGCGGGCATGTTGAAGATCAATGAACTCGTATACTTATTATAATACTCCAACGCAATGTCTATCCTCTGGTACATGTTCCAGTCGAATCCCACATTGAAGTTGCGCGACTTCTCCCAGCCGAGAGCGTTGTTCTCCGGATTGCTCCAGTATATTCCCGAACCGGTTCCATATCCGCCGCTTGCCGAATATAGGCCCTTGTATGCATAGTACTCGGCAGGGAGATTGCCGTTAGTTCCGTATGAAGCCTTGATCTTGAAGTCATGGAAAAGGCTTGAGACATCAGCCATGAACGGTTCCTTGCTCAGCCTCCATGCCGCCGAAACCGACCAGAAGTTCGCCCAGCGGCTGTCCGGACCGAGGCGTGACGAACCGTCGCGACGGAACGATGCGGACGCATAATAGCGGTTCTCATAATCATAGTTCACACTGCCCAGCACCGACATCATGAAACCTCTGTACGAAGATCCTCCGACTCCATGCATCTGTCCCACCGACAACGCATTGAGTTTGTCGTTCGGGAAGTTGTTCGCACCCGAATATGTATATGAAACCCTATGGTCAGCCACCTCGAATCCGGCAAGAGCCGAGACATTGCTGCCTTTGAAGCTGTCATGATATTTCAAGACGGTCGAATTGGTAAGGTCCGCCGTCTGGAATATATATGCTGCGCTCAGACCATTCAAAGCCGCTCCATCTATGGACGAAGGAGCCCACCACAGATACTGCTTGTTGTCTATGTAGTCGTAACCGAAAGTATTGGTCAGACCAAGGAAGTCAGTAAAATCGACCTGAAGGTCCAGGCTCGACAAACTGCGCATAGTATGAGTCTTATTGTATTGAGTATCACTGTCGAAGACAAGGTGTGGATTACCTGTCTGCCCGCTCCAGCTAACGTATTCGTTCCAGCTTCCGTCAGGGTTCTTCGGCTTTGCCGTAGGGTCGCTCTGGGTCAGCACTCCGATCGGAGTGGCATAACCCATTCCCTGCTCCTGGGTACTCTGGTCGCTATGACCCTTGGTGCCGGTGAACGAAATCATCTGGCGGATGCCGACTTTCAGCCACGGTGCTACCTTATGATCTACATTCACCCTGCCGGAGTATCTCTCGAAATAAGAACCCACCACAATACCGTCAGTCTTGTCATATCCCAGACCGGCATAGATCTGAGTCTTCTCGTTTCCTGCTGTAAGACTCAGCTGGTGGTTGGTAAGGATTGCGTTAGTGAAGACCTGGTCAGTCCAGTCAGTGCTGGTCTTTCCGCTCGGGTCTGCAGCCATCGCCGCAATCTCATCACCCGTATATCCATACGAATACGCAGGGTTCAGAGCATAAGCATTATCACCTGCATCTTTCAGATACTGAAGAAATTGCGGACCGTCGAGCATGCGCAGGGCCCTTGGATTGGCCTTGCTGCTGACTCCGACCTCACCGCTGTATGAGACCGCAGTCTTACCCTGCTTTCCTTTCTTGGTCGTGATGATGATTACTCCGTTTGCGGCTCTCGAGCCATACAGAGAGGCTGCTGCTGCATCTTTCAATACGGTCATGGACTCGATATCCTCAGGATTGATGGTATTGAGGATACCCATGCTCTTATAACCGACCTGAAGATCACTGGCAGTCGACGAAGACATTACCACACCATCAATGACATACAGAGGCGCCGTATCCGCTGATATGGATCCGACACCCCTTATCTGGACATTTCCTGCCGACCCCGGGTCTCCGTTATCCGACGCGATACGCACTCCCGAGACCTTGCCGATCATACCCTTGTCCACCGACTCACGAGACGAATTTGCTATGGCTTCACCTGAGACCTGCGAGGCCGATCCCGTAAAATCGGACTTGGACATGGACCCGTAAGCTACCACGATCACATCATCCAGATACTCAGTATCCTCCTGCAGGATAAAATTAACTGTATGCTCTCCCCTGACGGGCTTTTCCTGAGACACATAACCCAGATATGAAGCCACCAGCACCGCATCGGGCGCTGCCGAAATCTCGAAGCGTCCCTCCGGGTCTGAGGTGACACCACGGGTCGTGCTCTTGACTAAAACTGTCGCACCTTCCAGAGGGTAACCCTCCCGATCGGTGACCGAACCTGTGACTGTCAGGTCCTGCGCTGCCGCCCCTGCTGCAAAAGCGATCGTGGCAGCCAGCATAATTACGATTTTCCTGATCATAACCAACGATTTAATATTATCATTTTCAGACGTTGGTTGTCCGCATCCCAAAACTCTTGCCACAAAAAAAGGATGACCGTGCAGGTCATCCTTATAAATCGTTGGTTGATGTCTACTAGAATGTATATCCGAGCGAAAGTGCGAGAGTATTCTTTGCCGCACTTGAACCGATCAGGTAAGCAAGGTCAAGCTTGATGCCCATGAACTTCACACCGGCTCCCACTGAAGCATAAGATGGGAGAGGTGACTGTCCACCGTAGCGGTAACCTGCTCTGACTGTAACGAGATCGCCGTAAGTATAGGCTGCACCAGCCGCAGCAGCAAACCATCCGCTGAAATAGTAGTCTGCATCAAGGAGAGCCTCGACTGCATGCTTGTCAGCAAATGTTGCCTCATAACCGGCTCCGACTGCTACAGAACCAGGGATACAGAACTTTACACCGCTTGCAGAAGTCACGTTTGTGCCGACGTTGGCGACTCCGGCAGTAACCTTGAGGCCACCGAACTTAGCCATAGCGAAAACGTCAGCCGCAAGAGCGCCATAAGACTGTCCCTCAGCAAGAGAGCTGGTAGCATATCCGATATTGGCACCAACTGAAAGGAACGGAAGGAACCTGTATGCCAGACCGGCATTCACGTGGATATCAGATGGCTTGAACTGTCCCTTTACTGCACCGCTTGCATCTGTAATATCGTATGCCGGATTCATTCCATAAAGGAAACCTACGGCAACTCCGAACTTCTGGTTCATGTTGTAGGCAGCTCCTACATTGATCATGTTGCTTCCAACAGCAGAAGGCTGCCACATGGTGTAGCCTGCAGCCACATCCATCTTAGCGTCAGAAAAAGGAATCGCAGCCGCATTCGAGAATGAAGCGTTAGCGATAGAACCGGTCTGTGTGAGGTTTGCACCTGCTGTTCCAAGGCTGGCAGCATCAGTTTCAGCTGCAGTAAAAGGAAGAGCCTGCGCACCTGCGAGAGCTGGGAAAAGGAGCATGAGAGCTCCGGCTATATAGAGAATCTTCTTCATGACACTAGAGTTTTACAACGTTCTTCTTATACTCCTTACCACCGAACTTCACCTTCACCGAATAAGTGCCAGGTACATATGAAGTCATATCGATCCTTGCAGGCTCCTGAGCACTCACCTTCATGGTCTCCTGGAACATCACCTTACCGGTCGAGCTTGCAATTACAATTTCTGTATCAGCAGGATCCAAAGTAGCCACATTCAGGAAATCCTTCACCGGATTAGGATAGAGCGACAACGGATCAGAAGGATCCTTGACAGTCACCTTGAAGGTGAATACGACCTTCTCGCCACGTGCGTCCTTGGCTGTGACGGTCACGTCAACAGAACCATATCCGAGGGATGTTCCGATCAGCCTGTCACCCTTGGATGTGATATGGGCGATTGTTGCGCTTGACATCGTAACATCATACTTCAGCTGCTCAGGGTCACGGTCATAAACATATTCTGTCATATCGATGATGAACTCACGTCCCTTTGCTGTAAGAAGAACGTTCTCTATGTCCTTAATCTTCTCAGGAGCACTGTTTTCTCTGATAGTATAAGTCACTGGAACAACTGTACTCATTCCAAACTCATCAGTTGCAGTGATCTTAGCCTGATATGTTCCGACATCCGCTTTAGCACCATTGATTACCAGACGCCAGTTACCATCAATATTACGCTCGAAGGTTTCAGCCTCGGAAGCGCCTTCATGTACTATTTCAACCTCATGATCATCTGGGTCAACGACAGAAACAGGAATATTGACTGTCTGTGATGAGAGGATTGAAATTTCACCATCATATACGATGTTGATTTCCGGAGCATGATTCTCAGTTGTAACGGCATCAAGAACCTCAGTCGCAGCAGAATAGCTTCGACCGTATGAATATGCAAGCATCTTGACATAATATGTTGCCTCGAAATCAAGACGGCTTACTGCGAAGTGAGCCTTCTCACCTGCGACAACCTCAGGAGCGCATGAAGTAGTCTCTACACCTTCCAAAGAACTAGGCGTTGCAGCCTGAACCTTTGCCTGATCCTTGCCATAGATCACAAGGTATCCATAAGCGCTCTTTCCATCCTCGTCAACGGTAGGAGTCCATGTGAGGTCAATATTGTTACCTCTTCCGGAAGCAGCAAGGTCAGTGACTGCTGCAGGAGCCTTATCGTTACCGTAAACAAAGGCACCATATGCATCAACGAGTCCACCTATCTTATTGTACTTAGAGACAGCAGCCTTGTTGGAACTGTTTAGAAGCTTTTCCTTAAGCATCTCATTGGTAAATCCAGGACCTCCGAAATAGGAAACAAGAAGAGCTGCGACTCCTGAAACATGAGGGCATGCCATTGATGTTCCGCTGAGGTTTCCATACTGGTTACCAGGGGTGGTGCTCAAGATAGAAGAACCTGGAGCACAGATATCAACCCAATCGCCATAGTTGGAGAATGAGGATTTCTTTCCATCCTTTGCTACAGAACCGACTGCTATGACATTCTCATACGTAGCAGGTGCACCATTCTCAATGGCGTCATTACCGGCAGCAAAAATTACGACACCACCCTTCATAGGCGAGTTAGGAAGCTGATTTCCATAATCGTCACAACCGGCATACTTGATAAAATAATCAACTGCAGCCTTATCAGAAGCCTGAATTTTGGCATTCATGGCATTAGTGTACTCCTGACCTGTAAGCTGGCCATCACCATCAGCATCATAATTGTATCCCCAGCTGTTCTGCGATATGATAGCTCCGTCATCAGCAGCACGTTTGATTGCAACTGAACTTGCTCTACCTGTTCCTCTTCCGTCAGCTCCGAAGATCTGTGACGACATCACCTTGACACCAGATATACCTTTAGCCTTGTCACCTCCAGCGATACCTGCGATACCCTTGCCGTTATTACTTACAGCAGCGATTGTACCTGCAACATGAGTTCCATGCTCTCCGGCCTCAATATATGTGTTTTCAGAAACTGCGTTGTAATGTCCAGTTGAAAGACAGTTGGCAGAAAGATCCTCGTGATTGAGATCGACACCTGTATCCACTACAGACACAACGACCTTCGAACTTCCTGTCGTATACTCGTTCCACACAGGCTTCACATTGATATCGAAGCCAGGGTTTGAATCATTATAAAGTCCCCAAAGATCTGAGGACAGATCATTGAAGTCATTGATCTTGATCTGCCTGACAGGCTCAAAGAGTTCGACACCATCTACCATTTCAAGACTGCTCTGTGCTTTAGTAAGAGCCACATCCTGTGAATACTTGACCACATACCACCTATGCAGGCCTTCTCTTCTTGTTCTTCCTTCGAACTCACCTGCATGTGGGAAAAGGCGATACATTTCTGTGATCCCCAGTTCATCAAAGGCAAGGTTCATTCCGGGCGACTTGGTCAGGATGGAACCTGTTTCTGCAGCTTCCTCAACCATTGCAGTCATCTCTTCACTGAGATAAATGCGTGCCTCACCATAAACATAAGCATCGTTCACTGCGACAGTCTCATCTGTCGGTGTGAACTGCTGATCTGGTAGGATTTCCTCTCTTGCACAAGAGAGCAAAACGGCTGCCGTCATTATGGCAGCAAGACAATGCTTCATATAATAAGTTTAAATAAAGTTTAAAAGGTGGGCGGCCCGAAGACCGCTCACCTCAATTATAGATATCAGATGATATTACTGTTTTGTGAATACAGCACCACCCAAGTAGATTTCATAGAATCCGCCGCCTGATGGAGTATATGCACCATAAGCATTAAGCAGCTTGAGAGAACCATTCTCCTGGAGCTCAAAACGTGCATGATCGTAAGAATCAGCAGAATTTGGATCTGGAGCGTTGAATCCCAAGAGAACAACATCGCTATAGCCGCATGGCTGATCTGATGCGATGATAAGCTGATTTCCTTCCACTACTGCAGAATAATCAGGATTAGCTCCTGCTGCTGCCTGGAAGTAAGGGTTGATACCACCGTCTACGATGAGGTCAGTAAATGGATCGCCATCTGGATTAGCAGAGATATTGATAGTAGTTGCAGCTTTCGGCCAGTTGCCGAAGAAGCCTGTGATCTCACCAGTCCATGAACCGATCCAAGCAGCAAGCGGATGGTCAACGTCATCAATCATCACCCTAGCATTAGTGATGACACCTACTGAAAGACCTTCAGATGCACTTGAAATAGATACATTGAAATCCTTTGAACCTGTAAACTCACCTACAAAAGTGTCGTAAATCTTTACAACAACAGAAAGAGAGTCAGTCTCACCAGAGAATGAAAGGATACCGTTTGCGGGCGAGATCACTTCATAATCAACACCGTCCAGAGCTTTACCCTCATCGATTTTGACAGCTACCTGAACATCAGCTCCTGTAGCGTTCTGAATAAGTACAGGGATATTAAATTCACCAGCACTCTCACTTACAGTGAAAGAAGAATGGTATAATGTCGCATAGGGATTGTACTGATACTCTACCTTTCTATTGCAAGATGCCATAGAGAGGAGGGCAAAAGCAGCTGCGACAAATAAAACTATATTTCTTTTCATTTTCTTACAATTTTAAAATTACTCAGCTGAATAACCAGGGTTCTGAATGAGTGCTGGAGAAATCTTGATCTCGTAGCTTGGGATAGGCCATACAAGAGTATGAGCATCAGAAGCAAGGTCTCTTCCAGTATAGTCAGATTCAGGAGTGTTAGCCACGATATTCTCTGCAGCCTTCTGAGCAGGTCTTGTTGGAAGACCATCACCCCAACGCTTGATGCAGTTGATTCTCTGACCATCACCTATAGTCTCTCTCAACCACTCCTTCTTCACGCTCTCAAGGTCACCCTCTGTCAGCTGTGCCTTTCTTGCTGCCTGAAGTTCGTTAAGGATGGTCTTTGCAGCTCCCTCATCACCGTCCTGAGCGAGAGCCTCTGCTGCGATAAGGTACATCTCTGCGAGCATGATTGGCTTGCAATAGTGTGCACCGTCCTCATTCTCACCTGTCTGGAGGCTTGGGTTACCGATATACTTTGTAAAGATACGGATACCATTATAAAGAGTACCCTGAATCTTTACCGGATACATATCGAGCGGGAACCAAACCTGCTTACGGAGGTCAGAGTTGTCATACGCATTGATGATTGTCTGTGAAGGGAGGAACATAGGAGCGAAGAACTTGCCTTCCTCTTTTGTATTTGAAACGCCGGTATAGATTGTACAACCTACGTTACCCTCACCACCCTTCTTAGCGTAAAGGCGCATGATCGACTCCTGTCCTGCATCAGCCATGAATTCATTGGTGAACTGCTCAAGATTTGAAGAAAGAACATAACCAGCATCTGAATCAATTACATCCTGAGCGTAATTTGCTGCATCAGCATAGTTATGTGTATCAAGATAGTAACGTGCCTTAAGTGCCCTCACAGCATCAAGTGTCGGAGCAATTGCCCTAGGCTGTCCATTGAGATTGAGAGTACCCTCGGTCTCATTGCCGTTGAGAACGATAGGACCATTCTCAGCTGCCTCCTCGAGGAGAGCCTCAGCCTCATCAAGGTCATCAATGATCTGGGCGTATACCTCCGCCATAGTAGCACGTACAGGCTTTTCAAGCTGGTCGTACTTGAGGATAAGAGGTACGCAAAGTTCTGTTTCTGCAGTCGATGGATCGTAATCTGCAGAGAAAGCACGTGCAAGAGTCAGATATGATGATGCACGGCAGAAGAGAGCCATACCCTTGAGTACGTTTACGTCAGCAAGGAGAGCCTCATCTTCAACCTTTCCGCACTGCTCGATAGCAATGTTGTAGTTCTTTATCGCACCATAGTTATTAGCCCAGATGCCTGTAGTGTAGTCATCACTTGCGAGGAAGCCTGAACCAAGTCTGTGAACGAAACCATAGTTGTTACCGAAGTCAATCGCGGCATTGAAGCACTCTGTCATAACTTCTACTGTCTGCCATGCCGAGCCGTAATGCAAACCTCTGTAAGATGCCAGAACACCATTCTGAAACTCAGCAACGTCCCTCTTTGTAAGGAGCAGCGAAGTGCCCTCCTCATATACGATGTCTGTGGACGGAACAAGATTAAGGTCGCAAGATGCAATCATTGTCACGGCCATTCCACCTATTAGGATATTTCTTAAAGTGTTTTTCATATTGAATTCTTGTTAAATAGTCCGACTGCTAGAAAGTAAGCTCAAGTCCGAAGAGATACTGCTTAGAGTTACCGAGGCGACCGAGTGAAAGGTTACCTGCAACCTCTGGGTCAATACCTGAGTACTTGGTAGCTGTGAGAAGATTACGTCCTGTGAATGTCACCTTGAGACCGCTGAGTACATTCTGTCCGGCAAGAAGCTTTCTTGGAAGTGAATAAGCAACCTGGAGGTTCTTCAGACGAAGGAAGTTTGCGTTCTCATACATGTGAGTATCGAACTGCATGATATAACCCTTTGACCAATCTGGATACTCTGCATCTGTGTTCTCAGGAGTCCAGAAGTCAGCTACACACTTGTGGTAGTTCTGCTCTGCGAAAGCATTAGGGTTAGCATAGAAGTAAGCATCGTTGTTGATGAGTGTCTTACCAAGCACATAAGAGAAGTCAGCCTGAACTGAGAAGCCCTTCCAACCTCCACCGATGCTGAATCCACCGTATACAGGAGGAGTATACTTCTTACCAGTGTTCTGAGTGAGGGTTGCCTCATCAAATACCTTGGTAGTCTCATTCATTGTAGTCTCATCTACATTCTCACCTGGTACGTACCACATTGGAGCACCATCTGCAGGGTCGATACCAGCGTAGATAGGAGCATAGAACATAACCGGCTTACCTACTACATACGCAAGACCGTAACCAGTCATCTCCCATCTGTCGAGACCGTTGAAGAGGCCTGTAACCTTCTCTGCATTGTAGTTGAAAGTTGTGCTTGCACGGAGCCAGTAGTCCTTACCTCTGAGGATATCAACACCGAGCATGATATCGATACCGTTGTTGGTGAGGGAACCTACGTTAGCCTTGAGAGTGCTGAAACCGGTAGTGTAGTTATAAGGAACGTCCATCAGCATGTCTGTGGTAGTTCTGTTGTAGTACTCGATGTTGAAGTCGATCATGTTGAAGAGACGACCGTTGATACCCACTGTGAAGAGTGCCTGCTGCTCCCATGTAAGGCTTGGGTTAGACGGCTGGGTGAGCACCTTGATGTCAGTATCCATGTACTTCGAAGAACTTGAGATGAGTCCGAGGTGCTGGTAGTTACCGATCGAAGCATTACCCTGAGTACCGTAGCTGACCTTGAAGTTGAGGTCATTCACAGCATTAACCGCATAGAGGAAATCCTCTGCCTTAAGCTTCCACATACCTCCGACTGCCCAGAATGTAGCGTTTCTGTTGTTCGCACCGAAACGTGAACATGCGTCGTTACGAACTGATGCATCGATGAAGTACTTGTCAAGGATTGAGTAGTCGAGTCTTCCGAAGAATGAAAGGAAGCGGCTCTGGCTCATACTCTCACTGATAGAGAATGAAGACTGTGAACCGTTCTGGAGGTTTGTAAGACGGTCATCAGTAATCTCCTCTGATGATGCGCTCAAAGCCTCAGAATAGTTTGCCACACCCTCATGTCCTGCGAGGAGAGTGATATGGTGTGCATCCTTGATGCTGAAAGAATACTCGAGTGTATTGGTAATAGTAGCTGCATAGCTCATACCATACTGACGGCTTCTGCTACCGCTGCCGGCAGCGAAGTCTGTTGATGGGATGAGGGTGTAGCCATACTTGGTGAAGTATCCGTCAACACCGGCACGTGAAGCGATCTTGAAGTTCTTGAATGGCTCGATCTCCACGTTGAATGAACCGAGGAGGTTGTAGCTGTCAGTCTGCTTAGGCTGCTGAGCGATGAGGTACCTTGTATTGTAAGCACCATCAGCCCACATCTTCTCAGGAACGTTTCCATTCTCATCAAGAGCTGGAATGAGAGGGTTCTTTACATATGAAAGACCACCATATGGGTTGTTTGAAGTACTGCCTGAGTTACCCCAGAAACCTGCACCTGCAGTCTGCTCAAGCGATACAGCAACGTTTGTTCCGACCTTAAGCCAGTCCTTTGGACGTGCCTGAACGTTTGAACGTACGGTATATCTGTCATAGAAGTTACCGAATGCTGTACCTCTCTGGTGGAACTGTGATGCACCGATCATATATGCAACTCTCTCTCCACCACCCTCAACTGCGATATCGTTCTGGAACTGAGGGTTGTTGAACTGCTGGAAGTACTTGTACCACTCTGTATCTGCATCCCAACCCTTGGAAGTGAACTTGGTGTAGATCTGCTGAGGGCTCATGATACCTGACTTAACGAGGAAGTCCTTGAGCTCCGGACCTGACATCATGTTCTCGTAGAGAGTGAAGTCAGCGAGAGTCGAGATACCTGCCTGGCTTCTTACAGTCACAGATGCTCTGTTGTTGTAAGCACCAGCCTTTGTTGTCACATAAACGACACCGTTTGCTGCACGTGAACCGTAGATTGAAGTCGCAGATGCATCCTTGAGGATAGAGATCGATGCGATATCGTTAGGGTTCATAGCCATCACGGCACCACTTGAAGCCTGTACACCGTCGATGATGTAGAGAGGAGCTGTGCTTGATCCGAGAGATCCCATACCGTGAAG
>JAGBTT010000088.1 GCA_017631175.1 Bacteroidales bacterium
CCTCCCTGTATAGTCTCTACGCCATTTATCAGCCTGAGCTGAATTTAGTGAGCCGTCGCCAAAGCCTGCATTTCTGCGGGCGAGGTTTCCGTTTGTTAGGGGAGTTCTACTCTCAAGGTTTCCCTTGAGGCACTCTGTAATGTCAGTTTTGCCCTGACCGTTAAAGTCCCGCGTGTCTACCTATTCCACCACCAGAGCGATCCGGGTGCAAAGATAGACAATTTTCCTGAAATCTGACAAGATTTGTTTCATATTACCAGAACCAGCCGGTGCTGAAACCGACTATGACTGTGTTTAGCCATGGCTGCGTGCGGTCCAGATCCATTGACTCCAGTTCGGCGAATGCCTTGATCTTGAAATTGTTTCCGGTGATCATGCTCAATGAGAATCCGGCTCCGAGACTAGCTCCTGCACCAATCTTCTCACCCCATGCATAGCCGGCCATGACCTTGGCCTGAAGTTCCAGGATCTTAGCGAAATGGAAGTTATAGAAGCCGCCCGCCAATGCTGAATAGAGGCAGCCGACAATAGAATCTGGATATGTCAATGAGTTTGCAGAGACGCGACCTGTTATGCCTAGACCGGGAATCATCGGAATGTCGGCGGACACTCCGGCAAGGCCTCCGCGTATAGGTTGCCAAGCACCTGATGCGCCGATGATGAACCTGCGGCCGAAGATGAGCTCGGCTGAATAATGTTTTACGGAAGGATCATAGAAGAAGCATGGCTTCTCATAACCGTCATAAAGGTGTTTCTCCTTGAATATCAAATCGGTAAGGAAATACCCTAACTCCACGGCTCCGATTCCGACAGCGGCTCCTGCTACTACGTCAGACAGCCAATGACGGTTGTTGCAGATTCGTGAAACACCCGTCACTGCGGCGGCAGTGTATCCTCCGATACTGAACCATGGACTCCGCCATCCATACTCCTTATGCAGCAATGAGGCTGTCAGGAATGCCGTCGCAGTGTGACCGGAAGGGAATGAATTATACCGGCTTCCGTCCGGACGCAGTCGCTTGACCGAATACTTGATGCCGTTGACTGTACCAGCCATGATGGCCGCAGAGAAGGCATCGCTGACCAGCATCCGTCCCCATGAACTCCTGCTTTTATACCCGGAGGCCTTCATTCCGACCATCACCGCTGCCGGAGCATACTGCAGATAGTCGTCATAGTGGTATCTATATCCCGGGATGATGGTATTGCGCAGTTCCCATATGTCTGTGTCAATGTTTGACTTGGGCGTAGCAGACTGTGCGATGGCACTCCTGCCTCCGGCAAGGAGCAGGGCGAAAAGAAAACATATGAATATCCTGAATCTCATAGGTCGGTTGCACAGGGCACAAATTTAATTAAATTTGCAGAGTAAAGGCGCAGCGATATGAAAAAGTATACAGACAAGGAAGGACGCAACATCATAGAGGTAGATGATCTTACATTCATCGGAGACAGGGATTATCCATACAACTGGTTCCAGAGACATTTCCACCACCATCGCCTCCGCTTGTCCTTGAAGAAGGCAGATCTCGTGGTAGCGGCAGATACCCGGGTTGCGGTAGATCTTGTCCGTTACTATTTCGTTCCTAAGGAAAGGATTGTCATCCGTGACCAGGAACAGCTGAACGACTAAGGACGTCCGACGTAGCCTAAAGTGACGAAACTTATCCTCGCGCAAGGGAATGTTTTCCGAAGTGCAGAGTAGCATGCGTACAATGTGGCTCCGGTAGTGAAAAGATCATCTACGAGCAGCATATGAACAGGCGCATCCTCGTTATCCTTCGCTTCAAAGGCTCCCATCACATTTTTAGTTTTCATCCGGACATCCACTTTCGTCTGTGTCGATGTTCTTCTGCGTCTATATAGTATATCTGTGCGAAGCGTGACACCAAGAGCGGCAGCAACAGCCGCTGCGATGCATTCAGCCTGATTGTATCCGCGCTTCCACTTTCTGCTCCAATGAAGAGGAACCGGTATGACGATATCCACATCGGCAAAATGTACGTACTTAACCATCTTCCGTCCCAGCATGTTGCCGAAATATTCTCCCGCGGCAGTGTTTCCTCCATATTTCAGACTATATAGGATGTTGCGGTAATCTCCTTCATCCTGATAGTAGAACAGGGCACATGCATATGAGTATCTTTCCATTTTCTCAAGTCCTTCCTGAATTAGCTCGTTGATCTTATCTGCCATCAGATTATGACTTCTCTGCCAGAAATATGTAAGCGGCATCTCTGCCAGACAGTATAGGCACAGATGCTGCTCCCGCAGGCCCAGTTTCCTGCCGCATATCAGGCAGGTACGCGGCAGAAGCAGGTCGGCCACCGCCAGCAGCCATAAATACGACTTCTTCAGGCTCATATCAGATTCTGCCGGTCGAGGAAACGATAGGATGCGGCTTCGGAAATATGTTCAGGCAGAATGTCGGGCGTAGCGGCGAGGTCTGCTATCGTGCGGGCGAGTCTGATCATGCGCGAGCATGCACGTGCCGACAGACCCATGCGCTCGATAAGGCGTTCCAGCAGTGCCTTGCAGTCCGGAGACAAGGGACAGAACAGTTCCGTCTGGCGGTTGTTCATGGCAGCGTTGCAGAAGATGTTCTCTCCTCCGGCAGCGAACCTGGCTCTCTGTATCTCACGCGCCTTCAGCACACGCCCGGCAATCTCTGCGCTGGACTGTCCCGGTCTTCTGTTTACAAGCAGTCGCGCATCGACCCTCGAAACCATGAGCTGTATGTCGATCCTGTCCATGATCGGGCCTGAGAGCTTTGAAAGATAAGACAGCCTCTGTCCCGGTGTACATGTACATCTGTCCCCGTCTCCATAATGCCCGCATGGGCATGGGTTGCTGGCTGCCACCAGCATGAAGTCAGCAGGATATTCCACTTTGGCCTTCAGCCTGGAAATGGTGACCTTCCTGTCTTCCATAGGTCCTCTGAGCACTTCAAGTACCTTTTTCGGAGCCTCGCAGAACTCGTCTATGAACAGCACCCCATTGTGTGCCAGAGATATTTCCCCCGGCATGATGTTGTCAGACCCTCCTCCAAGCAGGGCTGCGACGGATGCGCTGTAATGCGGAGCCCTGAAGGGCCTCCTCCTCATCAGGCCGCCCCTGTGTCCTCCCTTACCTGCTACGGAATATATCATGCTGGTCTGGATAGACTCTTCTATGGACATTTTCGGGAGGATTCCGGCCATTGCCTTTGCCAGAGAACTCTTTCCCGAGCCCGGAGGACCTATCATGACGACATTGTGTCCTCCGGCAGCAGCTATCTCCAGACCTCGCTTGGCTGCTTCTTGTCCCATGATTTCTGCGAAGTCCATGACCTCCTGTGGACTTCCGGCGGGTTCCATGGCGGCTGAGGCGGGCACAATATTCCTGACCAGAAGGTCATCACAGATTTCCTCTCCGCCAAGGATTCTGAGAACGTCGTCCAAAGTCCGGACACCGAAGACATTTATCCCTTCATACTCTACAGTTTCCATTGCAGACTCCTCCGGGAATATGCACCCCAGCAGTTCCTGCTTGTGAGCCAGATCTACCGTCGGCAACGACCCCGGTACCTCACGTATGCTTCCGTCAAGTCCAAGCTCTCCCATGATCATGAACTTTTCAAGAAGCGGAAGTTCCCTTTGTCCGGAAGCCGCAATTATCCCCAAGGCTATGGGCACGTCATATCCGCTTCCTTTCTTATGCATGTCGGCAGGTGCCAGATTTATGACTATCTTCTTGCCCGGAATACGGAAACCCATGGACTGTAACGCGGTGATTGTCCTGAGCAGGCTCTCCTTGACGGCGGCATCTGCAAGGCCTACCAGATGGATTCCCAGTCCTGGTGCAATGTCTATTTCGACTGTAACGGGTACGGCTTCTATGCCTATACATTTTGCGCTGTGGATGTTGATGAGCATGGCTTTTCTTTTTGCACCAAATCTTGTCATTCCGGCTGAGAACTTGTTAAAAAAAGAGAAAAATGTGGCGAAATACTGACTTTAAAATAAATCTTTAACACTTTAAAAATTATCTTAAACACATTAAAATTTATTTTTAAGTCCAAAACCGTTGTCAATATAAATTTTAATGTCCGAAAACTCGTAGATTTGCACCATGAAAAAGTTTTTCGAAGCAATAGGAAGTTATTTCCTCTTTCTGAAGATGGTCTTCAGGAAGCCGGAGAAGTGGAGGATATTCTGGAGGCAGTTCATAAATGAGGCTGACAAGCTGATCATCTCTTCTGTTCTGCTGGTGGGCGTGATTTCCGTCTTTATCGGAGGTGTACTTGTGATCCAGACAGCATCCAACCTTGAGAATCCTATCATTGACAAGATGTACATAGGATATATGGTAAGGGAAAGCCTCATCCTGGAGTTCTGCTCTACGATGGTGGCCCTCATCCTTGCGGGCAAGATGGGCTCGAACATAGCATCCGAGATCGGCAGCATGCGCATCACCGAGCAGATCGATGCCATGGATATGATGGGAGTAAACTCGGCAGGTTTCCTTGTCCTTCCTAAGGTGGTGGCATCAACCCTTCTCAGTCCGCTCCTCATGCTCCTCAGTCTGGCGCTTGGACTGGTGGGAGGATGGATTGTTGTGGAGTCAACCCAGATTATCCCGACGGCTTCATATATTACCGGAATCAAGGCATTCTATAACGGATTCTACATATTCTACAGCTGCTTCAAGATGTCACTCTTCTGCTTCATGATATCTTCGATAGCGGCATTCAACGGATATCATGCAAAGGGCGGATCGCTCGGAGTCGGTCGTTCAAGCACACAAGCGATCGTTACCGTCAGCATACTTATCCTCCTTATGGACCTCATAGTAACTCAGCTCATGCTGTATTAAACCCCGACAGACAATGATCAAGGTAGAACATCTATACAAGGGATTCGACGGCGTCCAGGTGTTGAAGGACATAAGCGTGGAATACAAGCCGGGCATGTGCAACATGATCATAGGTGCCAGCGGCTCGGGAAAGACCGTACTGCTGAAGAACCTGATCGGCCTGATGGACCCGGATCAGGGAAAGATCATCTATGGTGACAATGACCTTACATCCATGTCGTACGAAGAGAAGCGGAACCTGCGCAAGAAGATCGGCATCCTGTTCCAGGGAAGTGCTTTGTTTGACTTCGCTACCGTTCTGGAGAACGTCATGTTCCCGATGGAGTTCTTTACGGACTGGTCAGCGGCACAGAGGAAGGAAAGGGCACAATATTGTCTGGAGAAGGTAAATGTCATAGGGTCGGACAATAAATATCCGAATGAGCTCAGTGGCGGAATGCAGAAGCGCGTGGGCATAGCCCGCGCTATTGCGCTGAATCCGGAATACCTTTTCTGCGACGAACCTAACTCGGGACTGGATCCGTATACATCAATCCTGATTGACCGTCTCATCAGCGACCTGACGAAGGAGTTCAACATGACCACAGTGGTAAACACGCATGACATGAACTCCATCCTGGAGATAGGAGACAAGATCGGCTTCATCTCAAAGGGAGAACTCAAGTGGCAGGGAGACCGCCATACGATACTTCAGACAGACTGTCAGGAACTCAGAGACTTCGTTTGCGCAAACACCCTGGCCCGCAATATAATAGAAGGTGTCCATTAGGATATCTTCTTTTTTTGTACCTTTGCCGCCCCAAAAAAATAAGATGATGACTGAAATTACTGAGACAAAATGGGTTTATCAGAGCCCAAGTATTGAGATTTTAAGTTTCGAGGCAGAGGGTGTGCTCTGTATGTCCAACAATATCCCGGATTGGGGATCAAATGATGATATTCTCTAAACGCAGATGGAGATGAAACAGTTTGTTATAAGATTTACGATATTACTGACATTTGTAGCTTCCCTTTTGAGCTGTACAAATGAATATGTCTCACTTGTTCCAGAACAGGAGGGTTCGGAGTTCACTCTTCGTCTGCTTCAGACCAAGACTGTTAATGACGGTTATAGTACCAGGTGGGTCAAAGGTGATAAGGTCAATGTCTTTCACGCGGAGGCAGGAACGGACAATTTTATCAGCGACGGTGCTTTCGAATATGCGGAAGACGACTCTTTTAGAGGTGTTGTCAGTGAGGATGCAATAATTGCGGGCAAGGAGTATGATTGGTACGTGTTTTACCCTTATGATGAGAACATGGCGTCACCAAAGGCCGCGCCAATTCATATCCCGGCGGATCAGTATCAGTCAAAGGATGGTGATATGACCCATCTTGCAGGTTCTTATTGTCCACTTGCAGGAAAGGTCAGATCTGTAGCAGCCAACTCTGAGGTCGTTATAAATATGCAGCATCTGGTTACTGTGCTTAAGATCAAGGTGACCAACTATGAGGCGAATGACATGGATTTGAACCTTGTGTCATTCCGTGCGGACGGCGGAACTCACGTCAATGAGGATGTTACACTTATCAATGAAGACCCTCATACGATTACCGGATCGTTTGAAGTGGATTTCACAGGTGAAAAGCTTGTCTATAATCAGGTAAACAAGGGGCTTGGTTCAGGGTCAGGCCGTCCGCTTATTCATCTTGAGACTCCTGAAACCTTGGGCCTGAACGAGAGCGCAACAGTATATATGGTCACTATTCCGTTCTGTATACCGAATGCTTCAACCCTTACCATCGGCATGAACAACAATGTGGGTGGTATTACCCAAGGTATTTATGGAAAGAACCCTGTGTGCAAGGCTGGATCAATAAACGGAATCAAGCAGGGAAGCCGTCTGGCCCCTCCCTTCAAGAGCAGTGTGACTTTCTACGCTGGAAAGAAGAATCCTGACGGAACATATACTCTTGATAATCCTGATTGGTGGAGATGCGAACTTCCAAAGGGTTTTGATCTTCAGGGGTCATTTAATTTCAAGAATATCTTCACATCACTGAATGTAGATGCTGCATTTGAGTTTATTGCCAAAGGCGATCAGAATGAGACAGTACAAAGCATGTACGAACAGTTCAAGGCTTGTCTGGACGGGGCCTCCGGTCAATGGACTGGAAATCAGGATCTGGATGTCAATCTCCACTTTCCCGAGAGAGACCGAAGCGGAATCTTCATCAATTCATCTGCGGGTTATAATGTTGGTTCATGGGCGATTATGTATTATGAACCGATTAGTGAGGCAGAGCCTCCGCAGGTGGATCTGACCAGTGATACATATGACACATACGAAGGGCTCGTGATGGCCGGCTATCAGGGCTGGCACGGAACCCCTGGTGACGGATGTCCTCACAATCCGGCCGAAGGTTGGCCGCATTATGCAAATGTAGCCCAGCATCCTTTTGTCTTTGAGCCAGGAGTGCTGCGGAATAATATAGACTTTTGGCCGGATGTGTCTGAATATGAAAAGACATATGCTGCAACTGGATTCACCTCTCCTGATGGTTCGACCCCACGTCTATATAGCTCATATGATGCATCTACTGTGAATCTTCATTTCAAATGGATGAAGGAATATGGAATAGATGGCGTCTTCATGCAGCGCTTTGTTTCTCAGATAACTGATAATGCGGCATTGTCGCATAGCAACAAGGTGCTGGAGTCTGCTATGCTGGCGTCAAATGAGCATGCGAGAGCTATTTCCATTATGTATGATATGGTGGGAATGGATGCCGGCACTTCAGCAGAAGTTGTACTCAATGATGCCAGGCAGCTGGTTCAGAAGTATAACCTGATGGACAGGTCGGTAGGTCAGAGATACCTTCTTTATCATAATGGCAAACCGCTCATCGGACTCGTCAGCGTAGGACAGAACAGCGCACCATATACGGTTGCGCAGGCGCAGGCGATTGTTGACGGTCTTCAGGAGATGGGCTTCAGTATCATGCTCGGAGTTCCCGCCTATTGGAGAAGCGCCAACGGTCATGGTGACGTAGTCAATGATCCGAAGATCATAGATCTGATCAAGGACGTGGATATCATTATGCCGTGGTTTGTGGGTGCATATGATTATGATGGTACCGTGCCTACTACACCGCGTGGTTCTTTCGCTGATTTCTTCAACGATAGAATCATTGAAGATTTTGCTGCGGCAGAAAGCTATGGCGTTGACTTCTGTCCGCTGATCTTCCCTGGATTCTCTGACAGGAACATGCATCCTGATCATTATGTATATGACCGCCATGGCGGAGACTTCTATTGGCAGCAGATATATAAATTCATCGATCAGGGTGCAAAGATGCTATACGTTGCAATGTTTGATGAGATAGACGAAGGTACCGCGATATACAAGTGCCTGCGAAAGAATGAAGTTCCATCCAATGTATATCCATCCGACTACTATGTGGTTTTTGAGAATGGAGCATATCGCCGTTCAGATGAATATGTTTCAGTCGGCGAAGGAGGTTGGTGCCAGACAGCAAGAGAGTTGGGTATAACGTTCAATGGTATTGAGAATGATCTCGAAAGCGACTATTACTTGAGGTTGACAGGTGAAGCAGGAAAGATACTTAAGGGTCAGACGGAGTTGACAAGTAATAAACCGTTTTAACATGATTGAAGGTGGGACCAGTTCCCACCTTCAATCATTCTATAAATAAGCTTTCAGACCGACTTCGAATCCTAGCATGAGCGGTTGTGCCGCCCTGATGTTATGTGGCTGGTCGCAGTCGAAATAGTATCTCAGGCTCGGGTCGATGTAGAGTCCCAGATGTTCGCCAAGCTTGAAGCTGACTCCGACACCTAAATTTGCCGACCACTGCATGCCATCTGCTTTTCCCTTATGCACGATGGATGTGCCGAGGATGTCATACCTGTCTGATATGCACTTCTCTACAGTTCCGCCGGCATAGGCGTAGAAGTTTACTTTGCGGCTGTCAAGGATATCATAGTATGCATTGACCGGAATACCTATATAATGCTGGGTGTTTCTGATGTCTGTCGACGTGGAGTTCTCGATGACACCGGCCTCATTTACCTTTGTATATGTTCCGTAGAACTTGCGCGAAAGCATCGAGTAGTTCATTCCTGCTCCGATCGACCATCTGGGGGAGATTCCGACCCTGACTCCTGCTCCGAATGACAACGGAATGTCGTATGTGGAATTTGTACTGGTCTGTCTTACTCCCGTGACTGCCGGTCCTGGAGAGGGATCCGGTCTCTTGAAGATGTTCTTTCCTGCTTCGTTCTGTGCGGCGTTTGTGCCTGTCAGCCCTGAAACTACGAATGAAACCTTACGTTTCTTTATTACAGGGTCAATCAGCTGGCCTTCGAGGGCTGAAAGATCATGGTGATAGTGCCGCTCTTCCTTCACCTCGGACTTGGAGTCTGTTGCCTTGATTGTTGGCTCCTCTGTCTCTTCCGCTACAGTCTGGTCGGTGTATATCTCCTCTGTAGCTGGAATCTCTGACGGAACAATCTCGGATTTCACAGCAGAGCTTACAGCAGGGGTAGCCTGTGCCATGTATGCAGTCTTTGGAGCAACTGTTTCTTCTGCGTTTTCCGGAACTGCAGGTTCTGGTTCCACTACAGCGATCATCTCATCAGATGCCGGAACAATTTCCATGGTGCCGTCACCGGGCTGCACCAGCAGCATTGCCGCAACAGCTGCTGCAGCCGCCACGCCTATGCCGGCGCGCCTGAACCACAGCGCCACGACCTTGCCTCGCGCAGCCTTGTCCAGACCGGCAGATACACCTTCCCAGACGCTCGCGGGAACTTCTTCCTCTGCGCCCTCA
>JAGBTT010000089.1 GCA_017631175.1 Bacteroidales bacterium
TCCCCAGATGAAATGTTCACCGAGCTCTCCCTTCGCCATAGCTACCATCACGATTCCAACAAGCGAAAATATTATACCTATAATATTAATGAAATTGACTTTCTCCTTGAAGAATATCATTCCAGCTCCAATAGAAAAGATTGGTATTGTAGCAACTACCATCGCGCTAAGGGTAGGGGAGCCAGTCACTTTAAGTCCATATGTCTCACATATGAAATAGATGAACGGCTCGAAGAAGGCAAGAAGAAGGAACTTAGGCCAGTCTTTCTTCTGGATCCTCTTGATTCTTCCGTAGGCTGTATTAAACAGGAAGAGTATGACTCCTGCAAGCAGAATCCTGACAAATACAAAATAGAAAATCGGTATGTTTTGAGCAATGAGTTTGTCAGTCCATATGTATGACATTCCCCATAGGGTTATCGCAAATATGGAAGCAATGTAGGTCAGAAGTTTACTAGGATGAACTTTTGGTGCCATGTTTTTTCAGTCTTTATCTAGGTAAGGTTATTTCTTTTCCGTTAATGTATACTTTTTCGATCATACCCCTGAGGATCTCTCCTTCATATGGGGTCCATCCGCATTTGCTGTATTGGTCTGATGTCCTGACTTCAAATGTCCGTCCGTAGTCGAATACAACAAGATCTGCATCGAAGCCTTTTGCTATCTTGCCTCTGCCAAGGTTATAGATCTTGGATGCATTCTCAGAAAATACGGATGCTATTCTTGTCAAAGGGATTTCGTTGTCGTGAGCGATTGTAAGCAGAATTGGCAGACTCTGCTGGATAGACGGCAGGCCTGAAGGCGCCTTGCAGTAAGGTGCGTCCTTCTCTGACGGAAGGTGCGGAGCGTGATCTGAACCTATTGTATCGATATCTCCGTTGGCAAGTGCTTCGATCAATGCCTGTCTGTCGTCTGCGCCCTTTACTGCGGGATTGCATTTGGCGCGGCTTCCGAGTCTATCGTAATCTTCGCTACAGAACCAGAGGTAATTGCATGAGGTTTCGGCCACTATATTCGGATTGGTCAGCTTTGCTGCGCGGGTCATCTGTATTTCCTCTTTTGTGGAAATATGGCACAATACCAGTCTGGTTCCGTGCTTCATAGCCATCTCAAGAGCCTTTATGCTGGACTTGATGCATGCTTTCCTGCTGCGGATGTTTTCGTGTTCTCTGAATGGGATCTCCTCTCCGTATGTCTCAATGGCTTTGGCAAGGTTTTCCCTGATGGTCGCCTCGTCCTCACAGTGCACAAGCACAGGCTTCTCCTTGATCGCGAACAGTTTGTCAAGTGTCTCTCCTGCGTCCACGAGCATGTTTCCTGTAGATGACCCCATGAATACCTTTACTCCAGCTATGTCATCAGGGGTGATTCCAGTCGACTCGTCACCTGCCGTTATCAGACGGCAGATATCTTCTACATTATCGTTGGTAGCTCCTATATGGAATGACATCTTGGCAACAGATTTCTCCTTTGCCAGCTGCACCTTTCTCTTCAATCTATCTGCAGTAGTCGTTGCGGGTGATGTGTTCGGCATATCCATGACACTCGTTACGCCTCCGGCAACGGCCGCCAGCGACTCCGTCGCCATATCGGCCTTATGCGTCAGTCCCGGCTCACGGAAATGTACATGAGCATCGATTCCGCCTGCTATCACGTGCTTACCTTCTATGTCTATGATCTGTGCAGCCTGCTTTCTGTAATTCCATACATTCAGCGGGTAACCCTCTTCTGCGCTGTAAAGTACATCTATGATCTTCCCATCGTCGATCACGATGGTTCCTTTCTCCTCCTTCTCGGAAGTGATGATGATTCCGTTTTCAAGAAGTATCATGTTATGCCTTTCTTGGTTTTATCTTTCTCATCTTGAGTTTCATGACACCCCAGAATGCTTCTCCGAAGATTCCGCTGCTCATCTTTGATGTGCCTTCCTTGCGGTCTACGAAGATGATCGGAACTTCCTGGATCTTGAATCCAAGCTTGTATGTGGAGTATTTCATTTCGATCTGGAATCCATAACCTTTCATCTTTACATTATCCAGGTCTATGGTCTCAAGTACTCTTCTTCTGTAGCATTTGAATCCGGCAGTCGTGTCGAAAACCTTCATTCCCAGCACAGTCCTTACGTATACTGAAGCATAGTAAGACATGATCACGCGACCGATAGGCCAGTTGATTACGCTGATGCCGTTGCAGTAGCGGGATCCGATGGCAAGGTCTGCTCCCTCTGCGCAGGCCTTGTAAAGGCGTGGAACGTCGTCTGGATTATGCGAGAAGTCGGCATCCATCTCAAAGATGTAGTCGTATTCATGCTCTACTGCCCACTTGAAGCCTGTGATGTATGCAGTTCCTAGTCCCAGTTTACCTTTCCTTTCTATCATGTGGAGCCTTTCAGGGAATTCTTCCTGAAGCCTCTTTACAATGCATGCTGTCCCATCGGGAGATCCGTCCTCTATTACAAGGATATGGTACTCACCTTCCAAAGAGAACACCGCACGGATGATGTTCTCAATGTTCTCCTTCTCGTTGTAGGTAGGTATGATTATTACTTTTCTATCCATCTTATTTATTTGATATTGTCTTTAGCATTTCATTTACCGCTGCTTCAAGCTGCTTGTCTTCTCCTCTGAGTACTGATGCAGGGTCGTTATAGACTTCGATGTCAGGTTCAACCTGCATGTTCTCCAGATATCGTCCCTCTTTGACTCCGATGGCTCCTACCTGAGGTATACCGAATACGATGGTAGGGTCAATCTGTGTCTCCCACCAAACTGCAGTCATTGTACCTGGAACAGGGGCTCCGATGAGCTTACCGATTCCAAGAGTCTTGTATACATAAGGGAAGCCTGAAGCATCCGAGTAGTTGTCCTCGCCGATAAGTACACATGAAGGCTTGGTCCATTTACTGTATGGCTCTGTGCCGATGTACTGGCCTCTTGGCTCGAATCTGATGTAGCCTGTGCCCGAAAGCAGCGTTGCCAGATCGTCATGGAGCCATCCGCCACCGTTGTGTCTTGTGTCGACGATTACGGCATCACATGTGCGGTATTTTCCAAGAAGTTTAGAGTATACTCTGCGGAAGCTTTCAGAATCCATTCCTTCCACATGGACATATCCGATCCTTCCACCGGAGAGTTTCTCCACCATCTGTTCCCTCTGTTCCACCCATCTGTCATAAAGCTGCGTGTAGTCGGTAAATCCAGGCTCAATATACATTCCCTTCGCTTTGCCGCTTCCTTTCTTTACAGTGATGAACACCTTGTCTCCACCCTTGTTCTTAAGGAGTGAGTGCCAGTCTGTCTCCTTCTTGATATCGACTCCGTTAATCGACTCGATGATGTCGCCTGCCTTGATTTCAGGATCTGTCATGTAGAGCGGGCCACCTTTAAGGACTTCCTTGATCTTAAGTCCGTCACCCTTGTATTCATTGTCATAAAGTGCGCCGAGTGTGCCCATGTTGAAGCCGCTCCTATAGCTGTATCGGGCTCCTGTATGAGAGCCATTGAGCTCTCCGAGCATCTCAGACAGCATTTCCTGGAAATCAAAGTTGTTGTTGATATGAGGCAGGAACTTCCTGTAGGTATCGTGATAGCCCTTCCAGTCTATGCCGTGTATGTCTGCGACATAGAACTTCTCGTTTACCTGTTTCCAGATGTGTTCGAAGATGTACTCGCGCTCCTGTGCCGGCTTGTGCTCGAAATCTCCACTGTAGGAAATGGTTTCCTTCTTGCCGCTTCCTGTGGCGATCTTCGAAAGGCCGCCTCTTCCTGTCATGTAGATGTACTTGTCATCCTTGCTTGGGTAGATGGCTCCGGATGCGCCCTTCAATACCACCTTTACGCTGTTGTCTTCAAGGTCGAGCATGCACAAGTCTGAACTCTTCTCCAGTCTTGTCACATAGAATAGCTTCTTGCCATCTCTTGTGAGGTAATGGTCTCCGAGTCTGCTTGAGAATCTTGTCAGTTTCACTATGCGGTCTTCAGCATCCGCAAGTTCAAGAACAAGCTTTTCGTTCTTCTTTTCTTCCTTATATAGATCTGCGATTTCCCTGTCCTCCTTGTCCTTCATGAATTCGCTGTACCTCTTTCCGTTGAAGAACATGATGTAGACATCCCTCTCGGCTCCCCAGCTGCCATGGCTTCGGTATCCGGCCTTGTCAGATGTCCATGTCATTGCCTTTCCGTTGAGCGCCCATCTGAAGCTTCCGTCGCTGTAGCCGCTCTGGGTCAGGTTTGTCGTTTCGCCGCTTTCTACATCTATGACGGCTATGTCTTCGTTATTCCAACCACCGTCCTTCTGGTAGTTGCATAGGATATAATGGCTGTCAGGGCTCCACTCGAAGCTCTGGTCGCCGTCTGTGTATGAATAGTTGACCATCTTGTCAAGGATGATCTTCTCCTTTCCGCTCTTGAGGTTCATTACTGCGATGCCTGTGCGGTCCTTGAGGTAGGCAATGTATTTGCCGTCAGGGGACACCTGAGGCTGGAAGCATGTCTCGCCCTCCTTTGTTATGAGCTTTTCCTCCATCTTCACCGCATATGTGAACATCTTGTCTTCCTTCTCGACAAGCGATGTCGCCCATATGCCCCAATGACCGTTTCTCTCTGCAGCATAGTATATTGTCCTTCCGTCCGGTGCGAAGCATACGCTGCGCTCCTGTTCAGCAGTATTGGTTATCCTTTTCGTCGTCTTATGTTCAGCCGATGTTACGAACACATCGCCTCTGAGAACCAATGCAACTTCCTTTTCATCTGGTGAGACCGCCACACTGCTGGCTCCGGAAGTCATTGTGCGCTCCTGAACAGCCTTCTCGATCTGATCTGTCACGATTTCGATGTTTACCTTCTTAGGTCCATCGCCCTTTTGAGTGTCGATCGTGTAAAGCTCTCCGTCATAAGAGTAGCAGAGGATTTCATTATTTGAAATGCTGAGATGTCTTACAGGATTGCCTTTGTAGAAAGTGATCTGCTTCGGCTGCATCTTCGGCTCTCCTGATGCGAATATCTCGTCCTGAAGTGAACCGCTGTAGTAGATGTTGTATGTGCCGTCCTGCTCGCTCAGATAATAGAATGAGTCTCCTCCCATTCCACCTGTTGGTGCAAAGACAGGATTTCTGTCTTCGCCGCTGAATGTCGTGAGTTTTGTGAAATCACCGTTTCCGTTGATTGAGATCTCTACTTTTTCATGATCCTCAGAAGGCACGTATATCCAGATGTCGTGAGTTACTGATGAAGTATGATGCTTTCTCCAAGGATCCTCATATCCTTTATGGTCTTCATACAATAAGGTTCCATCCATACGGACGCTGATGTTGGATATTGGAAGTGAGGTTACCTGTCTTGGACGTCCGCCATCCATTCCGATCTGGTATAACTGTGTTCCACCTGGAAAGTCTCCATATTGGGCGTCCTGCTGAATCGCGGCGCTGAAGATGATGCCGTCGTTGTTCTCCAGAACGGCCATCGGGGTTTCGTTGCCCGTGTGCGTTGTGAGCCTGGTCGGCTCTCCGCCTTTTGCGCTTACCTTATATATGTCCTTGCTGCCCTCCCTATAGGAACTGAAGACAATTGTCTTGCTGTCGTCAGTCCACATCGGGTCTGAGTCGTATGCTGGGTTTGTTGTGATCTGTCTGGCCTGTCCACCTTCGGTCGCCACTGTGTAGATATCACCTTTATATGTAAAGGCAATCTGCGTTCCGTCAGGCGATATGGCGTTTCGCCTAAGCCAAAGAGGAGAGTCTTGTGCTGAGATTGTCGTAGCAATCGATATAAATGCAAACAGCGAAAGTAGCGTATTTCTCATAGTCATACTTATTATTATATATAACATGCAAATTTAATAAAAATCCTGTTAAAATCTTCTTTAAAATTGTAAGAATTGTTACTAGTTGATAGTCAGGAGGTTATCTTTGTGACAGGGAAATAGTTTTAAAAAAGTGTTAAAAAAGTTGCATAAAAGTTTGGAAGTTTGGAAATAAGTCGTACCTTTGCACTCCCATTTGAAAAACGGGTGTCTGACAAAGGCAGAGAGTTCTTACTGAGACTGACGCTGAGAAAAAAATGAAAAATTTTTCACAAAAAATTTGGAGATTAAAAAATAAAGCGTACCTTTGCAACCCCAATCGAAAACGGGGCCTCTTCGGAGGATTTGAGAAGTTCATTGAAAAGACTGATTTACTGTACAAGAAGCAAGTACCGAGAAATACAATTTATCGAGAAGCGTTAATTCTTTTGAAAGAATTATAAGTGTCAGGACAAGCTAA
>JAGBTT010000090.1 GCA_017631175.1 Bacteroidales bacterium
AGCGATAGGAGTTCCACCGGTAGGAAGACCGAGTACGAACGGCTTGTCTGTTACGGCTGCCTTAGCCTTGATTCTTGATACGATATAGCGTGCAGCCCATACTGAGCCTGCTGCGCTGTTCTCGTTTATAATAAGTCTCATTTATAAATTATATTAGAAAAGTTTCACGAATACTTCTATTGCCTGATACTCCGGCATTCCGAGGTTGTTGTAGAGGCGTGCTGTGTTCTCTGTTCTCTCCTCAGCTCTCTGCCAGAACTCGCGAGGGTCGTCACCTGGGAATGGAACGATGTCCTTCTGCGAGAGATGACGGTAGATGGCATGACGCTTCTTGATGACTTCTTCAGGGCTGAGAGGAACTGCCATGTCGACCTTTCCGATCTCCCACTCCATCCATGCACCTCTGTAGAGCCATACGTGGCACTCCTTGAGCCACTCTGCGCCCTCAAGCTGCTGAAGAGCTTCGAGAACGGCCTCTGTACATACTCTGTGTGTTCCGTGTGGGTCTGCAAGGTCACCTGCGAGGTAGATCTGGTGCGGCTGTACTTTCTGGAGAAGCTCGATAATGATATCGATGTCGGCCTGAGTCCTCTGTCCCTTCTTGATACCGCCTGTCTCGTAGAACGGAAGGTTAAGGAAGTGGCAGTTTGTCTCATCATTGAGGCCGAATGAGCGTACTGCGCTCTTTGCTTCGCTGCGGCGGATAGCGCCCTTGAGGTTGAGAAGTGCTCTTGGCTCTGGCTCTCCCGGCTTCTTCGAAGCGATGATCTCTCTAACTTCAGCAAAACGGTCACCGAATCCAAGCTCGCGTGCCGCGTCCATGTGCTGAAGCACAACGTCATCGTGTACTGCTACGTTTCCTGAAGTCTCGTATGCTACGTGTACATCGTGTCCCTGCTCTGCAAGACGGATGAATGTACCTCCCATAGAGATTACGTCATCGTCAGGATGTGGCGAGAAGATCACTACCCTCTTAGGGAATGGTGTCGAAGGAACAGGCCTTGTGCTGTCGTCAGCATTAGGCTTTCCGCCTGGCCATCCTGAGATTGTATGCTGGAGCTCGTTGAATACTCTGATGTTGATCTGGCTGTATGGACCGTGCTGGTCAAGAAGTTCTCCAAGTCCGTTTGTCAGGTAGTCCTTCTGGCTGAGCTTGAGAATAGGTTTTCCAACCTGCTCACAGAGCCATACGACTGCCTTGCGGATAAATTTAGGTGTCCATTCGCAAGGACCTACAAGCCATGGAGCCTCGTTTCTTGTAAGGAGGCTTGCCGAGTTCTCCTCTACATAGAATGAAATGTTGCTGTGCTTCTGAAGAAGTGATGCAGGGCATGCAGGATTGATAGGACCCTCTACGATCTGCTTCACGATCTGAGCCTTGTCCTCGCCCCATGCGATGAGGTGGATCTTCTTTGCGCTCATCATTGTAGAGATACCCATGGCGATTGCCTTGTCTGGAGTAGCCTCCATGTTGCCTCCGAAGTTCTTCACCTGTCTCTTTCTTGAGGTGTAAGGAAGCATCACTGTCCTTGTGCGGCTGATCTCGTTTGCCGCAAACTCGTTGAATCCGATCTGGCCCTTCTCGCCTGTTCCCATGATGAGGAGGTCGAGACCCGATGCCATTTCATCGTATTTTGCGCAGAATTCAGTCACATAATTGCTGTCATGTACTTCAGTAAGTTTCGGTGCATGAACGTTTTCCTTTGCGATGTCAATCTTTGCCACGAGCTCTTCATAGAGTCTTCTGTTGCGGCTGTGGTTGTCTGCCGGTGCCGGATAATACTCGTCAATGCTGTAGATCTCTACATTCTTGAACGAAACTTCGCCAGCCTCGTACTTCTTAACGAGCTCCTGGTAAAGTGGAACAGGTGATGTTCCTGTTGTGAGACCGAGTTTGAATACGCCGTTGCATGCATTGATAGACTCTACGATCTTCTCGGCAAGACGCGCACATGCTGCCTCTTCATCCTCATAGATGTGGGCAGGAATTCTTTCGAAAGTGTGCTTGATACCGTTTGGCAGACCTGCTTCGATCAGGCCGCCGTCTTTAGGTAATGAGAACTTCTTCATGATATATTGATGGTTAGTTTTTTCTAAAACATACAAATATATGGATTTTATTTGGAAAAGATACGCATCAAATACGCATGTCTGTAGATTTTGTTGTTTTTGTATGTCAAATCTCGAAGATACCATAAACTTGATCAAATTTTCAATGTAATCTGAGATAATGTGGGATATACCGTATTATTTGCTATCTTAGCAGTCGAAATGATATTTTATTACAATGTATAAGATAGTAAAGAAAGAAATGCTGACCCCGACCATCTGCAGAATGAAGGTCGAGGCTCCACGTCTTGCCTCAGCAGCACAGCCGGGCCAGTTCCTGATCGTTCGTGCTGACGAGCAGGGAGAGCGTATTCCGCTCACAATCAGCGACTACGACAAGGCTGCAGGTACTGTGACCATCGTAACGCAGAAGATCGGTGCATCGACTACCGAGATATGTACATACGAAGAAGGAGATGCTTTTGCTGACGTAGTAGGTCCTCTCGGCATCCCTTCAGACTTCACAGAGATGACGCCGGAGGAGCTTGCTGGAAAGAAATATGTCTTCATCGCTGGTGGTGTAGGTACAGCTCCGGTATATCCACAGGTAAAGTGGCTGCATGAAAGAGGTGTTGCAGTGGATGTCATCATCGGTGCAAAGACAAAAGACCTTGTCATCTACAAGGAAGAGATGCAGGCCGTATGTGATAACCTTTATATATGTACAGACGACGGTACTGAGGGATTCAAGGGTCTTGTGACTGCAATGCTTGAGAAGCTCGTAAATGAGGATGGAAAGGTATATGATCAGGCAGTTGCTATCGGTCCTATGATCATGATGAAGTTCGCTACCCTTACATGTAAGAAGCTTAACCTTCCTGTAATCGTATCGCTGAACACTCTTATGGTGGACGGTACTGGAATGTGCGGCGCATGCCGCGTGACCGTAGGCGGCAAGGTGCGTTTCGCATGTGTGGAAGGACCTGAATTCGATGGCTATCTCGTTGATTTCGATGAGGCCATGCGTCGTCAGAGGATGTATGTTGAAGAAGAGCATGATGCAACAGAGCACCATGTTTGTAGAATCGGGAGGGGCAAATAATGGCAAACAAGATTCCAAGAGTTCCTGTCAGAGAGCAGGATCCTAAAGTACGCGCAACCAACTTTGAGGAGGTTTGCTACGGATATAATGTAGAGGAAGCACAGCTTGAGGCCTCACGTTGCCTTAACTGTAAGAATCCACGCTGCGTGGGCGCTTGTCCTGTGAGCGTGAAGATCCCTCAGTTCATTTCTGAGGTTGCTGCAGGCAACTTCACTCGCGCAGCTGAGATCATCGCAGAGGACTCGTCGCTTCCTGCAGTCTGCGGACGCGTATGTCCGCAGGAGACTCAGTGCGAGGGTAGCTGTATCCTCGGCATCAAGGGTGAGCCTGTCGCTATCGGAAAACTTGAACGCTTCGTTGCAGACTGGAGCCGTGAGAATGGCGGTGTGAAGCCCGTAGTTGCTCCTGCTAACGGTCATAAGGTCGCCGTAATCGGAAGTGGTCCTGCCGGACTTGCTTGTGCTTCTGACCTCGCCAAGCTCGGATATGAAGTGACTGTATTCGAGGCTCTTCACCGTCCAGGCGGAGTGCTTGAGTATGGTATTCCAGAGTTCCGTCTTCCTAAGGACAAGGTCGTAGCAGCTGAGATCGCTTCGGTAAAGGCGCTCGGCGTTAAGATCGAGACAAATGTCATTGCAGGTCGTACAGTAACGATCGACAGTCTTCTTGATGAGGAAGGATTTGCTGCTGTATTCGTAGGATCTGGAGCAGGACTCCCCCGCTTCATGAACATTCCTGGCGAGCACTACAACGGCGTATTCTCTGCTAATGAGTTCCTTACAAGAAATAACCTCATGAAGGCATATCGCTCAGATTACGACACTCCTATCCATGCAGGAAAGAAGGTTGTAGTAGTAGGTGGCGGTAATGTGGCCATGGATGCTGCAAGAACTGCCCTCCGTCTCGGTGCTGAGACCATAATCGTTTATCGTCGTACCGAGAAGGAGCTTCCTGCTCGTGCAGAAGAGGTTCATCACGCTAAGGAGGAAGGCATCCAGTTCGCGATGCTGACCAATCCTGTAGAGGTTATCGGCGACGAGAAAGGATGGGTCAAGGCTGTAAAATGCATCCGTATGGAGCTTGGCGAGCCAGACGAGAGCGGACGTCGCAGTCCTGTAGAAGTACCGGGATCGGAGTTCGAGATAGAGACTGACACAGTGATCATGTCACTGGGAACATCACCTAACCCTCTTATCGCAAAGACCACCTCGGGTCTGGAGACAAACCGTCGCGGATGCCTGGTGGCAGACGAGAATGGAGCGACAACCCGTCCTGGAGTCTTTGCCGGCGGTGATGCTGTGACAGGAGCAGCAACCGTGATTCTCGCAATGGGAGCAGGTCGCAAGGCTGCTGCAGCAATCCACGAGTATATTCAGAATAAATAAATTTAAAAAGTCAGCCATCTGTGCTGACTTTTTTTATGCACAGTGCCGGAACCTTTTGCACAGGCATTTGCAGGTTGTTAATCTGCCGGGAATGACATAAAGTCTGACTGTAATCTAGCGATAAGGAAGAAAAAAGTTATCAACAAAGTGTTGGGCATACGATAAAAAGTTATATATTTGCACTCCTTTTTGAAAAAGGAGCCAAAATTGCCGATGTAGCTCAGTTGGCCAGAGCACGTGATTTGTAATCTCGGGGTCGTGGGTTCGATTCCCTCCATCGGCTCAAAAGTCTGAACATTGGTGCGGTAGTTCAGCTGGTTAGAATACCGGCCTGTCACGCCGGGGGTCG
>JAGBTT010000091.1 GCA_017631175.1 Bacteroidales bacterium
AGATGATTTCACATACGAACTCAAAGAATACGGCGAAAGCTTCTCTGCAGCCAAAGCCCAGCTCCAGGACTTCATAAAGAAGCTCAACGGCAAGGCCCACGGCACTCCGGGCGACAGCTTCTACACATGGATCAAGCAGGTGTGCGACGTGGAGCTCCTTATGAGGACATACGCAGTAAGCGTAGCGGTAGGAATGTGGGACGACTTATGGAATAATGCCAACAACTACTACCTCTATTTCAACAGCAACGACCTTTATGATTATAAGGTCTTCCTCCTCCCTTACGACTATGACAACTCGCTCGGCACCTCTAATACATACGACGCCGCGAAACAGGATCCATACAACTGGGGAGACAAGGGCGTCCTGATGGAAAGGATGATGGAGTATGAGGAATTCAGAAACATCTACCGTGACGAACTGAAGAGACTTGTGGATCCGGCATACGGTCTCATGGACACTGAATCTGCGAGACAGCGAATACTCGACTGGCAGTCTAAGATCCAGAACTATATCACCAACGACACAGGCGAAGATATGGAAATCAAGGACAGGCCGGCAAGCTGGGGCCGGGTAGGAGACTACAGGCTCATGTCCACAAGCAACAACTACTTCACCGAAAAGGCGAATACAATCAATAAACTGAGATAAACTATGAACGCACGCAGAACAATTGCGGCACTGGCAGCCATGTTGACATGTTTCAGCATGGCTGCTCAGCCAAATACCCTGGTCATCGACGCAGGCTCAAAGGGTATTCCGATCCAGGAGACCATGTTCGGCCTCTTCTACGAAGACATCAACTTCGCCGCTGACGGAGGTCTGTATGCAGAGCTGATAAAGAACCGTTCATTCGAGTTTGACAATCCGCTTGCAGGATGGGACATCATCGGAAACGTGAAAGTGATGGAGGATGGTCCATTCACGAAAAACCCGCACTATTTGCGACTTGGATACCCAGGCCACCCAAGCATGCTTACAGCCATCTGCAACGAGGGTTTCTTCGGCATTGGCGTGAAGGCCGGATGCGAGTATCGCGTGAGCGTGTGGGCTCGTAATGCCGGCGACAGGGCGGCCGAGCAGATAGGCGTGCAGCTTTGCCTTCCGAGCACAATGGGCGAAGAGCAGGCTTTCTGCCAGGGAGTCATAACCGTGGATTCGCCTGAGTGGAAGAAGTATGAAGTGATGTTGACGTCTCCTCTGACTGTCGAGAAAGCCGAGTTCCGAATGATGCTGATGCGCGAATGGAGAGCCAATACGCCAGGTCAGGCTGTTGATCTGGAGCATATCTCGCTCTTCCCTGTCGAGACTTTCCGCGGAGATGAGAACGGACTGCGCAAGGATATAGCAGAGGCCATCGCCGCGCTTGAGCCGGGAGTTTTCCGTTTCCCTGGCGGATGCATCGTGGAGGGTACAAACCTTGAGACACGTTACCAGTGGAAGAACTCTGTAGGTCCGGTGGAGAACCGTCCGATCAATAAGACACGCTGGAGCTACACTTTCCCGCACCGCATGTTCCCGGATTACTATCAGTCATATGGACTCGGATTTTATGAGTATTTCAGATTTGCGGAAGAGATTGGAGCTGAGCCGCTTCCGGTGGTGAGCTGCGGCATCGCATGTCAGTTTGAGAATGAGCCTCACTGGCACTCGGATGCTTCGCTTGATGAGCTGCAGCCGTTTGTGGATGACGCTTTGGATCTGATAGAGTTTGCCAATGGTCCGGCCGACAGCGAGTGGGGCCGCGTGCGTGCAGAAATGGGCCATCCGGAGCCATTCAATTTGAAATATATCGGCATAGGAAACGAGCAGTGGGGCGAGGGCTATCCGCAGAGGCTGGAGGTTTTCGTGAAGGCGATCAGGGAAAAGTATCCGGAGATCGGCATCATCGGATCTTCAGGCCCATACAAGGACGGAGAGGACTTCGAATACCTATGGAAGGAGATGAGAAGACTGGGAGTCGACCTTGTTGACGAGCATTATTATGCAAATGAGGACTTCTTCATCAATAATGCAGACAGGTATGACGACTATCCGCGTACAGGTCCGAAAGTGTTCGCCGGCGAATACGCTTGCCATGGAGTAGACGGACACAAATGGAACCATTTCAATGCTTCATTGCTGGAAGCCGCATTCATGACCGGCCTTGAGAGGAATGCCGACATTGTCCATATGGCCTCATACGCTCCCCTTCTCGCCCATGTGGAAGGATGGCAGTGGCGACCTGACATGATCTGGTTTGACAACCTCGACGTTATGTTATCATGCAGTTACCATGTACAGAAGATGTATTCGACCAACTGCGGTACGCACAGCATTCCTATTACTCTGGACGGCGCGAATGTCACAGGCCAGCGAGGACTTTATGCTTCAGCTGTACGGAATGAGGTCAAGAAACAGTACATCATCAAGGTAGCGAACCTTGCTTATGAGGCACAGGAAATCAGTCTTCAGTTCAAGGGTCTGAGCCGCAAGGAGACACTGGATTGCCCTGTAACATTCACAGTACTGCATTCGGACGACCCATATGCCGAAAACACACTTGAGAATCCAAATGCAATAGTGCCGGTAGCATCTGTCATTGAACCATCATCATGGCACAAGAACACACTGACCACCAGTATTGGGCCACGTACCTTTGTGGTATTTACCATGGAGTACTAGAATACCGTCGGCACCAACCACATTGTATTTCAACATATTAACTATAAATGCCTGCTGCTTTTCGCCGCAGGCATTTATATTAACGCACTGATAGTCAACCCTATAGGTGACGACGTAATTTACTGATAGAACTCTATAATGCGTGCGATAGCGCGCTGGCAGACAGGGCAGAAGCTATCCGGTCTGTTTGTATGCATGCGGCAGTCCTTCGCCGGTCTGTATACTCCCTTTGACTGGTAGCCTGCCCCTTCATGGAGTTCTGCCTCACCTGCGTCTAGCATGTCCTTCCACTTTGACTCGAAGTCGGCGAGAGTCGTGATGTTCTGCTCCCATGGCTCCGTACCGGGATAGTAGTATTCCACATATTGGTCATCGTAGTAATACTCATCAGCAAGGCCGGCGAAACTGTGACCGAATTCATGAACCACGACAGGTTTGAAAGCTGGATGGTGCGCTGTTGTAAGCGTATATGAATTATAGATTCCGCCACCTCCGTAAGTATCCGTGTTAGCGAGGATTACAATATGTTCATACGGCACTCCGCAAAGCTTGTCATGCATATTCTTCAGGCGGAGGGTCGTCAGGTAGCGGTCCATGTAGAAGGTGTTGAAATGGGCCTTGAGGGCGGTATCCTTCCACTCCCCTTCTCCAGGCACGCTTACGCCGCTGTCCTGTGATTCCAGACCTACCGCCACGAAGTTGAACCTGTCCTTATACTGACCGAACGGCTCATGCCTGAGGATGGCTTCCATGGCAGTCTGCGCGTCCGCATAGAACATGTCCATTTCCTCTGCGGTATAACCTTCAGCTACGATCGCCACGTCGATCTTATCCTGAGGCGTTCCGCTCTTGAGAAGGTACCTATGCTCCGGCGCCTGCGGGTTCAGATGACGGATGAGTATATCCGACGGATCTACAATATGATTGAGCGAAGCGACTATGTTTCCGAAGAAATCGTAAAGATGGACATTGACCTTCGCCTTGGTAGTAGGCATCGGAAGGAGGAATACATTCTCGAAAGACTTGCGCACCTTGGTCGCCTCCTCGGTGGTCTGCCACTCCTGGAAAAGAGTCGAGAAGGACATGCGGTACAGCGTATCCCCTGTCTGCACATCAGTCATGCAGATCTGACCATTGCCGCGAACAGGCACCTCTGTCAAATTAGTCCTTCGGCCAGCCCATCCGTCATATCGATAGAGTTCATCCAGTGAAATCTCTACCGACTTGTCAGTTCCGGAGAACATATAGTCTACTCTCAAGGTCTGATCCTGAGCATAAAGCCCGAATGAAACCGCAGCAAAAAAAATCACAAATAATAGGTGGCGCATAAATCACAGTATATCAATTAATTAAAGAAAGTTCCTGCTCCCCTTTGGCGGCACGGGGTTTTCATAACACACTGGTGGTCAGCAAGTTGGGCGCCACCTAAATTTTGGCAGCGCAATTGATGCCGTCGAGGGCTGAAGATACGATACCTCCGGCATAGCCGGCGCCTTCACCGCATGGATAGAGGCCGGCGACCTGTACGTGCTCGAGAGTCTCGGGGTCACGAGGAATGCGGACCGGAGAGGATGTGCGTGACTCTACGCCAAGAAGGAGGGCTTCATTGGTGTAGTAGCCGTGCATCTTCTTGTTGCCGATCTCCGGGAAAGCATATTTGAGTCGTAACGACACATGCTCCGGAAGGAGTTCATGCAGAGGTGCGTTTTCCGCTCCCGGATGGTATGATGTCTTTGGAAGATTTGCAGACGGAACCCTGCGGCAGAAGTCCATCATGCGCTGTGCAGGAGCCTTGAGCGAACCTGTATATTCAAACATCTTTTTCTCAATGTCCTGCTGGAATTTCAGAAGCGCAAGCGCTCCGAACTGAGAGTACTCAGGGAAGTCTTCCGGTTCGATCTGAACAACGACGCCTGAGTTTGCCCACTTAGAGTTACGCTGCGAGTTGGACATGCCGTTAAGGACAAGCTCTCCGGAGGCTGTCGCTGCCGGAACAAGGACACCGCCAGGGCACATGCAGAATGAGAATACTCCCCTGTCAAGTACCTGAGTCACAAATGAATACTCGGCTGTAGGCATATATGGCTGATACTTTCCGTGGTACTGGATCTTATTGATCAGAGACTGAGGATGCTCTACGCGTACTCCGAGAGCGAATCCCTTTGCCTGAAGTTCCCAGCCCTTGCGGTCGAACATCTCGTAGATGTCGCGGGCCGAGTGACCGGTGGCGAGGATGACTTTGCGGGAGGTATAGACAGAAGTACCAACCTCTACATCAAACTGGCCGTCACCACGCTTGACAATGTCGGTCACACGTGAATCGAAATGGTACTCACCTCCGTGCTCTATGATGCACTTGCGGATATTTTCCACAACGATCGGAAGCTTGTCGCTGCCGATGTGCGGGTGGGCATCGATCAGGATGGAAGGATCGGCTCCAAAGCGTACAAGCTGATGGAGAACTTCGCGGATGTCTCCCCTCTTTGATGAGCGGGTATATAGCTTTCCGTCAGAGAATGTGCCTGCACCACCTTCTCCGAAGCAGAAGTTCGAATCCGGATTCACGACACCTTCAGTCGAGAGTTTCGCCATGTCGAACTTGCGGGCATGAACGTCCTTGCCTCTCTCAAGGATGACCGGCTTGAAGCCGCGCATCAGGAGCTTCAGGGCTGCGAACATTCCGGCAGGACCTGCTCCAATGATGATTACAGGCTCTGCTGATGATACGTCCTGATAGTCCTCGAGCACATATTCTGCGAGAGTTTCATCCGGCTTGCACACCTCGACACGGTAACGATAAAGTATATCATTACGCGCATCAATCGAACGACGTACTATACGGTATTTGAGCTGTGACTTCATCTTCGGCGAAACTCCGAGAGCCTTTACTGCGGCTGTCTGGATCTCGTCGGCTGTGAGGTCTTTGCCAAGTTTACAAGTTACTTCTATTTCTTTCATAGTGTAATTAAAATTCTGCGAGGCGGCTTACTGGCGCAACATCAAGGCCGGCGCGTTCGCCGTTCTGATAATGGAACCATCCGGCGATTGCAATCATGGCCGCATTGTCTGTGGTGAACTTGAACTCCGGCAGGAATGTAGTCCATCCTCTCTTGCGTCCTTCCTCTTCGATACGGGCACGCAGACCGCTGTTTGCAGAGACACCTCCGCCTATCGTAATCTGCTTGATACCAGTATGTTTTGCAGCCTTAACAAGCTTATCCATGAGGATATCGATCAAAGCCTTCTGGAAGCTGGCGCATATGTCCGCCTTGTTCTTTTCCATGAACTCGGGATCCTCGGCCATCTGGTCACGGACAAAGTAAAGAAGCGACGTCTTGATACCGCTGAAGCTATAGTCGAAACCTGGTATGTGAGGCTTCGAGAACTTGTATTTCAGAGGGTCTCCCTCCTTGGCGAGCCTGTCCACTATAGGGCCTCCCGGATATCCGAGTCCCATCATCTTAGAACACTTGTCGAAAGCCTCTCCAACTGCGTCATCGATAGTCTGTCCCAGAATTTCATACTCCAGAGGACTGTTTACACGGACAATCTGTGAGTTTCCTCCCGATACCAGAAGGCACAGGTAAGGGAATTCCGGCTGGCGGTTCTCGCTGTCATACTGCTTGATGAAGTTGGCGAGAATATGACCCTGGAGATGGTTTACCTCAACGAGTGGTTTGTCCAGAGACATTGCCAGGCCCTTGGCGAACGAGGTGCCGACAAGGAGCGAGCCGAGCAGTCCCGGACCGCGTGTGAACGCGATCGCCGTAATATCTTCAGGCTTGATTCCCGCACGAGTAATCGCTTCACTTACAACAGGTACGATGTTTACCTGGTGGGCTCTTGAGGCCAACTCAGGGATCACACCACCGTATGCTTTATGGACATCCTGGCTGGCAAGCACATTGGACAGCAGGTAGCCGTCCTTGATGACTGCCGCCGAGGTGTCGTCACATGATGATTCTATTCCTAGTATGATTTCTGCCATAATGGTATATTATATGCTTTGCATATCCGGCGGCAAAAATACGGATTTTCTCCGATATTTTTACTATTTTTGCAAGTTGGACAATTAAATCATCAAGACTATAAAGAAAGCGCTTCAAATATTCTGGCTGACACTCGTCGCTGTCGCTTCGGTCGTGATCGCGGTTGCACTCGCAATCCAGACACCCGGAGTGCAGACACGCATTGCAGACAAGGCGGTCAATGCGCTTTCGGAAAAGCTTGACGGAGAGATCACATTCGAGAAGATCCATTTCAAGCCTTTCACTACTCTTGTCCTCAAGAACGTCGTGATCATCGACAAGTCTCCGGTACAGGACCCGTTTGACTCCACTGCCGCCCAGATAGACACATTCTTCAGGGCGCAATACATCATTGCTAAGTTCACATTAAAGGGTTTGAGAAGCCAGAACGGTCTGCATCTAGAGAAAGCGACAATCACCGATGCGGAAATGAACCTTGCCCTTGAAGACTGCATGACAGATGAAAAGAACAAGGAAAACAACCTGTCAAGGATATTCCGTCTGAAGAAGAAACAGCAGAAGAGTACAAGCGACAAGGAAATCTTCCACCTCAGGAAGGTAGAGATAAACGGTTTCACCTTCAGGATGAAGAACTACTCATCCAAGAAGACCCCTTTTAGAGGAGGGATAAACTGGAACGATCTGGACATATCCGACATTTCGCTCAAGGCAAATGAACTGCAGTTCAAAGGAGGAGTCATGTCGGGTGGCCTGGAAGAGCTTTCATTCAGGGAAAAGTCAGGTTACATATGCCACGAGATCAGCGGAAGCGCCAAGGTCGGAAACGGAAAGACCATAGTCAAAGACCTGAAGCTGAATGATCCATGGTCAGACATCAACCTCCCTCTATTCATGATGAGTTATGCCGACGTAGATGCTTTCAAGGACTACATAGCAGAGGTCAGGATGGATGCCGAATTCAGCAAAAGTGTAGTAGACTTCCAGACAATAAAGCACTTCTCTCCTCAGTTGGAAGACAACAGACTGATCATAGATGTCAGATCAGGAAAGTTCGGCGGTACCGTAGACGACTTTACCGTCAGCGATATGCTGGTATCGTCCCGTTCCGGTGGCTTTGAGGGAAGCATCAGCGGCCACATGATAGGCATTCCTGAAATCGAAGACACCAGCATTGATGCCAAAATACAGAACTTCACCATAACAAGCTCCGGCCTCAGCCATTTCGTGACGCAGTGGATGCGCGATGGCAGCCTCGACCTCGGCAAGTTCGCGCCAGGTACCGCATTCAATATTAATGCGCATGCCAAAGGACTACTCAACAGGCTTGACATAGATGCCGACATCAGGTCCGCCATCGGAAAAGTCAATGGCGACATAAGGCTTGAAGACATAATTACCGAAGGCACACAGATCGGCATTTCCGGAAAGGTATCTACTGAAGACCTTAACGTCGGCAAGGTAATAGGACAGAAGATCATCGGCGAAACATCGATGAGTGCGACTGTCGCGGCGAAGCTAGGCAACGACAAAGCACCGCTCAGCGCAGCCATTGACTCTCTGGCCATAAGCAAGCTGCACATTCACGGATACGACTACAGCAAGATATCCGGATCGGGCACATTGTCAAAAGATGCTTTCGACGGAAGAATCACATGCAATGACCCGAACCTCAACTTCATGTTCCATGGTCGTCTGGGCCTCTCGCCAAGGACACAGAACACGATATATAAGTTCTATGCCATCGTCGGCCATGCCAACCTCAATGCAATGAACATTGACACCAGAGGCAGATCTGATGTCAGCTTCAGGACTTCGGCTGACTTCAGACGAACCAGAAGCGGAGACATCTATGGCGATATAAGCTTGGATAACATAATGCTTGAAAACGGCGAGGGAAGATATGACATCGGACAGGTAAAGCTTACATCAGTAAGCAAGAATGACATATACAGGATGTGGCTCAAATCCGCATTTGCAAACGGTACATATACCGGCACCGCTCCGGTGACGGAATTCATCAAGGATCTTGGCAACATAACGCTCAGGAGGGAACTTCCGTCTCTGTTCGAAGATCCGTCATATAAATGGAACGGGAACAGATATAGCCTTGATTTCCAATTCGACAAGATGCAGGACGTGCTTGAGTTCGCATATCCCGGACTGTACATTGCAGACAACACAACCATCAGCACAAGAATCACTGAAAAAGGAAGACTTACAGGAGTCTTGAACTCGCAGAGAATAGCGCTACGTACCAGCTATTCCATCAAAGACCTCACCTTCGACTTCAACAACAATGATGGAAACTTCACCGGAGAGCTATACAGTCAGGAGATAGAAGTTGCCAAGATGACAATCAGTGACAACAGTTTCAGGATTCTTGCCGACGACGACCACATCGGCCTGGGATATACATATGACAACCAGAGCGAACTGAAAAACAGAGGAGAGTTTTTCGTCCATGGCGACCTCGCGCGGAGCGGATCGGATATAACACTCGATGTAAACATCCTGCCGTCAATGCTATATCTCAATTCAAGGGAATGGAGGATACAGCCTTCGCACATGAGGATAGAACCTGACGGAGTCGACGTATCATCCGTGGAATTCCTGAGTGACGAACAGAGGATAAGCCTCCATGGAAAGATTTCAAAGACGCAGAAGGACACACTGTCACTTGAACTGGACAGATTTGACATATCGGTAATCAATCCGCTTCTTGGAAAGAATCTCGGAATCAAAGGAGCGGCAACAGGCCATGTCCAGATGACATCACCATTAAACAGAAAAGGTATTCTGGCCGATATGATATGCGACTCTACTTATCTTGCCGGCATGCCTCTAGGAGTAGTGACACTAGGCAGCAGATGGGATGAGGATTTCGAACGATTTGATATTACGGCACGTAACGAACTGGCCGGAAGAAGCAACATCAACGCATCAGGCAAATTCACGCCGAAAACAGGTTCACTTGAGGCTGGAGCGAGACTTGACAGACTGCATGTCGGTTATGTCGAGCCTTTCCTCAAGGAGATATTCTCTGACCTGGGAGGATACATATCAGGCGAAGTCAATGTTGACGGTCCTCTAAATGCGCTTTCCATAACCAGCAATGGAACAAGGCTGGAAGAGGGACTTCTTCGGATTGCATACACCAACGTCCCTTACTATGCGGACGGACTGTTCCACATCGACGACAGCGGGGTGTATTTCGATGACATCCAGATCAAGGACAACTTTACAGGAACCGGCTCGGTCACCGGCAGCATCAATTGGAACAACTTCAGGGACATCAGCTTTGATACCAGGATAAGGGTAAACGAAATAGAAGGAATCAATCTGACCGAGAAACAGAACCAGACGTTCTACGGAAACGTCTTCGGCACCGGACAAGTAAACATAAAAGGACCGGTCAGTTCACTCGAAATGACTGTTGATGCAGTTACGTCCAAGACTGGTGAACTGCATATCCCTATAGCGTCATCTGCGACATCAGGAAGTTCAAACCTGCTCAAGTTCACTGAGATAGAGGTTGAGAAATTCATAGACCCATACGAGATTATGCGGAGCCGTTTTGAGAAGAAGAAAGAATCAAAGAACGAGTTCCTCGTAAATCTCCATATCAATGCCAATCCCGATGTGACGGCATTTGTGGAAATTGACAAGGCTTCCGGACACGTGCTTTCAGGAAACGGAAACGGAACACTGGATCTGGTTGCAGGCGAAGATGTCTTTACAATAAACGGCGACTACACGCTGACCGGAGGCAGTTACAAGTTCGTAGCACTGGGACTGGTCAGCCGAGATTTCGAGATACAGGACGGAAGTTCCGTAACATTTAACGGAGACATATTGGAAAGTACGTTGGACATCAATGCATTATACAAGACAAAGGCATCACTGTCGACTCTGATTGCAGATACTACAGCTGTTGGCAACAGAAGGGCCGTGGAATGCGGAATCGAGATAACCGACAAGCTTGCAAATCCGAGACTCGGATTCTCGATAGAGATTCCTGACATTGATCCGACTATCAAGTCAAGAGTAGAAAGCGCTCTCAGCACCGAAGACAAGGTACAGAAGCAGTTCCTGTCGATATTGCTTTACAACAGGTTCCTTCCTGACGAGCAGTCGGGTATCTTCAATAACTCCAACATGCTGTACTCAAGCGTGAGCGAGGTGATGGCAGGACAGCTGAGCAATATCCTGCAGAAGCTTAACATTCCTGTGGATCTGGGACTTAACTATCAGCCGAACGAAAAAGGCAACGACGTATTTGACGTTGCCGTCTCGACGCAGATGTTCAACAACAGGGTATCCGTCAACGGAAGTGTAGGAAACAAGCAGTACACATCCGGAGGAGAGACGGACGTAGTGGGTGACCTTGACATAGAAATCAAGCTGAACAGAGCCGGTTCGTTCAGACTGAACCTGTTCTCTCATTCAGCTGACTCATATACAAACTATCTAGACAACTCGCAAAGAAACGGAGTAGGTCTTGCATACCAGACTGAATTCAACTCATTCAGGCAATTCTTCAAGAACATGTTCTCAAGCAAGAAGAAGAGACTTGAGGCAAAACAGGAGGAAGAACAAGCTATGATTGATGGCAGACGTGTCGAGATAAATATAACAGAGTAACATGGGAAAACTTTACCTTATACCGTCTCCGCTTGGAGACAATGACCCTTCTGAGGTGATTCCGGGACCGGTCCTCGAGTCTCTGGCTGGATTCAGGACATTTGTTGTGGAAGAAGTACGTACCGCCAGACGCTATCTTTCCAAGGCCGGACTTAAGGGCAGGATAGGAGAACTGCAGTTCTTTGAACTTAACGAGCATACCGACCAGGCAACGATTGAAGGATATCTGAAGCTGTTCGACGGAGATAACGACGTGGCTCTGATTTCAGAGGCCGGACTTCCGGCAGTTGCTGATCCGGGAGCACAGCTTGTAGCATTGGCGCACCGACACGGAATCGAGGTCGTTCCGGCCGTAGGACCATCATCGCTAATGCTTGCGCTGATGGCATCAGGACTTAACGGACAGTCATTTGCATTCTGCGGATACATTCCTGCCAAGACAGATGAAAGGAGAAGCAAGCTGCGTACGCTGGAGAAGGTTTCAGCACAGTTGAAGCAGACCCAGATATTGATCGAGACGCCGTATAGGAACGATTCTCTTTTTGCGGATATTCTTGCGGTATGCGGGGCATCGACTAAAGTATGTGTGGCTGCGAATATTACAATGCCGGACGCATACATCAAGACAAAGAAGGTATCGGAGTGGAAGAAGGAGGGGCTTGTCATCGGCAAGCGCCCATGTGTATTTTTACTTCTGGCATAATGGAGAAAATCGGAACATTAGAACTTGAAGGCATGGAGTTCCGTGCCCATCACGGCTGCCTCGAGAGAGAAAGGATAGCAGGCAATGACTTCGTCGTGGACTTCCGTGGCGAGATGGACATGTCAGCGGCAGCCGGGAGTGACAGACTGGAGGATGCCGTGAATTATGCACTTATATATGATGTGGTCGCGGAGGAGATGGCGAAGCCGTCGGATCTGCTGGAACATGTGGCCGGACGCATTGTAAAGGCGCTGGAAACCAGGTTTCCGGAGTTCACATCTTTCTCGGTCCGTGTCTCTAAACGCAGACCGCCTGTATCCGGCATTGTACAGTGGTCTAGAATTACCTTGTATTACAATAAGGGGGTATCGGGGTTATAAAACTAAATCCCTCCCACTCCTTCGGAGCGGGCCCCTCCCATTCACCAGGCCATGGGCGGCCAGGGTTTTATAACCCCGATACCCCCTAATACGACAAAATGAAGAAGATAGCATTTATAACACTGGGATGTAAGCTGAATTATGCGGAGACTTCCACCTATGAGCGCGAACTGCTCAGGGAAGGTTTCAAGGCGGTGCCATGGAACAAGGGCGCCGATGTATTCCTTGTAAACACGTGTACTGTAACTGAACATTCCGATAAGAAGAGCCGCAATATCATCAGGAAGCTGCACAGGCAGAATCCTGAGGCACTTATATATGTTACCGGATGTTCGGCACAGCTGCGACGCAGTGACTATGAGTCCATAGAAGGCGTTGCACGAGTATTCGGAGCTACAGAAAAAAGTCAGGTTGTGCCGGAGATTCTGGCGAAGGTCCAGGGCTGCGGCGGCTGCGGACATGACCTCGGAACATTCTTTCCTGCATATTCAAGCGGCGAAAGGACACGTTCTTTCCTTAAAGTGCAGGACGGTTGTGATTACAAATGTCATTACTGCACAGTACCTTACGCTCGCGGTGAAAGTCGCAATATCCCAATTGCCGAAATTATTCCTCAGGCACATGCAATCGCCGCCGAGGGCATCTGTGAAATCGTGTTGACCGGAGTCAATACCGGTGATTTCGGAAAGTCTACAGGAGAGACATTCTTCGAACTCATCAAACAGCTGAACGATGTAGAAGGCATAGAAAGATACAGGATTTCATCGATAGAGCCGAATCTTCTGACCGAGGAGATGATCGACTGGATCACATCCGGAACGAAGTTCCTCCCACACTATCACATTCCTCTCCAGTCGGGATGTGACACCATTCTTCGTGAGATGGGACGTAGATACGATACAGCAGCATTTGCCCATAAGATACAGTATATCAGAGAGAAGACTGAGGTTCCAGGAGGACCGAAGGTATTTTTCGGAATTGATGTGATCGTTGGATTCCCTGGAGAGACTGACGAACTTTTCATGGAGACATACACCTTCCTGCGCGATGTGGTCAAGCCAGCCTTCATCCACATTTTCCCTTATTCAAAACGCGCAGGAACTCCTGCCGCAGAGAGGAAAGACCAGGTACAGGACAGCGTGAAGACTCAAAGGGTGCAGATGCTGGAAGAACTTTCCGCGCAGCTGCATGAAGAATTCATCGCCGCCAACAAAGGTGTGGCGGAGAAAGTGCTTTTCGAAAGCACTGACCGCCAGGGCATGATGGAAGGCTACACAGGAAACTACATAAGGATTTCCCAGCCATATGATCCGGAACTTATCGGTAAGATTGTAGATGTAATCATTTAATGGCTAAACTGACATTTCTAGGCACAGGCACGTCACAGGGAGTGCCGATGATTGGCTGCGACTGCGATGTATGCCGCAGCAGCGACCCTCGTGACAAAAGACTAAGGTCAAGCGTGCTCGTAGAGCATGAAGGCCTTACAATCCTTGTTGATGCTGGTCCGGACTTCCGACAGCAGATGCTTCGTGCCGGAGTATCGCACCTCGATGCCATCCTTCTGACGCATAACCATAAGGACCACACCGGCGGGCTTGATGACATACGCGCTTTCAACTACATAGACAAAAAGGCATCTGAAATCTACTGCGAGAAATATGTTGAAGATGCCCTGCGCATGGAATATTCATATGCTTTCGCTGAGAAGAAGTATCCGGGAGCACCGGAATGGCATGTGCATATAATTGACGAAAAGCCATTTACAATCTCAGCAGGAGGGGCATACGAGGTTCTGTCATGGGAGCCGGGCAAAGGATACATACATAGTATGGCAGGCGTCGGCGATCCCGTACGATGTACAGAAATAATTCCGATACGAGGGATGCACTACAAGCTTCCGGTACTCGGATACAGATTCGGGAACATTGCCTATTGCACTGACATGAACCATATTCCGGAGGAGGAGTTTGCGAAGCTTAAAGGATTGGATCATTTCGTGATAAACTGCGTGAAATACGGTAAGCATATATCACACTATTCGTTAGAAGAAGCCGTTGCTGTAGCGCAGAAGGTAGGAGCGAAACACACATGGCTCACACACATTTCCCACCAGCTTCCATGCTACGAGACTCTGGCGGCTGAACTCCCTGCCGGCATCCTCCCGGCATATGACGGATTGATTCTGGAATAAAACCCGCGCACCGTTTCACGCAACTTCATGATTCACAGCATCTTACGCAGGTATCCTGCATGGCAAGGAAGGCAGGATACTCGCTTAACACACTATAGATCAGCACGTTAAGCAAAACACCCTATTCAGACATTCGCCCCACGGTTCTGGAATCTATGAGTTTACGAAGGGTTGAGATGCACTCTTCCGGAGAATAGCGACCAGGAGCTGCGAAACGGCTGAGAATGTCGTCAAGCGTGTAATTTCCGGACATCTCATCATTGATATATGCAGCCATTTCCTTTTCCAGGGACGGCTTCGCAGACTTGGAGGCGCGGCAGATGTCGCATGTGCCGCAGTCTTCGCTTTCAGACTGTCCGAAATACTCCAGCAGGTATGCGCTTCTACATGTATCTTCCTCTGATATGTAGTCGATCATCTTCTGCATCCTCTCTCCGAAGGAAGACTTGAGCATCGCATAGCGTTTAGGATCTAGGTTGACATTCTTAGGCCTGAGGCGGTCATGATGGAGGAAGATGACCGTGGCATGATCACATGGAACATAACGGATCACGTGCTCGAGCGACAGCTGATACAGCATCTGGCGGAGCATAGGGACCTGTACCCCTACCTGAGCCGCCACATAATCCTCATCTATAGGGACAGGATAAGAGTAAAGTCCTGTATATCTACGCATCA
>JAGBTT010000092.1 GCA_017631175.1 Bacteroidales bacterium
GAACATCCTTGACTGCCTCGTCTGCGACGAGAAGACCGAGCAGGCAAGCATCTATATCCACAAGCTGGCCAGCATATACCGATACATGATCAAGAGCGAGGAAGAGGAACTGGTTTCGCTGAGGGAGGAGATGGCATTCGTAGGTCAGTATGTCGATCTGCTTAAGGTACGTTTCCCGGAAGGATTCGACGTGGAGACAGATGTACCGGAAGAACAGATGGCAAGATTTGTGCTTCCGTGCTCGATACAGCTGCTGGTCGAGAATGCCACCAAGCATAACGCCGTATCTGCAGACAATCCTCTGATAATCAAGATTAAAGCTAACGAGGATTCTATCTGCATAAGCAACAACCTTGTACCGAAACTGACTGTCAGCTCATCCACAGGAGTGGGACAGAAGTACATAAGCCAGCAGTACATGGACCTTTGCGGCAAGTCAATAGATATCCGCAAGACAGATGACGAATATTGTGTAACCTTACCATTGTTATAATAAAATGGCAACGAGAGTACTGATAGTAGAAGACGAAATCATGGCTCAGAAGAGCCTTATCCGAGTTCTTTCACAGCATTTCCCTGAGATGGTCGTGATAGGTACGACCAATTCCGTAAAAAGTACAGTGGAATGGTTGGGCAATCCGGCCAATAATCCGGACATCATATTCATGGATGTGGAGCTGGCTGACGGCGTTTGCTTCGAGATATTCCGCCAGATCGAGGTAAAGGCAAAGGTCATCATGACCACAGCATATGACAGTTACGCCCTCAAGGCATTCGAGGCGGGCAGCGTGGATTACCTGCTCAAGCCCGTTGAGCCGGAATACCTCAAGAGAGCTGTCTCAAGATGCCAGAGCCGCGGCAACAGCGTCGACCTTGACGCCATCATGAAGGTCCTCGGCAACGCCACTGCTGATTCGAAGAGGGAGTACAAGGAAAGGTTCATCATCCGCATCAATGACAGGATCGTGCCTCTGCAGTCGTCAGAGATCGCATATGTGTATTCGGAGGAGAAGAACAACTATCTTGTGACTCACGACGGCCACAAGTACATCATAGACTCTTCGCTGGACATAATGAATGACGACCTCAACCCTGACGAATTCTTCAGGGTATCCCGCAGCTGCATCGTCTCCATGAAAGCCATAGGAAGCATAACCAAACAGGCCGGAGGCCGTCTGCGCATCACGGCAACACCGGAACCGTCCTTCGAAATGACGGTCAGCCGCTCCCGCGTCGACGACTTCATGACCTGGCTGGAGAAATAACGTGGCGCCCAACCCGCTACACGTCAAATAGTTACAAAAACCTCGTGCTGCCAGAAGGGAGCACGAGGTTTTTATAAATTACTGAGTATCAAACAGATGAGCGCCACGCTTAACGACGGCCGCTAGAGGCGATCATGCCGGCGAGAGTTTCGTTGAACTCCTTGGCTGCGGCGAGCTGCTCTACTGTCAGGTGCATTCTGTAGCGCCAGTAGTGGCGTGAGTTTGCAGGGACATTGATGCGCTCATCGTGTGGATTGAGGCGGCGGAGTGCGCCATCCATCGAGAGCCAGTCCTGAAGAGGAAGCACTGTGAGCATTGCCGGAGACCAAAGGTGCTGGTCGAGGATCTGGCGGCAGATCCATGGCTCGCAGAAGTATGGAGCCTCGCCCTGGTTGCCCAGGATCATCTGCCAGAACTGCTCTGTCACCTGACGGTCTTCCTCCCACCATGCACGTACAGGATTCATGTCGTGGGTTGAAGTTGTGCAGACTGAGAGGTATGGGTAGTTTGCAGGATGTGCGAATGTCTCCTCAACCGACTTAGGCATGCGCTGGATCTCGAGAGAGAGGATCCTGAGGTCGGACATCACCTGCGGCACTGTAGCCGGGATCATTCCGAGGTCCTCACCGCATGCGAGCATTCCTGTAGAGTCAAGAAGTGCAGGAAGCTTCTGCATTGCCTTGTCCTTCCAGAACTCGTTGTTGCGACGGTAGAAGAAGTCGTCATACATGCGGTCGAATGCTGCCTTGCGATATGCGTCAAGCCACTGGTAGCCCTGAGTTGCCTTAGCACCGATCTTAGGATGGTAGTGACCTGTCTTGCGAGGATCCTCCATGAAGAGGTCGAAGTTGGTCACGTCAAAGCCCTGAGATGCGAGCTCGTGAGCAGGATAAGGGAGTGCCGGGTTGAAGTAGCCGTTCAGACCGCTCTTTGTCCAGAGCGGAATCTCCCAGATGCGGAAGAAGCCGAGGATGTGGTCGATACGGAATGCGTCGAAGTACTCCGACATCTTTGCAAGGCGTGACTTCCACCATGCGAAGTCGTCCTCAGCCATCTTCTCCCAGTTGTATGTAGGGAAGCCCCAGTTCTGGCCGTCAGCAGAGAATGCATCAGGTGGTGCTCCCGCCTGCGAGTCCATGTGGAAGAGCTCAGGGTAGAGCCATGCGTCCACGCTGGTGCGGCTGATACCGATAGGAAGGTCACCCTTGAAGATCACGCCCTTAGAGTGTGCATACTTGCATACCTCTGAGAGCTGGAGGTCAAGGTGGTACTGTACGAAGCACCAGAAGTCGATCTCGGCCTTGTGCTCCTCGCAGAATGCTGCTACCTTCTTCTTGTTATACTTTGCATAACCCTTCCACTGCGAGAAGTCAGGTGTTCCGTTAAGGTCGCGGAGCACGCAGAATGCTGCGTATGGAAGGAGCCAGTGTGCGTTCTTCTCTACAAATGCCTGATAGCCCTTTGTTGCAGAAAGCTTCTTGAATGTCTTGTCGAAAGCCACGTGCAGAAGTTCGAGCTTTGCGTTGTTCACGCGCTCATAGTCGATCTGCTCGAGAGCGTTGAGCTCTGCCTGGAGGGCCTTGTATGCCTCGTCCACCTTCACGCCTGCAGCAGGAAGATTGATGAACTGAGGGTGAAGAGCGAATGTCGAGTTAGGGTTGTATGGATATGAATCCTCCCATGTGTGGAGCATTGTGGTGTCGTTGATCGGAAGAAGCTGGAGGATGCTCTGGCCTGTAGCTGCAGCCCAGTCCACCATCTTCTTGAGGTCATAGAACTCACCTACTCCGAAGTCCTCTTCTGTACGGAGGGAGAACACCGGGATTGCAGTACCTGCTCCCTTCCAGTCACGGCCGCTGAAGCGCACCTGGAGGTCTGCCTCAACAACAACCTCATTCTCCTGAGGAAGGGCAGCGAACCATCTGTTCTCACCGTCCTCCCATGCTACCGGAGCGAGAGTCTCCTTATCTGCAACGAGAACCTTGTATGAGAATGGCTCTGTCACATTGAGTGCGAGAGTCCAGTATGGATAGTTCGAGCCGTCGAATGGCACGACCTTGCTCCAGTCCTTGAGAGCCTTTCCGCTTCCTGCGAGTGCGAGCACTTCGTTCGGACGGAGAGTCGGAGCAGCTACCTGGATCAGCACATTGGCGCCCTTAGGAGCCTTCTTTGCCTTCTCTGCAGGTCTGCCGAAGATTGCGTTGGTAAATGCTGATGAGTAGAACGGAGAATCCGCAGGACGGTCGATCCATCTGTCGTATACTGTCAGTTCCTTTGGTTCCATGCCCTCAGGAAGTGCAATGACGTGGTTTTTCCACTCCTTGCGCACAGTCTGGCCATCACGGACAACCTCATATGAGTACTCGGCTGACTTGGAGAGGTTTACGCGAGCTATCTCGCCCTCCCAAAGACCCTCTGCAGTGTATGCAAGAGGATAGCGCTTTCCTCCAAGACAAAGGACGATTTCTTCGCCCCAGCTTGTCCTGTATTCGATGCTGATATTTAACTTCATATAGTTTATATTTTAGTTTTTGATCTTCTTCCAGTTAAGGACAGGGAGGACGAAGGAGATTACCGAGGCGACGATCCAGAACCATGATACCGGACCGAAGTTGTACATGTCAGTTCCGTCCACTGTAGTCATGTAGCCCTGAATAAGATAACCGCTGGTTATGTCCTGCAGTCCGGCAGCGATGTAGCTTGATATTCCCACTACTCCGAGCGCAGCTCCCGTAGCCTTGCGCGGTACTATGTCAACCGCCATCAGGCCGGCAACTATGCAGTAAAGCACACCTACCGACAAGCTAAACAAAGATACATAAAAGATGTTCATAAGGAAACCTCCTCCGACGAAAAGGAAGAGAAACAATGACAGACTGCTCAAAATTCCCGACAGAACGGCTGGCTTGGCCCTGTCGCCCTTGAACACCCTGTCTGAAAGCCATCCGGCAAGCACTGTTCCGAGGATTCCGAATATCGCAGAGAAGGCGATCACCTGCGACGCCTCCTCAAGGCTGAACGCATGCTGCTTCTGGAGATACAGCACTCCCCAACCTGCTATTGCATATTTGGTTATGTAGATGAATGCACTGGAAATCGCGATGACCCATATTCCCGGGTGCTTGAGGATCATCTTCTGTAGTTCCCTGGTCGGCTGCTTGTCCTTCGGGGTCATATCCTCGCCTGAAAGGACCTGCACCGAAGGAAGTCCCTTGCTCTCAGGCGTATCCGACACGAAGAACATGATCAGCGCGGTTCCAATGAGGCCGGCAACGGCCGCAACTATGAAGCCTGACTGCCAGCCGAGCCATCCGACCACCAGGGCCAGGACGTTGTATGATATGAACTCGCCTATGTATGGACTTGTGCTGAAAAGGCTGTAGTATGAACCTCGCTTCGACTGCGGGAACCATCGCGACAGGCTGATCACGCCCGGAGCCGAACCCATGGACTGAACCCATCCGTTGATGCCCCAGAGAAGGGCGAAGACCGCGAAGATGAGAAACGCAGGAAGCTTGAACAGGCCCAGCACGCCGAGGATGAGGTTGGCCAGAGCGGAAATGAACAGACCTGTGGCCATGAAACGGCGGATGTTGCAATAGTCCGCAATGAAACCGTTGAGGAATTTGCCGACGGCATAGACAAAAAGAAGGGCCGAGCCTATCAGGCCGAGCTCGCCGGCCGTCAGTACCCCTTCGTCAATGAGGGGCTGCTTGACCACGTTGATGCTCATCCTGCACACATAGTACAGGCTATATGCTATGGTTGCTCCCCAGAAGGTCCTGCTTCTGAGAGACTTGTATGTGGACTCAACCTGCTCCTGGGGAACAGTGTCCTTTGATGGTTTGCTTATTCTATAGAATGAAAACAGACTCATATCGACTGCCAAATCTTGACAAAGTTACAAAACATCCGTGACTTAACAAAACCTGGCAGCGGTGGCGATAAAGGCATTGCCAGCGTGGCGCTCAACGCATTACAGATCAACACCTTACGAAAACCTCCTGCCGCCGCGGGGGAGCAGGAGATTATTGTAAAGGGCTGTGTATCAGCGGACTGAGTGCCACGCCATAACGAACGGACTGAGCGCCACGTTATAGTGAACGGACTGAGCGCCAGGAAACGGTCAGGTAGATGGTGCGGGCGAGGAGGTGGGCGAAATAGGCCGCCATGAGGATATGCATGGCGATGCGGCCGTAGGATGGAGAACCCGGAGCCACAGAGCCAAGAGACGAGCCGAGCCAGCCGAGCAGAAGGATGCCGACGGTCCAGAGGGCGGCGAAGGCTACCGTCGCCCAGAGCATGGAGTTGCGCATCTGGCGTGAGGCGGTTGCACCGATGTAGATGCCGTCCCATGTGAAGGCGGCGCATCCGGCAACAGGCATGAGCAGAAGCCATGGAAGGTATTCTCTCGATGCCTCGATCACTACCGCATCAGAGGTCATCATATGAAGCAGAGGCACACCTGCAAACTGATATATAAGCATGAATATCAATGCGATGGCCATGCTCCACACGAATGTCCATCGAACGGTCTGACGAACCATAGCCCCATCCTTCGCACCAATATATCGGCCGGTAAGGGCCTCGCCGGCATAGGCAAATCCGTCAGTGAAATATGAGAATATCATCAGCAGCTTCATGAGGATCGAGCTAACGGCAAGAAGCACGTCGCCGTAGCGGGCGGAGATGACCGTGAAGCCGATGTAGATCGCTATGAAGCAGAGCGAACGGACATAAAGATCGGCATTCATGACGAAGAAACGGCGGGTCTCGTCACCCTTGAAAAGGCCTCGGAGCTCAGGCAGAGTTACTGTTGCGAGAGTATTCTTCCTATATTTCCACAGCAGAAGCGACAGCGCCACGAGCAGTCCGGAATACTGAGCGACAACCGTTCCAGCAGCTACTCCGGCGAATCCCATGCCGTCATAATGCAGACTTCCGACGGTAAATCCCAGAGAGAGGATTATGCTCATAAGGACATTCATCCCATTGACAGTCATGTCAGTAGCCATCGGGCTGACGCTGTCCTGCATTCCTATGAACCAGCCCTTGAGAGCCATGAGGCTGAGGGTTGCGGGGGCAGCCCATATGCGGATGTAGAAGTATTTCGTAGCAAGGGCTTGGACCTCAGGACTTGAATCCACCACCAGGAATGCGGCCTTGACGAAGATCCACTGGATGGCGATAAGCACCAAGGCACATGCGAGGGCTATGCCCACGGCGCGCGCCAGGATGCGTGCACATTCCTTGCGGTCGCCGCGGCCGTACGCCTGCGCCGCAAGACCGCCGGTGCCGACTCGGAGGAAACCGAAGTTCCAGTACAGCAGGTCGAAGAGCATGGAACCGATGGCTATGCCTCCGATCATCGTCGCCGCACTGGCATCCAGATGTCCTGCAACGGCAATGTCCACCATGCCGACCAACGGCACGGTGATGTTGGCCAGAATGCTTGGTATGGCCAGTTTGAGTATGTCTTTGTTGATTGCTTTCATTACCTGTACTTGCCCTCTTCGTCCAGCATGCCAAGGTATGAGGAGTAACGGTCATAGCTGATCTCCCCTGTCTCGACAGCTTCCTTGACAGCACAGCCCGGCTCATGGGTATGGGTGCATGGAGCGAAGCGGCAGTTCTCGGAAACCCTCAGCATCTCAGGGAAATAGAGGGCGATCTCCTCCTTCTTGAGGTCCACAAGGCCAAAGCCGCGAAGGCCCGGGGTGTCTACTATGAAGCCGCCTGACGAGAGTGCATACATCTCATAGAACGTAGTCGTGTGCTTACCCTGGAGGTGAACATCAGAGATTTCGCCGACACGAGGGTCGAGCGACGGGTCCAGTGCCTTGATGAGCGACGATTTTCCGACTCCAGACACACCCGAAAACAGGGACACATGGCCGCTGCAGGCCTCTCTGAGGGCATCCACACCCTCACCAGTCAGGGCAGACACCTCCATGACAGGATAGCCTGCGCCTTCATAGATTTCATGGAAGGCCTCGAGCATTTCTGCATGAGACTCACGATAAAGGTCAACCTTGTTCAGGACTATGGTCACGGGGATGTTGTACACCTCGCATGTAACCAGGATCCTGTCCAGGAACGGGAGCTTGATCTCGGGATAGTCTATGGTGGCAATTATGAATGCGCGGTCAAGATTGGCTGCGATGATATGCGACTGACGCGACAAGTTGGTGGACTTGCGGATTATGTAATTCTTTCTTGGCTGGACTGCCGTGATTGCTGCCGGATTCTCCAGAATGAGATATTCCATAGATACCCTTCTTCCGTCATCGGTCAGCACGCCGCCTTCCTGCACGAAAGCGTCTTCCGGAACATCCACGGAAAATGTCACATGGTCACCCACAGCAACCGGGTTGGTCGCAGTGCTGCCCTTAAGCCTGATCTTTCCTCTGAGCACAGCCGGGAAAAGGTCCCAACCAGGGAGCTGAGCCAGAAGATAATGGCTTCCGGTGTGCTTTACTACTGTCGCTTGTCCATTTATAATCATGGTGCAAAGATAGCAAAATCGCCACAAAAAACACCCGTGACGCACAAATACCTGTATACCAAACAGTTGTGTAAGTATCCTGCATGGCAAGGAAGGCAGGACACTTACACAATAGACTATCTATCAATGTTTTATGTGACACGGCAAAAGTGTGATTTATTTTTAATATCTTTGTGCGGACAAAATCGAGGCATATTATGATACAAGAAACCCATATCGACGCCGCTCTGAAGGAGCTGTTTGACAATCTGACATTCACACCGGAGCCTGCAGGGCTTTACGACCCGCTCAGGTACATGATCCAGATCGGAGGAAAGAGGATTCGTCCGCGCCTGTGCCTTACAGCATACGCTTTGTACAAGGACAGCTTCAGCGAGGAGATCCTTACTCCCGCAGCAGCCATCGAAGTGTTCCACAGCTTCACGCTGATCCATGACGACATCATGGACAAGGCGGACGTGCGCCGCGGAGTGCCGACAGTATATCGCAAGTGGGACGAGAACACCGCCATCCTTTCGGGCGACGTGATGTCCATCGAGAGCTACAAGATGATTGCAAAGGCACCGGCACATGTGCTTCCGGAGGCGCTGGAGCTTTTCTCGAAGACTGCGGCCGAAGTATGTGAGGGACAGCAGTATGACATGGATTTCGAGGACATGGACTTCGTGCCTATGGAGGACTACATGAAGATGATCGGCATGAAGACTGCCGTGCTGATAGCATGCGCGGCAAAGCTCGGAGCCATCATAGCTGAAGCTCCGGCAGAGTCATGCGAACTCCTGTACAGATATGGATATGACCTCGGACTGGCTTTCCAGGTGGCAGATGACTGGCTGGACACTTATGCTGACCCTAAGGTATTCGGAAAGGCGATCGGAGGCGACATCCTCAACAACAAGAAGAACTGGCTGACTACCAGGGCATTCGAGAAGGCATCGGGCCAGGTGCGCGAGCAGCTGCTTGCGGCTATGGAGATGCCGATAGAGACCGAGGAGCAGAAGGCTGCGAAGATTGCTGCCGTCAAGGACATTTATGCGGCACTGGGAGTCGGCGAAGAGGCAAAGCAGGAGATCGTAAGGCTGCACGCACAGGCGATGGACCACATCGCACAGCTTGGCCTCGAGCCCGAAAAGGCCGCTCTGCTTGAAAACTATGCAAAAAAATTAATCGGAAGAACTAAATAAAACAGATTTCTCCACTCGTTTCACTCGGTCGAAATGACACATTCCACTGTCATCCCGAGCGAAGTCGAGGGATCTTTATAATGAATATGGAAAAGAAAAGACTAGAGATAATGGCGCCGGCAGGTAATTTCGAGTGCCTGCACGCAGCCATACAGGGAGGAGCGGACTCCGTGTACTTCGGAGTTGAGAAACTCAACATGAGGTCGCACTCCGCAAACAACTTCAAGATGACCGACCTCGAGGAGATCGTGAAGATCTGCTCGCAGTACGGCGTGAAGACATACCTCACCCTCAACATCGCCCTCTTCGGAGAGGACCTTGAGGACATGAGACGCACGCTGGACGCAGCCAAGGCGGCCGGCATCACAGCCGTGATCGCGTCCGACATGGCCGCAATCATCTATGCACGCCAGATCGGTGTGGAAGTGCACATTTCGACACAGCTCAGCATCTCGAACATCGAGGCCCTGCGCTTCTACGCGCAGTTCGCCGACGTGATCGTGCTTGCCCGCGAGCTCAACCTCGGACAGGTCAAGGAGATCAAGAGAATAATAGATGAGGAACAGATCTGCGGACCTTCGGGCCGTATCGTGGAGATCGAGATGTTCGCCCACGGAGCCCTCTGCATGGCTATTTCCGGCAAATGTTACCTCAGCCTCCATGAGTATGGAGCATCAGCAAACAGAGGTTCATGCTTCCAGCTGTGCCGCCGTGCATACAAGGTCGAGGACAGGGAGACAGGCATGCAGCTGGAGATCGACAACAAGTACATCATGTCGCCTAAGGACCTGTGTACCATCGAGTTCATGGACAAGATCATCGACGCCGGAGTGACAGTATTCAAGATCGAGGGTCGCGCCCGCTCGGCAGAGTATGTGAAGCGCGTGGCTTCATGCTACCGCCGCGCAGCTGACGCTGTATGCGAGGGCACATACACCCCTGAGCTTGGAGCATCCTTCAAAGGAGAGCTGGAAGAAGTGTTCAACAGAGGATTCTGGGACGGATACTACCAGGGAGCGAAGATGGGAGAGTGGTGCGACGTTTACGGAAGCACCGCGACACGCAAGAAGGCGTACTGCGGAAAGATCACCAACTGGTTCGGCAAACTCGGTGTGGCTGAGATCCTTGTGGAGTCAAACCCGTTGAAGGTAGGCGACAAGATCCTGATCATCGGACCGACATCAGGATGTGTAGAATATACTGTTCCCGAGATTCGCGTCGACCTCAAGCCTGTTGAGGAAGCCGGCAAGGGAGTATACTGCTCTATTCCTGTCGACTGGAGCAAGGTGGTTCCGGGAGCACGCGAGGAGGCTCTGAGCCTTTGCGGCGACGGTTGCAGCGAGACAGCATGCCGCGCCATCGAGGAGACCCGCCTGCGCCGCAGCGACAAGGTCTACATCTGGCCGGAAGTGTAACATCTATAATTAGCGCACAATATGGAAAACTCTTCTATGTGGATAATGCTCATCTTTGTACTTGCATTCGGATATATCTTCTGGATTCATATCCCTGCCAAGATGGCCCGTAAACGTGGTCGCAGTGCATTAGGATGGGTTCTTCTCACATGGATTCTGCAGCCACTCTGGACAATCATCCTGCTGGCCGTCCTTGGAGACAGTTCCGACAAGATCCGTAATGATATACGTAATGAACGCAGATATTAGACGGAGCTGATAACACCATCCACACTTTCCATATAAAAACGTGGCAGATACCCACTTTGAACAGGGTATCTGCCACAGTTTTTCAGTCATATCGTGGATGATGTCTGCAGAAAACCTAAGTTCAGGCGAAGAGTTCGCGGAGGACTTTCAGGGAGTTAATGTTTACCGCCGAGTCGGTATGGAATTCTATGTAGCGGAGGATTTCCTCCGCTATTTCGTTTCTTACGGAGCCGTTCATAGGTATGAGCATGGACTCCGCAAACGGAAGCGACATAAACTGCTGGATGACAGGATAATGATCTCCGACAAAAGGCATGAGGTCCGAAGTCTCCGGACGGAAGCCCAGCTGGACTGCCAGTTCCAACAGGAACCTGATATGGAAGTTGCTGAAGTCAGTCTGGATGGCGTCCAGAAGAAGGATGTTCTTCTCGCACCATTCATACAGACCCTGCTCATAGACTCCTTCCTTCAGCACACGGAACATCACCTCGGCCATGAACATGGTCATGGTGTTCTTGTAGATGCTGTTCCTGATACCCATGAGAGGATGTCGCGACACCAACCCCTTGATGGTAAAGAGTGTCGATTTAGAAGATTCCGTCACATCGCCCTCCAGAAGCGTCAGAGGCAGGAAAAGCGACATGCCGGACTTCTTTCCGACACCACGCAAAAGAAAACTTCGTCGTCCATACTCCCTGCTGAGGGTATGGACGACGAGAGAGTTCTCACCGAACTTGGTGGTATGCAGAACTATCAGTTCGGTATTCTTTGTCATATACAGATTTCTCCACTCACTTCGTTCGGTCGAAATGACAATAAACAACCATTATTGGTGATTTTCATGAAGCCAGGCAGCCATGGCACGGAGAGCCTTTCCCCTGTGGGATATGGCGTTCTTCTCCTCCTCTGAAATGTCTGCCAATGTAAGGCCAGGATACTCGTCTGCGATGAATATAGGATCATATCCGAAGCCGCCGTTGCCGGACTTCTCGCGTGCGATAACACCCTCCAAAGCGCCCTCGAAGACCTGGATCTTACCATCTATGATCAATGTTACAACGCTCTTGAAGCGAGCTCTTCTGGATACCTTCCTGACCTTGATGCCAAGCGCCTCGGCCATTCTGGCCTCACCCTCGAGAACACCAAGCTCATAAAGGACCTTGTCCATGTTCTTGTTGAAGTCCTTATCGTCTCCCGCATACCTTGCAGTATACACTCCCGGAGCACCTCCAAGCGCGTCGACTTCAAGTCCTGTGTCGTCTGCAAAACAGTTGCAGCCCAACTTCTCATATAGATACTGAGCCTTCTGCAATGAATTGGCTCTCAATGTCTTTCCTGTCTCTGGAATATCCTCCAGGATACCCACATCCGCGAGAGAAACGAGCTCAAAGCCCTCGCCTAAGATTTCTGATGCCTCACGCAGTTTGCCTACATTGCCCGTTGCAAATACTATCTTCATATAAACTGCCTTTTATTACTTGTTAAACCGTCGCAAAGGTATAAAAATATTTCGTACTTTTGTGGTATGAGAAAATTATATACCATAGCGGCAATCGCCGCGACTTTCTTTGCAGCGGCCACTGCAGCAGGCCAGTCAAAGAGCTTCAAGCTCGGCAAATGGACAGAAATACACAACGGCATAGTAAAGGAGCTGAACCGCTCGTACGTCGACTCGCTTCCTGTCGACAGGATCATGAGGGCGGGAGTGGACGCCATGCTCGAAGAGCTTGACCCGTACACTGTATATATCCCGGAAGAGGAGAACGACGACCTCCAGATGATGCTTTCGAACACATACGGAGGCATAGGAGCAATCATCCATAAGCCTAAGGGCAGCAACGTGATCATCAACGAGCCATATTCTGGCTCCCCTGCCGTCAAGGCCGGCCTTGTATGCGGTGACGAGATCATAGCGATCGACGGAGTCCTCACCAAGGACCTGGAGATCAAGGAGAGCACTGACAGGATGAAGGGAAAGCCCGGAACTACTGTAATCTTCAAGGTGAAGAAGGTCCGCACAGGAGACACCCTCGATGTACCCGTAGTTCGTGAGAGGATCCATCTTCCTGACGTACAGTACGCCGCAATGCTCGATGATACAACAGGTTATGTTCTTCTGACCGGCTTCACCGAGAATGTCGGCGCAGAGGTGAGGGCTAAGTTCATAGAACTTAAGAAGGCCGGCATGAAGAGGTTCGTGCTTGACCTCCGAGGCAACGGCGGCGGTCTGATGAGCGAGGCCGTGAACATCCTTTCGGTCTTCCTTCCGAAGAACACCCTTGCAGTGACGTCAAAGGGCAACAGCGCCGCAAACTCATACGAATACCGCACTTCCCTTGAACCGGTCGACACGGAGATGCCGATAATCGTGCTCATAGACTCCGGATCGGCATCTGCTTCCGAGATTGTAGCAGGAGC
>JAGBTT010000093.1 GCA_017631175.1 Bacteroidales bacterium
ATCCAGAACTCCGGACTTGGTCTTGTACTCCTTCTCAACCCTAATATCTTCCCAGAAGTTGGCGCATGGGCAAATAATGGCGGCATGCTAGTCATCACCGCATGGTGGGGCGTATGGCACATCATATCCGGACTGACTCTCGCCGGTCTCTGGAGATGGAAAGGCAGAAAGGAACCAAACGAAGAATAATATGAGAGAAAAGATATATGAGAAGGACTTCTCTTACACCCTTCTCAAATATATAGTGGACGCCTGCATCAGAGCAAGCTACCACAAAGAAGAAGTTCACGGAGAAGAGAACATCCCTACGGATGGAGCTCTTCTTCTTACGCCTAACCACTGCAACACACTGATGGACGCCCTCGTGATGCTTAACGCATACAGCGGGACGACAGTCTTTGGAGCCAGGGCGGACATCTTCAACAACAAGTTCATCGGAAAGCTTATGACCTACATCAGGATCCTTCCGATGGTAAGGCAGAGAGACGGTCTCCGTAACGTATTGAAAAACAAGGATACGCAGGAGACAATCGTCGAGACCCTCGAGCACGGCGTAAGGTTCTGCATGTTCCCGGAAGGAAAGCACAGGACCAAGCACTCCCTCCAGGTGTTCGGCAAAGGAGCCTTCAGAGCAGCCATCGCCGCCAACAACAAGTTCGGAAACGACAGACCTGTATATATCATACCTGTCGGCATCGAATACGGAGATTATTTCCGCTACAGAAGCACACATCTGGTCAACTACGGCAAGCCGATCAACGTCACTGAGTTCGTCAAGGGCCTTGACGTGGAGAACGACGTGCAGATGATCGAGCCGCTCAGAAAGGAACTTTCGGAGAGGATCAAGGAACTGATCACATACATTCCAGATGATGAGCAGTATGACCAGAAATGGGCTCTCCTGAAGATGGTCGCGATCAGAGACGAGCGAAGAGGATACGGCTGCCGCGGACGCAAGCTCTACGACGGCATGCTCAAGAACAGGGAAATCGCTGCGGACATCGAGGCGAAGCTGCAGGCGGAGCCAGAGAAGATGGCTGAGATTCTTGAAGAGGTAAAGGAATTCGAGCGTCGCCGCAAAGCGTCAGGCATCTCCATCTACGCTTTCAGAAAGAAGAAGAATCCATTCTTAAACGCTATATGTAAGGGACTTGCAGCCATTGTGGGTCTTCCATACTTCATCTTCAGTGCAATTGCCAGCCTTCCTATGTGGGTTGCCTCAGAGGTTATCCGCAAGAAGGTAAGGGACGCGGCATTCAGGAACACTGTCAGCTTCGGAGTAAAGCTCGCGATGTCTATCATCCTGACGCCGATCTATGCTGCACTTGCATTCTGTCTTGCGCCATGGTGGCTCGCCATCGCGCTTCTGCTTCTGTGGTATCCGTCATACGGATACTTCTACGACTATCTTGAAGGATGCCGCCGCTGGATTTCCGACATCAAGCTGCTTGGAAACAAGAAGCTCTGGAAGAAGTTCAAAGGCATCGTCAAGGACTACAAGAACCTTTAAAACCTACTAAAACCCTAAACCCAAAAGTCATGAAACGATTATTTGCAATCATTACGGCTGCAATGGTCCTTTGTACCATGGCAGACGCAAAAAGCGAAAAGAAAAACGTCACATACAACGAGAACGGCGAGATCATCAAGACCGGCATCAACCTCGGTCCCCTTCCTGTTGTAGCATTTGACGCTGACCGAGGCTTCCAGTTCGGAGCCTTGCTAAACCTTTATAACTTCGGCGACGGCAAGAACTATCCGAATCCTAACGCACAGTGGTATTTTGAGGCGTCAGCATACACCAAGGAAAGCGCGATCAACAGCTATAAGTTCATCGTGAACTACGACAACAAGACACTCATCCCTGGCGTCAGAATGTCCATCTGTTCAGGATATTACAAAGATGCAGCCCTCGACTTCTACGGCTTCAACGGTTACCAGAGCAACTATGACATGGAGTTCCTGAAACCGACATTCGAGTTTGAAGGCAGCCCGGATAAAGGAAGCGACGACTTCAACAAGGTATACAGAAAGTTTGAGGAGAAAGGAAAGATGCCGAAAGGATTCTACCGTTTCGGACGCGACCTGATCAAGGCAAAGGTTGATTTCACAGGAAAGATTCTTGAAAACTTCTACTGGGAGGCCGGATACCATTTCCAGTGGCTCAAGGCACAGTCTTTCAGTCCTAAAGGATACGCTGTTCTTGCCAACCCTGAGGATGTTGACATGTTCATACCTAGAGCTACCCTTGACGGTCAGGACGGTACTACCCTCTTCGACCTCTACAAGGCGTGGGGGATCATTCCTGAGGAAGAAGCAAACGGTGGCCTCACATCGTCAATCCGACTTGGCCTGATGTATGACAGCAGAAACGTCGAGAACAATCCAACCAAGGGTATCTGGGCAGAGGCGCACATCATCGCTGCACCGAAGTGGCTCGGAACGACCCATGAGAACTATAAGTACTGCGCAACTTTCCGTCACTATGTACCTATCATACAAGATAAACTGACTTTCGCTTACAGACTCGGATATCAGGGTACAATCGGAAACAAATCTCCGTGGTACTCTCTCCCATTCTACACCAACATGGGTGTGAAGGCCGACAACGACGGATTCGGAGGATACAGGACTGTCAGAGGTCTTATGCTCAACAGAGTGCAGGGTCTTGACGTAGGATACTTCAATGCTGAGTTCCGCTATAGATTCATCGATTTCCAGCTTGCAAAGCAGAACATAGCATTCGCCCTCAGCGCATTCTGCGACGGCGCACATGTATTCAGAGGCTATGACATGACATTCAGCGACGAGGCGAAAGCTGCTCTGGTGTCAATGGACCCTGCTGTAAACCCTGCCGGCAACACCCTTAGAGGAATTGCAATGGCAAACCAGTATGAAAACTTCGTATTTGACAGGAAGGACGGCTTCCATGGAGCAGCAGGTGCAGGTCTGCGATTCATCATGAACCAGAACTTCATCGTGGCGTTCGAGTACGCACGCTGCTTCAACAAGCAGGACGGAAACGGAGCATTCTACATCAATACAGGATTCCTGTTCTAACGGATTACGGACTTGTAAAGTCCGCTAAAAAGTAGTAATTTAGCAGACCTTTTGGCCGCAGAGCCAGAAGGTCTGTTTTATTTAACCGAACAATCAACTGACTATCATGCATATAGGTATCGCCGGAAATATCGGCTGCGGAAAGACCACACTCACAAGGATGCTCGCAGAGCACTACGGATGGACACCAAAATACGAGTCCGTCACATATAACCCATATCTTGAAGACTATTATAAGGACATTGAAAGATGGTCATACAATCTGGAGACCTACTTCCTGGCTCAGAGATTCCAGGACCTTGTGGAGATCGCCAAGTCTGATGACGTGATCGTCCAGGACCGCACCATCCTTGAAGGTGTACACATCTTCGTAGCAAACAACAAGGCCATGGGAAACCTATCTGACAGGGACTTCGACACCTACATGCACCTGTTCAACCTGATGATGTCGATGGTCAGCGAGCCAGACCTTCTTATTTATCTGAAGACATCCGTCCCTACCCTGGTAGCGCAGATCCAGAAGCGTGGACGAGACTATGAAAAAGGCATCAGCATCGAATACCTGAGCAACCTCAACGACCGTTACGAGCAATGGATTGCCGACTATAAAGGGAAAGTACTCGTAATCGAGGCAGATGACCTTGACTACGAGCATCGTCCGGAAGACTTCGCCGCAATCACCGACAAGATCGACGCACAGCTTTACGGACTGTTCTAAGAAGCGAGAAAACATATTGAAATCCGGTTACATATCATCGTATGTAACCGGATTTACTATATAGTGCCTCATAGTTTGGCCTGCAGTGCCACTTATGAGGTCGATAGGGTCTATTTCACACGTACCATAGTAACAGGCTGCTGCTGGACATCGTCGAGAGGATGACTCTGGAACTTGACCTTCCTGAAGTCTATGTCCATCAGGTCGATGCAACGGATATTGCTGTTCCAGGCAGTGCGGTAATAGAGCTTCATCGCCTTGAGGTCCGTCGCAGCTGTAAACTGAGTAGCGCTTGGCAGGCCTTTAGGGATATCCTTCTTAAGGTGCTGGCTGCCGATCGGAATATCGAAGTTGTTCAGGATGTGGAAGGCCTGTACGACTGTCGAGAAGCCGTCCGGCCAGACAGGAGCAGTAGTCTGAAAGAATGTCGCGCGGACAAACCTCGATGGAGAAGTAAAGTCTCCCGGGAGTCCGAGCATTCCGCTTCCGTGACCAAGAGGCTGGAGCGTAACGCCCGGCGCAATGGTATTGTTCGGAGCAGATCCCGGCAACAGGTTGACATAATTATTCAGGTTGGTCATGTGCCACTGAAAGCCTGGAGCATTGGTTATGACACCGAGCTTGTTTTCATAGAACTGAGGGACGCCGGCGACCACCTCAAGTACAACCATCCTTCCGCCCGGCTCAGTGATCCTCCAATGCACGGCGCCGATCCTATGGTCCAACGTAACCAGGTCAAGATCCTCAAGAGCATCCTTCATCTGATCGATAGTCGAGAACTGCGAAAGCACCCACGACACAAACTGCATATCACAGAGAGTCAAGCTGTTACGAGCAGAGTCGTATGCCTTATAGTCGCCGTATCCCGGAAAGAAGAACAGACCAGCAGAGAGACCGGCTTCGTTCACTCCTTCCACAACGAAAGGCTCGTATTCCGTATAGATACCTACATATCCATATACTGCCTTATACTTTAGTCCATTCTCTCCGGAAGGAGTATATGACTGCTGCACATGGCCGCGAGGAACCACGGCATAACCGCACTGCATAGGAGTTGCAGCCCACTCCACCGTTCTGGCTACTATCCTGCTACCATCCTGAGCCTTAAGGGAAATGCCTGTGCAAGCTCCTGAATCCGGGGAAGCGGCAATCAGTAGAAATGCTGCAGAGGCTGTTGATATAATTCGTTTCATCGCACTAAAATTTAAATTAACATAAGTGAATTTAGCAAGGTTCAGACCACATGCTCGTAATTACATGAATTTGTCTATATTTGCATAATCTAACTGAGTACACATGAAACTGAAATCTTTCGCAAACGCTGTCATCACTGCAGCACTCGGGCTGATGATGGCCATCAGCTGTACAGAACCCGACAATGGTCCTGTCATCAATGAAGAGCCAAGAACAAACCTCTTTACTTTTGACGGATATTCATTTGATATAAACTCAGCAGTCCAGTACGATAAAGGAGACAGCAACATCGAAATCTGGCTTTCTCCGACCAGCGGGCTGACGACATCAAGGGAGATTAAGGCAAGCGGTGACTATGTGGTATTGAATACGCATAAGTCTTTCCTCGGAGGACGCGACAGATTCAACTCACAGACATCAAAGGAATCATACATCCGTTTCTGTGATCAGAAATTCGCATATGGAAACGAAGGAACCGCCTATATTGAAACCGACATAGTGAATGACAGCCTGAAGGTCATGTTCCTCGTTGAAAGGTTTCATACCAAGAACAGTCCGGTACCGGTTGCAATTCTGTCAGGAGAATACAAGGGTACATTTACTGTGGAAAAGGAGAAGCCTTATGCTGATGACTGGGGTTACGACAGGGAGCACACAGCGATTGAGGAAGCTGTGTTCACAACCCGCGAAGACGGTGGCAATGCCAGCTTCACGCTTTACGAGGCAAACGGCATCGAAGCCATCAGAATAGAAATGCCTGAAAGCAGTATCGGCAAGGAGTTCCTGCTGACTGCTTCTGATACCCCGGCAGATGTAAAGCTCTATGTATCAAGAAGCAGGTATACTCTTAAAGGTGCTGTAGGCATGATCAGGACCAGCATCAAAGAAGAAAGGGCTGAAATAAGCATCTCACTGCTCAAGGATGACAGCCAGCTGCGCGCTGAATACTCAGGGGAATATGAGACCGACGTAGTCAAATTGAACAGATTCATATACGATTACGAAGGCGACAGCGGATACGAAGGCAGACAGACAATCGTGAAGTTCATGGTAGAGGACAAGGGTACCTTCATAAGGTTGTTCTTCTCCCCTGGCGAAGGATATACGATATCAAATGCAAACTCCACCCACATGCCTATCCTTACCGTTCCGACTTCGATAATAAATGCAGGCAAGAAGACATTCATGGAGCTTGAAGGCTGGGAGTTCGCATACGACATGATGCAATCATGGCCATATGAAAACGAATACAAGCCTCATCCATCATACAGTGACTGGATTGAAATCAACCGTGACGGAATGGAATACGAAGTCGAGTTCATCCTGACAAGTCAGGCAACCGGCATGCAGACCAGTACAATCGACCTTTACTATAAGGGAAAGGCGCAATAAACACCCTTGATATGGACAAGCTTACTGCCTTTGTGCAGGAACATATTGCAGATGATCTGACCAGACTTGTGCTGGACAGGAAGAAATGGCCGGATATCGATATGGATCTGGCCGTTTCCTGTATACAGAGCCGCAGGAAGCTTAAAGGCAAGGTACAGGAGTGGTACATGAACCCTGAGCTCATATTTCCGGTCGGGCTTTCTGCCGAGCAGTGCAGCAGTACAGCAACAGGAATCTACAAGTCAGGGTTGGCTTCAAGAATAGCCGGCAGCATGCCATTCAGGCTGGCCGACCTGACTGGTGGGCTAGGAGTAGACTCATGGTACTTCTCACAGAAGGCATCACAGGTGTGGTATCATGAGATGCAGGAGAAACTCTGCATCGCTGCTGAACATAACTTCCGATCCCTCAATGCAGAAAACATTGTCATAAGGAACATGACATCCACTCCTGAAACCATAGGGAAGATCCTTTGTGAAGCACAACCGGACATTGTCTACATGGACCCCGCACGCAGAGGAGAAGGTGGCAAGAAAGTGTTCCTGCTTGAGGAGTGCACGCCGGATGTCCTGACTCTCAAGGAGCAGATGTTCAAGCATTGCAGACATATTCTCCTCAAGCTCTCCCCCATGGCCGACATCACGATGGCATGCTCCCGCCTGGGCAGTACTTGCCGCGAAGTTCATATCGTAGCCACCGGCGGAGAGTGCAAGGAACTGCTGATCTGGATGGATCGTGAATGGTCTGGAGAATACACCATTACAGCTGTGGAGCTTCCTTCCGGCTATCCTGATATGGACCCTTCTGCATTTTCGTTCTTGACGTCTGAAGAGAAGATTTCTCCATTTATCCTGTCATCTCAAGCGGAGTCGAGAGAACTCTTCCTGTTCGAGCCCGGCAAATCTCTCATGAAGGCAGGCTGCTTCAATCTGATAGCCAACCGCTTCGGCCTCATGAAACTTGGTGTGTCAACACACTATTATGTAACCGAATCCGCTGCAAAAGCCGATGAACTCAAACCCTATGGCAAGGTCTATATGATCATAAGCGTTCAACCTCTTGACAAACGCTCGATCAAGGCTGCGGGCGCTACATATCCACGCGCCGAGGTCACTGCACGCAACATCCCGATGGACACTGAGACCTTGCGCAAAAAATTAGGCGTCACCTCAGGAGATGACGCCCACATATTCGGTCTGAAGTCCGATTCACTCGGAAATCTTCTTATTATTACCCAAAGGTATTAGAACTCAGTTAGTTCTGGTGTGCAGGACGGAGGAGGTCGAGAACAACCTTAACAGGGTTGAATGTCTCAAGCGGAACCTCTACGAAGAGGGTGTTCCAGTTGCTCATCGCACCGTTCCAGAGACCTGGAAGCTCGAGAGCCTTGAGCTCACGGCCCTGGTAGCTCTTAGAGCTGATGAATCCTGCATCCTCGTCAACATACTCAAGGAGGTTGAAGCTGTTGCCCTGATAGTCATGGAGGCAGCATACGATGTCAACCGGATTGAAGTGTGTTGCTGAAGCGAGTGCCTCACGAGCGTGCTCGTCTGACATGTTGATCTGAACGCTCTCAAGCACCTGGAGAGATGTCGAACCATCCTTCTCAGCGATAATGAAAGGACCACCGCCCGGTTCGCCCTGGTTCTTCACCATACCTGCAACGCGTACAGGACGGTTGAGCTTCTTGCGGAGTGCATCCACTCTTGCCTTAGGAGTCTCAGCCTCAGGCATCTGCACGCAAAGTACGTCAGCGAGGAACTTCTCGATATCATCACAGAGAGCAAGAGCCTCAGGAGTTGTGTATACATCATCATAAAGAGGGTCATAGCCAGGAACACCTGTAGTCGTATTTCTAGAACCTGCGATAGGAGTGCATACTGCATCAAGTTCACGGAGATATCCGTGGAGAGTGTCACGGAGTTCAAGAGCCTTTCCGAGGAGAACCATCTTCCATGTAGCGGTAGCTGGCATGAGTCTCTCGTTAGCAACGTTGTCGATGTTCTTGATAGATACGACCTCATCCTTGATTGCATTGAGGTTATAGATGAGCGCGCCGTGTCCTGCAGGACGGAAAAGGAGAGAGTCGGTCTCGGTTCTGAAAGGCTTGTTCTCTACGTCTACTGCAACTGTGTCAGTTGCCTTGTCCTGGAATGTGAATGTAATGTTGTAGGCAACTCCATATTTAGCCTCATAAGCAGCCTTGACCTCTGCATAAGCCTCCTCGAAGAGGTGCTGGTGTTCTGGAGAGATAGTCACGACGAGGTTTGCTGTGCCATCCTCGTTCCTCATGTAGTTCTGAGCCTCTACAAGGTGTTCAGCGAATGCTGTGCGGATCTCGCCGTCAGTGTACTTGTGGAACTTGAGCACACCCTTCGGCTTTGCGCCATAACCGAGTCCCTCGTCAGTGAGAGTCTTAGCAAGAACAGACTGACGGTACTCCGGACACTTGCATGTCTGCTCACCGAAAAGCTCCGGAGTGTAGAATGCAAATGACTGGATCTGGTCTACGAACTTAGCTGCAGGAGCGTCGTCTGAGAGTTCCTTGCCTTCCTTAAGTGCGTCAAGACCGCTGAAAAGGTCCTTGAACATACGTGAAGCCGCGCCTGAAGCAGGAACGAACTTGCACTTTCCCTTGATCTGAGCGCCTTCATAGTACTTCACGGCAGCTTCAACTGCAGCTTCATCAAGTACCTGAATACCTTTTTCAGGTGTTGCCGGTGCAACGATCTTCAGCCATGGGAAGCCTTTCTTGAAACGTTCCACCTGCTCTTCTACTGTCTGCACAGATGAGCCTCTCTGCTCGATCTGAGCGATGTCTTCTTTTGTAAACATTTGAATGTGGTTTATTGGTTATTCTATATAATATATGTCTCTTCTGTACTGATATGACCCACGGAGCTTCTCAAACTTCTCCGGTTCCATTCTAAGACGGAAATCGTCTGTAAATATAGGATAATTATATTGGAAAACAGCAGCTATCTCGCCATGATTCTTTCCTTTGAGATCAAGAAGGACAGGGGTATGGGTCGGATCGTCATCATGCGGCTGGAAATCCTTCAATGCATCTATATCGAAGAACTTAGCGACTGCCTGTACCGCCATAGTAGTAGCGTTCTGCTTTCCCTGAAGCGAATATCCCGCAATGTGCGGAGTAGCGATATCAGCCACTTCAAGAAGGTCAAGGTTTATATGCGGCTCATGACACCAGGTGTCAATAACAACAGCGCCAAGCTTTGGTTCCGCCGCGACAAGAGCCTGTTCATCAATAACTTCACCACGTGCGGCATTTATGAATATCGCTCCCGGACGCATAAGCGCGAAGAATGTTTCATCAGCCATGCCTCTGGTTGTTTCATCCAACGGAACGTGCATTGTCACGACATTGGAATGTTCCAGAAGATACTCCAGCGAACAGAATTTCTCAGGTCCCTCTGCAATAGCTCTTGGTGGATCACAAAGAAGGACATTAAGCCCAAGATAGCGAGCCATAGCCTCAATCTTCGAGCCCACATGACCAACACCAATGATACCGAAGGTACACTCTTCAATCTTGATGCCTTTGCGGGCAGCTATACCATATACAGCAGAAAAGACATACTGCATTACACCACCGGCATTGCAGCCTGCAGCATTCTCAACATAGATGTCATGGGAGGCGCAATACTCCAAGTCAATGTGGTCCATTCCGATTGTTGCGGTTGCAACCATCTTCACAGAAGTACCACCTAGAAGGTTCTCGTCACACCTGGTTCTGGTGCGGACAATCAGAACATCCGCATCAATGACATCTTCGCGGGAAATCTGGTCTCCCTTCTTGTATACAACCGTAGCATAGGGTTCGAAAACTCCTTCTACAAAAGGTATATCTATATCAACTACTACCTTCATATCTACCTTAATACCAAAGATTTGACACATGGTCCACTGGCCCAGTCCCAAGTCAGGAGTTCATCCTTCTGCAGTTCCTCATTAAGGGTCTGCACAAGAATATCCTTCTGGAAATACAACTGATTCCTCACCATGGATGAATTTATCGTACAATAAAGAACACCCTTGTCATATCGGATGTCAAGGGTATACATTCCGGCACCTGACACCTTGGCCCAGGCTTCATCTATCCTCTGCCTGTTGAGTCCGGCAGACAGACGCATCTCACGGATGAACTCCTTGACGAGTTCGTCCATGCCGACCGCATCCTGTCTGCGCATCCTGTTTGTCCTTGGGTCGTACGCCATATGCTATATCTTCTTAAACGTTCCTGCCGATGTCTCGAAATATGCCCTGTCCTGAGTCAGGGCGTCGACGATTCCGGACATGCGCACCTTGTTACTGTCTGTTATGAATATCTGTCCGAAATCCTTGCCAGAAACCATCTGGAGGAGATTGGAAATTCTACCCATATCCAGTTTGTCGAACACATCGTCCAGCAGAAGCAGCGGCGCAAAGCCGTATGAGCGCTTCATTATCTCGTATTGGGCGAATTTGAGCGACACCAGGAAGGACTTCTGCTGTCCCTGTGATCCGTGTCTTCTCAAAGGCCATCCGTTCATCGAAAAACTGAAATCGTCCCTCTGAAGTCCGGAAGATGTATATCTGAGGGCACGGTCCCGATCATATGATGCGGCAAGAAGCTGGTCGAGCGGAGCCTTGTCCAGCTCGGTTTCATATGTTATGTCAACCTCTTCAGAGCCTCCGGAGACAAGCCTGTAATACTCGCTCACAATCGGTTTAAGATCATCAACAAACTGCTTTCGGGCCCTGTAGATCGGATCCGCAAGAGCAGCCATCCTCATATCGATTACCTCCAGAAGCGAGCGGTCGGGATTCATATCCTTAAGCATCTTGTTGCGCTGCTGAAGCAGCCTGTTGTACTGCTGCAAAGCCACCAGATATTCATGATCCATCTGCGAGAGCACAGCATTGACAAACTTCCTGCGCTCTTCTCCAGACTCGCTGACCATGGATATGTCAGCCGGAGAGACCATCACGACCGGAAGGACACCCACATGCTCCGAAACCTTATTATATGGTTTTTCATCGCGCTTTATCTTCTTATCTCCCTTAGCGGTCATCTTCATCGCGAAGCGGCTTGAAAGACCGTTCTCCATGCGGTATGTTCCTGCTATGGAAAACTCCTCTGTGCCGTGGCGGAAGGTGAATTTATCCGAAGAAGCGAAGGCGCTCTTGGTCATGGAAAGGTAATATACGGCATCAAGGAGATTGGTCTTTCCCTCGCCGTTATTACCGCTGATGCAGTTGATGTTCGGCGAGAACTCCAGCTCCTGAAGCTCTATGTTCCTGAAATCGGATATTACTATCTTCTCTAATATCGGCATCTTAAATCATTAATAATTGTCATGTCGAGCGAAGTCGAGACATCTTTAACAACATGTATGTTCTATCAGTATCTTCACTCCCATTGCCACAAGGATAAAGCCTCCGGCAAACTCCGCCTTGGACTTGTAACGGCATCCGAACCACTTTCCTATCCACACTCCGACTGCCGAAAACGCTCCCGTCGTCAGTCCTATGAACAGTATCGCCTTCCAGATATTGACCTGCAGGAAAGCGAACGACACTCCGATTGCCAGGGCGTCGATACTTGTGGCAACCGCCAGCGGGAACATGGCCTTGGCCGAAAAGTCCGGGCTATATTCACATTCATCCTTCGAGAACGACTCCTTGATCATGTTGGAGCCGATTATTCCTAGCAGGACGAATGCTATCCAATGGTCCACATTGGCCACGAAGTCGGCGAAACTGATGCCGAGGAAATATCCGATCAGTGGCATCAGCGCCTGGAAGCCACCGAACCAAAGTGCGGTGGCGGCAGAGTGCTTCGGCTGCAGCGTGCGAACCGAAAGTCCCTTGCAGATAGATACTGCAAAGGCGTCCATCGACACTCCGACTGCGATTATGAATAGTTCTGACAGGTGCATCGGTTAATTACATATCCACGTCAAGGCGTCCTACCTTCAGTCCCCACTTACCGTCCTGAACGATTACGACATCCTCACCATCAAGGTTTTTAACAAGGACTTTATCTTTTAGTTTCGTATGGGAATGTCCGCCCACAATAATATCCACATTACGGGTCTGAGCTGCAAGCTCCACGTCTGTATACGGTTCTCCGTCATATCCCAGGTGGGACAGGCAGATCACCAGATCACACTTCTTGACTTCCTTGAGGTAATCGGCATATTTCTGCGTGCATGCTGCAGGATCCTGGAACTGAAGCTGGGCTGCAATCCTTGAATCCACGACGTCTGCCACATTGGCCAGCAGACCGATGATACCGATCTTCAGGCCTCCCCTCTTTACGATCACATATGGTTCCACATGCTTCGCAAGCGGCGTTGCAGAGAAGTCATAGTTGGCACAGACTACAGCTGTCTTCAGATTGGAGAGTCTTCTTGCAAGCGCCTCCATGCCGTTGTCGAACTCATGGTTTCCGAGGCAAACGGCGTCATATCCTGTCGCATTGAGCACGGCGATCTCCATGTCACCATCAAGCTCTGTGAAGTATGACGTTCCCTGGCTGAAGTCTCCCGCATGAAGCAGAAGGACATTCTTCCTTCCCTCTTCCGCACGCACCTGGTCTATGTATGCAGCCGCCTCGACCACTCCGCCGTGGCCGGCATTCTTGCCGGAACGCTCCGGGTCGATGTGGCTGTGGGTGTCATTAAGATGCAGGATCACAAGATCCTGGGCTTCCATAGCCGCTGACGAAAGAGCGGCGAAAGCAAATATGGTAAGTATAAACTTCTTCATAACTACATGATTATCGTCACTCTGCCGTCTTTCTTATACTCAAGAGACCTTCCTGCCGCAGTCTCTGCCGCCACATGCTCCAGAACAGCATCGATGACGTTGACATCATGATACTCTGTCATCGAAAGCGCATCGTCCGCCATGTAAAGACCATCTCCGCCATGAAGGAGGAATGATACTGTTGTCACGCCGTATACCTTGTCATCATCAAGAGGTTCACCACCGATCTCGATCGATTCCACCTTGCCGTCCTTTACCACGACGCGTACGCCTCCGAGCACCTGAAAGCGGGTTGCCGCCATCCCCTCGATGATGCGTCTGATCGTGCTGCCCTTATGCTCCAGATATACGAGATAGTTCTTGAACGGGAACATCGACAGGAGATCGTCAAGGATCACATCGCCCTGGGGCATATCAGCCCTGATGCCTCCGAAGTTTGTGACTCCCATGTGCACCGGCTTACCCGATATTGCCTCAGTCTTGGCAATCATGATATCTATCAGCCAGTTGGAGAGCTCGCTCTCGGGATATCCCTTGTCCCATGAGCCAGTAGAATGTGCCACGACATCCTTGACCCGAGCCATCTTCGGCTGGGCATTGAGCACAACCTTGGCGGTCTTTGCAGCAGCCGATCTCTTCTTATGTCTTGTGCCGTTCGGAGCGACGTACGTCTTTCCGTCCATCGTTCCGATAGCAACGGCTACATTCTCCTTAGAGGGAGCCGAGCAACCTGTCCTGCTGCCGTCCATATCTACCGACGACCAGTTGTACTCCTGAGCGGACGCGGCCATGCAGCCTGATGCGAGTATAGCGATTGTAAATAGTATGCGCTTCATATTATTTCCTCTTGAGCCTTACTTCTGCTTGAGCCATTTCCAGAGGTCCTTGAATGTGGTCTTCTTGCCGAACATCAGGATACCGATCTTGTATATCTTTGCCGACGCCCAGCCGCATGCCATGAATGTAGCCACGAGAAGGCCGATAGAAAGGGCAAGCTCCCATACAGGCACTCCGAACGGGATGCGGGCAAGCATCACGATAGGAGACGTGAACGGAATCATGGATCCCCAGAACACAACCGCACTGTCCGGAGCCTTGAACGCATAGAATGCGATGAAGAAACCGATCATAAGTGGAATTGTCACAGGAAGCGAAAGCTGCTGGGTATCAGCCTCATTCTCGACTGCAGAACCGATAGCTGCAAAGAACGACGCATAGAGGAGATATCCCAATGCGAAGTAGATGAAGAATCCTATGATCAGCATGCCGTAGTCAAGGTCCTTGAGTGTCGAGAGGACTGCTCCCATCTCGCCGCCCTGAGCCACTGTGGTGCTGTCGATTGCAGGCATTGTCATGCCCATCATCTCAGGATCCACGCCAAGACCTTCGGTCATCTGGGTCATCTGCTCTGTCTGGACGTTTGCGCTCTCCATCATGGTATCGAATCCGATGAATGAAGATACTCCTGTAACGATTACTGCAGTAAGCACGATCCATAGGAAGAACTGAGTGAGCGCCACGCATGCCACACCGATTATCTTACCGAACATAAGTTCCGTCGCCTTCACAGACGAAACGAGTACCTCTACCACGCGGCTCGCCTTCTCCTCAATCACGCTCTGCATGACCATACCGGAGAACATAGCGATGAACATGTAGATGATCATTGAAAGAACGAGGGAAATGATCATGTAAACCTCTGACGATGAAATCTTTTCCTCTCCATCCTCTCCGAGGGTATATGTAGTTACAGTCGAATTGAACTCGACGTCCTTCATGATCTGCTTGAGGTCTCCGATGTCATAGAGAGAAAGGCGGTAGTCCTCTATAGCGTCGTCTACTCTCGAACTGATGGCCTCCTTAGTGTCCACGCTCATAGGAGACGACGAGTATGCCGTCACGTTTACTGACTTAGTCAGGGTGTCAAGTGCAGAGATCTGCACAAGGGCGTCGTACCCGAGCACGTCAAGCTGATTCTTGAGGCTGTCCAGCGGCTGGCCTGTGCAGTCAATGTAATCTATCGCCTGAGTGTCTTCGAACTTAGGCATCACGATGCCAGACTCGTCGATTACGGCGATCTGCTTGCCTTTGTCCTCTGCCATGAACATGATCAGGCTCGGCAGGATGCAGATTGCAGCGAAGAAGATTGGACCCAGGAAAGTGATAAGAAGGAACGACTTCTTCTTTACGCGGGTCATGTATTCGCGTGAAATGATGGTCTTTATGTTTCTTAGCTTCATGGCCTACTCCTCCTCTGTTACAAGTTTGATGAATATGTCGTTCATTCTTGGAACCAGTTCCTTGAATGAGTTGACTGTCAGTTCCTGCTTCATTACCTCCGCAAGAACGTCGTTTGTGGTCGAGCCGTTCTCTATCGAAAGTACTGATGTGTGTCTTCCCATGTCATCCTGGTCTGAAAGCACATCGAATACGCCAGGAACGGCCTTGAGGGATGCTTCAGATGTATAGATGAGTTCCACATTATTGTTGCCGTATTTGCGACGGATCTCGTCCACTCCTCCTGTGATCACGACATGTGACTTGTTGATCAGGGCGATGCTGTCGCAGAGTTCCTCAACGGACTCCATGTTGTGTGTCGAAAGGATGATGGTCGATCCCTCCTCCTTCAGACGGAGGATTTCCTCGCGGATCACCTGTGCATTGACAGGATCGAAGCCTGAGAAAGGTTCGTCAAGGATGAGGAGCTTCGGCTTGTGGACCACAGTGGTGATGAACTGGACCTTCTGGGCCATACCCTTGGAGAGTTCCTCCACCTTCTTGTTCCACCAGCTCTCGATGCCGAATCTGATGAACCATTTCTTGAGTTCGTCCTGAGCCTCGCGATAGCTCATTCCCTTGAGCTGCGCGAAGTACATCGCCTGCTCGCCTACCTTCATCTTGCGGTAGAGACCGCGCTCCTCAGGCAGATATCCGATCTTCTCGACATCGTCCTGAGTGATAGGACGGCCGTCGAAAAACACTGTTCCCGAATTTGGAATCGTTATGCGGTTGATGATGCGGATAAGAGTCGTCTTACCTGCTCCGTTAGGGCCGAGCAGACCGAAGATCTGACCCTTGGGGATATCTACCGACACATTGTCGAGAGCCACCTTCTCTCCGAAGGCCTTCGACACATTCTTGCATTCAATTATTCCCATTATGTTGTTGTTTTATAGATTCAAAAGTTTGGCAGTAAGCTCCACCATAAGCTGAGCGTCAGTCGCCTCTCCGATGTTTCCTCCCTTGCCCTTGAAGTCATACTCCTTGAGAAGGGCTATCGCCGCCATGCTCTTGCGGAGCGGATAGTTGCGCACGGCAATGTCGTATTCCTGAAAGAAATACGGGTTTACACCGAGCACCTTCGCCTTCTGGTCATTCGCCGGATTTCTTGTAAGCGACAACAAGGCATTATATTTCAATATTCTGTAGAAATGAGTATACAGGGCGCTCACCGCCATAGGCATGGCAAATTTCGCCGCCGATCCTATATACGCCGCGATCCTCAAAGCCTTGGCCGCATTCTTATGCGACAATTCCTTTGTCAGCTCGAATATGCTGAACTGACGGCTGATGCCGACGTTCTTCTCAATATCTGCCGCAGTCACTTGGGTCGTGCCTTCAGGCAGATTCTTCAACATCTTTTCTGTCTCTATGGCAATCTTGTTCAGGTCGGTTCCTGCATGTTCGGCAAGGAGCGCAGCGGCATCCGGAGCAATCTGCAAGCCCTTGGACTGATAGAATACAGGTATCCATCGAGGCATATCATAATCCTTGAGTGCCTGAGAATCAACCACAACACCCATCTTGGCAACAGTCTTATACAGAGACTTGCGCTTGTCTGAGCTTGCGCCATGCATCGCTATCACCAGCACTGTAGAATCAAGAGGATTCTGGCAGTAGACAGCCAATTCCTCCAGTCCCTTCATCATCTGTGCTTCCTTCACAACCACCAGCTGACGCTCCGCGAACATAGGATATCTTCTGGCTGCAGTAATCACTGCATCTGCTGTAACATCTGCACCATAGCAGACCGTCTGATTGAAATCCTTCTCACTCTCGTCGATGCAATGCTCCAGAATCGCATCGCAAACCATATCGACATAATACGGTTCATCTCCCATCAGAAGATAAACCGGCTTGAAGATGCCGTTTCGGGCATCCTTCACAATCCCCCTGCACAGAGAATCAGTCTCTATAAAACCTTTTGCCATAATTACACAAAGATAAAAAAAAGCGCTGATTAATCAGCGCTTTTCAATCTTATTCTGCTTTTTTCTCCTTTACCTTTACAAGTTTCTCCTTAAGGATGTCTGCGCAGTCCACTACTGCGTCTTCGAAGGTCTTCGCATTCTTCTCCACAACGATTGTATTTCCCGGAATGCTTACCTGTACCTTCACACTCTTGTTGTCATGGTCTGGAAGCAATGACAGTGCTACGTCTACCGACGTTACAGCATCATAGAATTTCTCAAGTCTAGAGAATTTCTTTTCTACAAAGTCCAACAGCTTCTGATCTGCATTGAACTTGATCGACTGCACTCTAATCTCCATGTTTACCTCCGTTTTTAGCCCTTGGGTGGGCACGTTTATAAATATCCTTCAGTCGGGCAAAGCTGCTGTGGGTATAGACCTGTGTCGTAGCAAGCGACGAGTGTCCGAGCATCTCCTTGATGGAATTAAGGTTCGTCTCATTGTTCATCAGCTCCGTAGCTATGGAGTGTCTCAAAACATGCGGGGATTTGCGTCCCGTTATACCCTTGACATCTCCCAGCTCGGCCTTCACAGTCCTGTCGACATAGACCGGATACAAAGGACTGCCCCGGAACGTGACAAGCAGCGGCTCTTTCAAAGATCTCTTCCCGCACACCAATGCCTCAACTGCCTCCAAATATAACAAAATTTCCTGACATAACGAATCAAGAAGCGGAATTTCTCGCATTTTATTGCCCTTTCCCACCACTTTCAGCGTCTGTCTGGCGAAATCGACATTCTCAATTTTAAGACCAATGAGTTCGGAACGACGAAGACCCGTATCGTAAAGGATGGATATGATCAGGCGTGCAAGGCGTTTCTCATAAAGCCTCTTGCCATGATCATTATCGATGTTCTCCTTGAAGATTGCAAGATACTCCGGCGACGCCTCCTCACGAGTCTTGTCGAAATACGCCTGCATGGCCTCCTCACGGAAGTACTCCGGAAGACGTTTCTCCACCTTGGGTCTCGTGAGCGTACGGACAGGATTGGACTTCAACTTTCCCTCCTTCACCAGATAACGGCAGAAGCTGCTGAGTGCAGACATGTGCAAGGAAACGGATTTGGGAGAAAGACCTTCATCCTCCATCAAAGCTACCATGAACCCTCTGATTTCAAATCGATTGAACGATTCCATGAAACCGGACTCATCTGGGGTTCCATCCGGAAAAGTCATGCGCACATAACGATTCAGAACGTCCTCATACAGATGCACCGTCCTCTCGGAATATCGGCGGATATTCCTGACATGGTCTATGTATTTACGGATTATCTCCATGAATTATTCAGCAACGGGAAACAGCCCGATCTCTGCAGCCCTTTCCCTCATGAATGCATCAGCTGCCTCGAACGAATTCTCGATCACACCATCAAGGATAGCATTCTTGACCTGCTCCTTGAGCTGACCGATAGTATTGCATGGCTCGATACCGAAGAGCTGCATGACATATTCGCCGGTGATCGGATTCTTGAAGTTGCGGATCGCATCCTTAGCCTCTACTTCCACCAGTTTGGTCTTGACGAGCTCGAAGTTAGACTTGAGTCTCGCCACCTTGCGAGGATTCTTGGATGTGATATCAGCATTGCAAAGAAGCATCAGGTCATCTATATCGTTACCGACATCAAACAGAAGACGTCTAACGGCAGAATCTGTAACCTCCTCAGTAACAAGGGCAATAGGTCTAAGATGCAGATTCACGAGCTTCTGCACATATTTCATCTTCTCGTTCAGAGGCATCTTCAGACTTTGGAATATCTTAGGAATCCACTTTGCACCGACCACCTCATGGCCATGGAAGGTCCAGCCGAGATTTGGATCATAACGCTTTGTAGACGGTTTGGCGATATCATGGAAAAGAGCTGCCCAACGAAGCCATACATATGGCTCTGTGCGGACCTTAGCCACCTCCTGACCGTCCTCAAAAACATAGTCCTTAAGTCTTCCTTCCGCGATAGCCTCAACTTCGGCAACAGCTACATTATCAAGCACTTCCAGAGTATGTGAAAAATTCTCCTTATGACCCTTACCCTCAACGGTCTCTACTCCCTTGAGCTTTGACAGCTGCGGAAGGATTCCGTCCAGAAGTCCGGTCTCGTCAAGCAGACGGAAGCCTGTCGACGGCTTCTGCGCAAGGAGGATCTTGTTGAGTTCCTCAACGATTCTTTCCTTCGGAACATCCACAAGTCTGGCCTTGTTACGCCTTATTGAATCCAGAGTCTCATCAGCAATCCTGAACGCCTGCTCCGGAGTACCCAATCTTGTCGCGAAACGAACGGCACGGACCATCCTGAGAGGGTCATCACCAAATGTCACATCAGGATCCATCGGTGTACGGATGATGCCTGCCGCAAGGTCCCTTATGCCACCGAACGGGTCCACAAGGGCTCCGAAGTCCGCCTCCTGGAGACTGAAGGCCATCGCATTGATGGTAAAGTCCCTGCGGAGCTGGTCCTCCTGCAGGGTGCCGTCCTCCACGATAGCGTTTCCTCGTCCATATGATTCCTTTCTCGCACCTACGAATTCGATCTCGACACCTTTGAACCGGAGCATGGCAGTTCCATAGGTCCTGAATACCGAAACATTCGAACGGACCTTTGCCGCCACAGCCTCAGCCAGATCAATACCACTACCCTCGACAACGATGTCTATGTCCTTGCTCTCCCTTCCGAGAAAGCAGTCACGCACATAACCGCCAATGACATAAGCCTTTACGCCTTTCTCAGCGGCTGTCTGTGATACGATCTTGAAAATATCGTGATCAAGGAATCCTTGCGTTATCGTTGTCTGGGTCATACTAAATCTTCGTATTTCGGTAGCGAGTCTATGAATCCGTAACCTGTGTCGGTCTTGCGGCAGATGAATGTCTTATGTCCGTTGGTGATGATGATCAGCTTGACATCAAGCACGAGGTTATACCTCACCGCCTGGTCAAGCACATCCCTTGTCAGTTCCACCTCCGGGCGCTTGCACTCTACGATGACCAGCGGCTGCAGTTTCCTGTCATAAGCAAGTATGTCGGCACGGAACGGTTTGTCTCCGAGCTTGAAGCCAACCTCACTCATCATCATATGCATAGGAACTTCCATATGGTTTGCCATCACACCGATGAACCACTGGCGCACATGCTCCTCCGGAGTCAGCGCCACATGCTTCTTCCTCAGCGGGTCCCATATGATATTTTTCTCTGCCATCACTGTCCTGTATATCTTTGCAAAGATAATCATTATTTTCACTAAATTTGCTCCCGCAAAAATATTCACCATATGGGCAGACATGATAACAGAAAAGAGGCTATGGAGATCGTCTTTGAGGACGATTGGCTGATCGTTGTAAACAAGCCGTCAGGACTGCTGTCTGTGGCGACCAACAAGGGCGGAAGCAAGGGCCCGGAAGTCACTGCGCACTCCCTGCTGATGGACTATATGGCAGAGCAGCAAGGCCGTAGAGGGGGACGCGGCAGAGGCAGAGACATGGCCGGAAACAATAGTCAGAACCTGCCACGCATCTTCATAGTCCACAGACTCGACAGGGACACCTCAGGACTGGTCGTGTTTGCCAAGGACGAGGAGACCAAACATGCACTCCAGGACAATTGGAGCGAGGTTGTGCAAGAACGAAAGTATGTCGCTGTGCTTGAGGGACATATAGACAGCGAGGACGGCTGGATCGAGAGCTGGCTTTATGAACATCCGAAGTCGCTCAAGGTTCATGCCTTTGAGCTGCGCGAAGGTGACACTCCGGAGAGACCACCGCGCAAGGAATGGCAGTACGCGTCTACACACTGTAAGACCATCGGACACCTCACAATCAATGAGGAGCAGTACACCAAGGTAGAGTTCGAGCTAGAGACCGGAAGGAAAAACCAGATCAGAGTTCACTCGCAGTGGATCGGACACCCGATAGCCGGCGACAAGAAATATGGAGCTGCGACCAATCCGTTCGGAAGGCTGGCCCTCCACGCACAGACACTGTCATTCATCCACCCGTGGACAGGACAGACAGTCCGCTTCACATCACTCCTACCACGTCTGTTCAATCGTCGTTAACATTGACTTCAAAAAGCAATCAGCGAGTTAAATGCTGACAAGATTGCATGATAGAGAGTTCAAGAGAGGCAGTTCGAGACCATGAGATTTCGGATGGAAGGGTCTGAACCGGAGATTGACCATTCAGCATTGAAACGATTTTGTCGGCGATGTCCTTAACGAAAGAATCACCCAAAGGAACAACATTATCATGTCCAACTACTTCGGGGATTCCACCTACATCAGATCCGACTACCTTGGCACCACAACTGATAGCCTCTGCGCAAACCAAAGGAAGTCCCTCATTAAGGCTAGGCAACACTAGAACATCTATGGAATTCATGACGGCCGGCATATCTTCTGACAGGACATTTCCCCAGAAACTAATATCGAAATCCATTTGAGTCATAGAGGATTCCAGCCGTTTTCTTAGTTTACCGTCACCAACGATCCAGAATTTGAGAGGTCCTCCAAAGCGCTTTGCCACCTCAGCAAAAATCTGCGGAAGCACAGGAACATTTTTTACCGGAACAAGGTTGCCTACAAATGCAACCACACGATCGTCATTGCCAACACCAAACCTGTTGCGGACGCTTTTGCGTTCTTCAGCATCATACTCTACAAATTCATCAGAGACACCATTATATAGTACCTGTTTGGAAGCATTGACGGTAATTTTGTCCGAGGCCGCCATCAAAGCCTTGCTGACAAAGAAATTACATTCAGCGTCTTCCATAACCTTGCGCGTATCCTGCAGCATTACCGAAACTCTCCAAGGATGGGTATGCACATCGGACCCATGCCACGTAACATAATATGGGACACCATATGATTCATGCGCCGCATGCGCGAAAAGAGCCCCTGTGAAAGAATGCGCAACGACAACATCATAACCTTCAAGCTGGCTGACATGCGAAGAAATGAAATGACGGAAGAACCACGGACGCAAATCAAGTTTTTCCAGCATCACATGGTCAATCACTGAGAATCTGTACCATAACATGTTATACGTGATTCCTTCAACTTCAACCATATCAACATCAGGAACAGATGGAGTGTGCCTTACTCGACGTGTAAAGGCATTGTCGCGACTGTGTATACAGAAAACATCTATAGAGCACTCTCCAGTGGCAAGAAGATGCTTCACCCTGTTATGGACAGCATTGAAAAGGCCCTTCCTGTCAAAAGGGCTGCTCTCGAATATGACGGCCAGCCTCATCACTTATTCCTCCTGAAAACTGATGAAACAAATGCCGTCACCTTATACACAGCCACGGTAAATCCAGGTCTGCCAATCTTATATAGCAGAAGGTTGAATATCTGACCTGCCCTGATCGAGAATATGCCAAGACTCCTGTCTGCCGACATATGGCGATATAATATGGCTATGTTATCACGGGTCAGCATCTTTGTCCTGCGGCTCATATATATGTTAAGCATACGACATATATACCTACCGATCATGTCCCTACGATAAAGGGAGAGCACTTTTGGAGTATTCGGGCAACGTTCAGCTATACTCATGAGCACCTTTGCATAAAGAGGCAGGAACACATAAAGCTGCTGAATATGTCTGTCCGACCTGATATCACTTCCCAGCGAGCCCGGTCTCATATAATATGCATAAACGTCACCGGAAAAAGTCTTGATTGAAGAACACTTCGCCATGACTGTAAAGACGAAGAGTTTGTCTTCGGCATAGCTGAGTTCTTCATTAAAACGAGTTGATCCGATAGTCTTGCGCTTGAACAGCTTTGACCACGGAGCATCAAGCATCTCGCAATTGCGTCTTATGTTATCCTGGAAGAACTTAGGATAATCCGCGCTCCTGTAAGAGACAGTGGCACGCGGACGCACATTCCTGACAGGTACGCCTCCCATGAAGGCAGCATATCCGGCAACGACCATATCTTCACCTGTAACAACCTCCATCATATCATCAAGAGCATAAGGCAGCAGCGCATCATCAGAATCAAGGAACATTATATATTCACCCTTCGCAAGTTCCAATCCTGCATTTCTAGCCGAACTGACGCCTCCGTTAGGTTTATGTAAAGTTCTGAAACGAGAGTCTGTCGCCGAATATCGGTCACATATCAACGGAGACGAATCCGTACTGCCGTCGTCAACAAGGATAACCTCATATGATGTAAAATCCTGATCCAGAATGCTGCCCAGACAGCGGTCCAGATATTCCTCCACGTTGTAAACGGGAATGATGATACTCAGTCTGCATTTATCCATAAGCATCAGCTTTTACGGAGTCCCTCTTCGAGGAATCTCATAGATTTCATTCTTTCAGTTTCAAGGACTGCGTCCACAGCATCCCAGTCCGGATCGGACAGGAAGAATTCTCCGTCATCCTCCGGATCTATCCCCTGCACCAGTCTCATATCCAGGCCGAACATGCCTAGCAGGGATTCCAGGCGCGTCATACCCCTCCGGGAATTCCCTACTGCGACAAAAGGCTTATGGAACAATATGGAAAGTACGCATCCATGGAAGGAATCAGTCACCACGCAACGTGCATCCATGAACCCGGCAAGCCAGTCCTCGACAGGCGGAACAACCCGTTTTTCAGCAGGCAAGCGCAAATCGGAATGTACGGACAGATCAGCCACTTCACATCCGGAAACTTCGGACATAAAGTCTACGACAACCTGCTTCTCGGAATTCCTGTCCAATATATATGTAACGATCTTGTCTTTGCATGGATGTCCGGATGCATCGGAAGCCAATGCCTTGTACTCTTCTGAGGCTAAAAGCATAACAGGATCCAGCACATGCGCTGCTCTGTCGCAGTCGAGCCACTCCGAGCACATTGCCACAGCAGAGTCCTCACGTACCGACACTGCATCAAAACGCTGCAAAAGTGATGTGCACATCCGGACGGTTTCGTATTCAAATTCCAGGTTATCGGTACCGAAAGAAGCCGCATAAGACATCCTGACCACATCCCAATCCTTGGTGAACGCCAGAAATGCATCTTCTATCCTGCCAAAATACAGAGGTCTCCAGACCTGATCGCTTCCTACGATGAAAGCGTCATATTCCCCTTCCTTGATCTCATTGTACCATCCCAGGACGCGAGGTCGGATATACCTGTCGGTAAACGGCTGGACATGGGCAGCAAATATCGGATAATCACGCTTATACCATCGCTCACGGAAGACCTCCGTCAGAGGTTTTCCCTGAATCAGCCTCTTCATATATATGAAAGGCGCTTTCCACACAGCAGGAAGAGGCATCTTCACCTTACGGTCCAGCACAGTTACATCATGACCCATCCCCTCAAGACAATGCTTGAGCGCATACGCCTGAAGCAGACCGCCGTAATTGGTATGCAGCGGAAGTGTGACTATAGCTATCCTCATTTCAATATATTCTTTTTACATGACGAAAGGAATCCCCTGACCGCTCTATACATCCTCTTCCAAAGTGGTTTCCTGACAACATATGCCTTCATGTACCTTATAATATCATCGCACGAATGCATTCCCTTGAAGAACTCCGCGCGTCTTTCCGGAATGCCTTCAGGATCACGGAAACCTCCGTTATCCATGCGCGAGAGCTCAATATCTACAGATTCAGCCTCAATACCGGACGCAAGCCTTCCCAGAAGCTGCCGTCCCTTCTCCGTATTCACATAAATTCCGGATACTCCTTTATCATCAGACATCTCAGGAGCACAAAGCTGCACGCTCCAGAGGTCTGAAAAAGTCAGGTCGCTGCCGCTTCGTCCATCACGGGCAGCACACTTGTAGCATGATGGTCTGAGTGTCATATCCTGAACAAATAGAGCCATGTAAGGGTCATCCATATATGGGCATGACCCGAAAGATGTGGTAAAAGCATAATGCCTCCAGCCAGCCGACTTGTCCTTGAAGCGTACATATGTCATCCTTCCGCCATGCTCGGTTTCAAGTGCCTTGACATATTTCTCCCACAGTCCGGGACTCGGAACACCATGACAAAGTACGTCAACAGTATAAAGGGCATCATATGGTCTGCCAAGATACCTATGCAGTCCGGCCACCTGGCAAGGCGTGCCAGTAAACAACACCTTCCTGCCTTCTGCCAGCCAGTAGCGGACATCTTCATATGAAGCGAACAGGTCGCTCTGGACATATTTCGAGCCGCGCATCTTCTCTACACCTGCCATATCGCAAGCTTCGGCATGACCGACCGTCATATCATCATTGACAACAGCCCCGAACACCACACCACCATCGGAAATCACTTCTTCAGCCAAAGCAGGGAAAACACCTCCGGACGATGAACCCTCAAGCCATTTCTGTGAACGCACCGCAAGAGCCTCAAGAGGTCCTGCAGTCTCCAACGGATTCAATACCGGACATACACTCTCGCATTTTCCGCATTCCAGGCAGAGGTCAGGACTGTTTATGACCGGATAATCAAACCCCTCGCGGTCACGACGCATGACGATACACTGAGCCGGACATGCAGACATGCATGCCGTACAGCCACAGCAGAGAGACTTATCCGTTATCGTTATCATCTTCTTTTCAGTTTAGCAACCGCCCATTGTCTTTCATCAGGCTGGAGTCCGAACAGCCATACAATCAGGAGCGTCACAAGGACACAACCGGAAGCGCTGACCGCAAATCCGAGGAATCCCTCCGGCTTGACGGCCTCTATGGACAGAGGCAGCCATACGGAACAGCACACCACCTTGAAAAGCAAGGTACAATAGACTTTATCCACAAACGGCATGACAGGGAAACCTGTAGCCTTGTTAAGCATTATCAGACGCGCCCAAAGGCATATCTGCGAAATCGCTATCGCCACGACGACCGTCACCTCCGGAATGGCGCCAAGTTTCAGGCACATATACGATACCGGCAGATTGAGCAGCTGGAGTCCACCTACGACAAGCTGATAACGACGGATGTTTCCGGTAGCCAGCATAGCCGTAATCATCGGGTTGGACATGGACTCGCTCAAAGCAAATATCAGGAACAGCTGCACGAAAAGCGGAGCATGGGACGGTACTTCCTTAAGCCATATGCCAAGCAGGAATTCTGCATTGAAGATCACCGGCAGGGCCAGCAGATACAACAGGCAGAACGACAGACGGGATGCTCTGCGAACAAGTGAGAACGTATACTCATGTTCGCCGGATGCATATGTTTTGGTTATCTGCGGGTTGACAGCCGTCATGAAATTGGTTACAAAGCCTTGCACTGCACCGTTAAGCTGCACCGCCACTCCCCTCGCCGCATTGACTGCCGGGCTCGAGAACAGGTTAATAAGGATATTGCCGCCATGGTCCCTTAGCACGCCCGAGGTCACTCCCACGAAGTTCCAGCCGGCGAAGGAGAACATTTCCTTGATCAGTCCTTTGTCCATATGAGGACGGAACCTGCACTCGGGGAAATGACGGCGGCAATAGATGCCATAGGCTGCACGGACCATGATGACCACAAGGGCCATGAGGGCTGCATACATGATAAGTCGGTCAGAAGACGAATACGCTATGGCAAGAGCTACTCCGAGCCTGAGTCCGCCGTCAAGAATGCCTATCCAGGCATATGCGGACATATGTTCATGAGCAGTAATCGAGGCCATCTGTGGCACGCTCATCAGATTTATCACAAAGGCCAGCAGGGAAAAGTGCAGGACCATGCGTGCTGCCGGAATACGCGAAGGATCGATGGTCATCTTATTGTCTATGAACCACAGACCGGCAGGCTCAGCAAGAGCCACTATGACCAGAGCAAGGGCAAGCTGTATGAGCACCGCTGACGAATACACCTTGTTCAGCTGGGCCTCGGAGCCCTTTCCCATTTCATATGTGATGAAGCGCTGGACTGCTGAATTGAGTGCGCCGGAGATGATGGTAAACATGGACACGACGCCGCCAATGACATTATAGATGCCGTAGTCATTCTCACCAAGAGCCGCCAAGACGACACGCGAAGCGTAGAGTCCGACAAGCATGAGGGCGAACATCCTGACGTAAAGCATCAGGGTGTTCTTGGCTATGCGCGCACCTCTATGATTTTCATGTTTCATAAACATACAAAATTAAACAAAAAGACCGACAACACAAAATCCCCCTCCTTCACCAAACTCTCCCGCACCAATTGTCAGCACTTAACCCACTCGACATCAACCCTTTGAGTGTATATGCCTGCTCCCTTTTGAAGCAGGCATATACACTCAAAAGACTGGCCTACAATCATTTAGGTGCTGACAGCATGATACCCACAAACGAAATTGACTTATAAATAACATTACAACCCCCAGAATTGCAGATTTATTTTGGCGTTTTCGATAATTGTTGCTAAATTAGTGGTCAAATATTGATTTTAGTAACACTTAAACAATAACAGCTATGGTAAGATATTGTGTAATGTGGAAGTTCAAGCCATCAGATGGCAAGACTCCAAAGGAACTCGCTGAAGATGTCAAGGAGAAATATGAGTCCCTCCTGGGACTCGTGCCTGGTCTTAAGAGCATCGAAGTTGGTGTAAA
>JAGBTT010000094.1 GCA_017631175.1 Bacteroidales bacterium
GCTATCAAGAACATGATCGGAAACATCACCGGAATGGTATGCGACGGAGCAAAGGTGGGATGTGCTATGAAGGTTGCATCCGGAGTGTCGAGTGCGCTTCAGTCTGCAGTGCTGGCACGCGAGGGCATGTGCATCTCGGAGCATGACGGCATCATCGAGAAGGACATCGAGAAGACTATCCAGAACCTCGGCAAGATCGGTTCCGTGGGTATGCAGCATACTGACGACATGATACTTGATATTATGGTTTGTAAGTAACGCATAGTATTTTTTAGGAGGAAGTGCGTCATAATGGTGAAGAATGTAAAATTTACCATTATGAAAAAGACTTTTATCATCATTTCTGTATTGTTCTGCAGTCTCGGGATGTCGGCAAAGGTTAAACCTATCGAACAGAGACCGCAGGACATTATCACTTATTCTTATGAGTTACGCTCCAACCATTCGATTTCATTTCCTCTAGGCGGAATCGAATATTCCTATGAAGGACGCGTAGCGGACAGATGGTCCCTGATCGGACGCTTCGGTCTGGTGCCTGTCGGATTTGCGGCATCTTCCGCTCCGACTTTATCTACAATATCATTGGTTTCCGGAATTGGCGCCAGCTTTGAGGCAAGATGGTACTCCAACATCGCCAAGCGCGCTGAATGCGGCAGGAGCACATACAACAACTCCTCAGACTTCGTATCCATGAGGCTCCGCGCCAACACAGGTGACGGACTGGAAGTCAGCTTCACACCATCGTACGGAATCAGAAGAAGTTTCGGCAGACTCTGGTTCCATGAGATCACTTTCGGTCCGAAGATCGGCATCACCACCGAATACGGACTGTTCCTCGCCCCACATATTCAATACAGAATAGGTCTCGCATTCTAATAATCCCAATAACATATCAAGACTATGAAACGAATTTTAGCAATGACACTTATCGTCACTGCGCTTAGCGCATGTGAAGACAAGATCGAGCACACCTCAAAGGACAGGTTCGAGTTCGGCGAACCGATGGGCAATTACATGGAACTGATTGAAACTGACGGTCATTATGCTCCTAAGGCGGACATTACATCAATGGACATGTTCAACTATTTATTCAACGGAGTCTGGAAGCTGAGCAACATGCATTTCGTATCGACTTCAGGAAAAATGGATCCTGCCCCGATGCCTGGCGATGAGGCAAAGCCATTATTTGCAGTAAAGCCGGACGGGGTCATCCGCCAGTACATCAACTCTAATGAAAGTCAAAAGAAATTCTACAAGGACGGCACATATTCGTATGATCCGACAACAGGCGTTCTGACACTTGACGGTCTGGATGACATGCCTGCTGAATTACGCATAATAATTCTTACAAACGAGAAGATGACCGGTACCTGCAGGGATGAAAACTGCGCTGTCGATGATTATGCGCTCACCCATTGCGGATATGAAAAACTTGCCGTTGACCAGGCTGTTTTGGATATCGAATATAGTGAAGAGCTGCCGTAGGATAAATTCTGAGTACATCGTCCACGGAAAAGTGGCATAAACGTGGCAGATACTGCCTTCGAGGTGGGTATCTGCCACGTTTTTAATGCATTAGTGTGGATGGTGTTCACAAGATTTGTATATTTACAGGCAAATGTTGGTGTTATGATAAGAAAACTTCTTGTAGCGGCAGTCGTGCTGCTCTCATATATCACTGTTGCTACGGCACAGACAGGAACATGGTCGGGAAAACTGGATATCCAAGGTACGAAACTGACTCTGACCTTCCACCTGGATGACGAGAATCCTACCATGGATTCACCGGACCAGGGTGCCAAGGGTATTCCTATGCAGATAGAAAGAGGAGGCCTTGGAAAGATAACCGTAAAGATTCCTGCTCTCGGGGCAACCTACGAGGGTACATGGATGATAAGGCAGATTGTGGGTACATTCAAGCAGATGAATGTAGAGTTCCCGCTGACCCTTACCCCGGGCGAGAACAAGCCGAAGCGACCGCAGACCCCCGTGGGACCGTTTCCATATACGACGGAAGAGGTCACATTTGCAAATGAAGATATAGTTCTGCATGGCACACTCACCTTGCCAGAAGGCTACACTGACCAGACACCTGCACTTATAATGATTACCGGAAGCGGCATCCAGAACCGCGATGAAGAACTCTTCGACCACAAGCCGTTCGCCGTCATCGCTGACGCGCTTGCTCGCGCCGGAATAGCGACTTTAAGATACGACGACAGGGGTTTCAACGGATATGAAGGCAACCTCAACGACTGCACCATAGACGACTTCAAGACAGACGCCCTTGCCGGACTGGAACTTCTCAGAAGCAGATTCAGCCATGTCGGCGTGATCGGTCATAGCGAGGGAGGTACGATAGCCATGATGCTGGCATCCGAGAGCCAGGTGGATTACGCCGTCAGTCTGGCTGGAATGATGGTATCAGGAGCTGAAACTTTGGTGAAACAGAACAGGATTGCCTTGACTGATGCTGGACTGCCTGAAGAGACTGTCAATGAATATTGCAGGCTACTCTCCGAGGCATTCGACGCATGCAATGACGGCAAGCCGTTGCCTTCCGCTGCCAATTCCGACCTCCCGGAAGCACTGAAACGCAATTACCAGGCAGTCATGGCACAACTGCAGACCCCATACCTGTCAAGATTCATTGCTGTGGATGTCAGACCGCTGTTGCCACAGATCACATGTCCGGTCCTCGCCCTCAACGGCACAAAGGACATCCAGGTCAACTATGAAACCAATCTGGAAGCACTCCGCAACGGACTGAGCGGCAACACAGCTGATGTGATACACGAAGTCGAAGGTGTGAATCATATATTCCAGACCTGCACCACAGGCCGAGTCGATGAATACAAGGAAATCGAAGAGACTATCTCACCAGACGTACTGACAACCATCACGAACTGGTTGTCCGGTCTGAAATAATCCTACCTGACAGACTTTCGGAAACGGAAATAGAATAGGAGGCCGGCAGTGGTAAGGCCTAGCGGGAATGAAAGCCAGATGCCGGTAAGGCCCCAGTTGAAGATGAAACCGAAAAGGTATGCGGACGGGAGGGAGACAAGGAAATATGCAACGAATGCATAGATCGAGACCATCTTAACGTCAGATATGCCTCGAAGTGCATTGGAGTAGTTGCACTGGAGACCATCGCCGAACTGATATACCACGAAAGGAATCACCAATGAAGCGACCATCGTCGCGACCTCTGCACTATCTGCAAAAAGGTATCCTATACTGCCGCGTAAGAGGAGGAGAGGCACAGAAACCATAGCAGCCATCACGAGAATGATCCTGAATCCCACTCCGGCAGTCGTCCTGACTGCCACAACGTCATTCTGTCCATGATAATTGCTGACCTTCACGGCAACTGCTGCAGCCATACCGTAATACATCATGAACCCGAGCTGACCTACCGTCAGCATGACCTGATGGGCAGCCAGAGCTACAGTTCCAAGCCAGCCTACCATGATGGTGCTGAGGCTGAACGAAGCGGTCTCCATGCCCATCTGAAGTCCGACCGGCATTCCCATCTTATTCAGCAGCACGAAGTCCTCACGATTGACATGCGACTCACAGAATCCCTGCACATAAGGACGATATCTCTTCGCTGTAAAGAATACCAGAACAAAGCACAGCAACATCGCAACTCGTGCAGTCAGCGTCGCAACGCCGGCACCAAGAAGCCCCATGGCCGGAGCACCGAGCTTACCATAGATCAGCACCCAGTTGAGGAAGATGTTGAGCACATTGCCTCCCAGCAGGACAAACATAGGAGTCACCGTGTCTGTAATACCATCTGCAAACTGCTTGAACGCATTGAAAAGCAGCACAAACAACAATGAGATCAGCAGCACTATATAATATGGTCTCATCAGAGGCAGGAGCTCGACCGGCTGGCCGAGACGATGGATGTTGAAGTAGAGCACACTCATAAGCAGCATGAGCCCCAAAGCGGCTACAGCATTGACTGCTAAGCCGTTTTTAAGCATCCGCCCGACTGAAGTTCTCTCTCCCCTGCCGTAATGATTGCCGACCACTGGAGTAAGACCATAAGAGAATCCCGTAGAAAAGACGATGACAAGGTTGAACATATTGTTCACGAAACTCGCGGCAGCCAGCTCAGCAGTACCGCAGCGCCCCACCATCATCGTGTCGGCAAAAGACAAAATAATAATCCCGAGCTGCCCGATCATTATGGGCAGCCCGAGTTTCAAAAGATCTTTATAGAATGTCTGTCTCAAAAGATTATTTTACAGGGATGTTCGCAAGAACAGCCTGGAGGAACTCCCAGCACTTGGCCACTGAAGGGATGTTCGCACGCTCGTCAGGAGAGTGAGGGCTCATGAGAGTAGGGCCGCATGATACCATATCCCAGTTAGGGTAAGCACCGCTGAGGATACCGCACTCAAGACCGGCGTGGATAGCCATCACGGCAGGCTCCTTGCCATAGAGGTCGTTATATACCTTCTTCATTGTAGCGAGGATAGCAGAGTCAGGGTTCGGTGCCCATCCTGAGTAGCCGCCTGCGAATGAAGTCTCGATGCCTGCAAGAGAGAAGATTGCCTCGAACTTCTGTGCGAGAGCGTCCTTAGCTGTGTCTACAGAACTTCTCATGAGAGTCTTCACACTGAACTCGCCAGCCTCGATCTTTACCATCGCAAGGTTGTTCGAAGTCTCGACAAGACCTGGCATCTCGCTGCTCATGCGCTCTACTCCGTCAGGACATGCAAGGATAGCGCGGATGAAGCGGAAAGCGTCAGCCTCAGGAACATATTTGCACTCGTCGCCGTGGCAGCAGCACTCGCCCTCTGCGCACTCGTATGGCTTGAAGATGAACTCAGAGTCAGGATCAGTACCTGCGTACTCAGCCTTGATGGCAGCAGAGACCTCTGCAAATACCTTCTGAGCCTCAGCTACCTTAGCCTCTGGAACATATACTGTTGCGAATGCCTCGCGTGGGATCGCGTTGCGGAGTGTACCGCCCTCGAGATCGAGAAGCTTCACGTCAGCCTTGGTCATGAGTTCGTATATGATGCGTGCGGCAAGCTTGTTTGCATTACCTCTGCAAAGGATGATGTCCATACCTGAGTGACCACCCTTGAAGCCCTTTACTGCGAGTGACCAGCACTCATGCGCCTCCGGTGCCTCTGCAGGTACATATGTAGCTGATGCTGAAGCATCAAGACCACCTGCACAACCTACATAAAGCTCACCCTCAGTCTCTGAGTCGAGGTTGATGAGGATATCACCCTGAAGTACACCTGGCTTGAGAGCCATGGCACCTGTCATACCAGTCTCCTCGTCGATAGTACAGAGAAGTTCGATAGGACCATGCTTGATGTCATTCGACTCGAGAACAGCCATTGCCATAGCAAGACCGAGTCCGTTGTCAGCTCCGAGGGTTGTGCCCTTTGCCTTCACCCACTCACCGTCGATCCATGTCTGGATAGGGTCCTTGAGGAAGTCATGGACCGTATCAGCATTCTTCTGAGGCACCATGTCCACATGGCCCTGAAGGATAACACCCTTCATATTCTCGCAGCCAGGGGTTGCAGGCTTGCGGATGATGATGTTGCCGACCTCGTCCTTGATGGTCTCGAGGCCATGCTCCTTACCCCAGTTATACATATACTCCACTGCAAGTTCCTCATGCTTTGAAGGGCGTGGAATCTGTGTCAATGCGTAGAAGTTCTTCCACACGATCTGTGGATCAAGTTCTTTAATGCTCATAATATTTCAGTGTTATTTAAGGATTACATTTACAGGAAGTGAACTCTCCCGGCCAAGCTGATAGATCGGCATGCGGCTCTGGAGAAGCAGGTTGGCTCCATCCATGAGTCTTACAGTGCAGACAGCCGGAAGTCTGTAGTATGCCAGAACCTCCTTCTTGTTCTTGGCCTCGTCCTCGCCAAGAGCAGGATCTGCAAACGGCTGAGGAATGATCTCCATGATCACAGGCTTGCCAGAAAGGTTGTCAGCAGGAACCAGACCTGATGTATCCGAAAGACGGAACGCAACATAGATCTGTCCTTCATTGGCTGCATCTGGAATAACCTCAAAGCGCATCTTCTGTGTCTGGTACTCGGAATATCCGGCGAAGAGCATCATATACTCTTCCTCAAGACGTGTGATCTCTGCAATGGCAGCACCCATCGCCTCGCCGCTGTAAGTTGCATCTGTATCACCGGTCACGATCTGAAGACGCTGCTTGCGCAGCTTGAGGATCATCTGCGCAGTCTCTGCCGCCCTCTGCTCAAGAGACTTCTCGACAAGCATATCCTGATGTACTGCCACCTTGTCATATGCAGATGACTTGCTGTCGCTGCGGTAAAGTGTTGCAGACTGAGATGTCAGATTTGAGGATACGCCCTTACCGGCAAAATCACTCTTGCTCTCGGTAGGGAAACGCCACACGGACTCGTCTCCGAACTTTGCATCAGAGAACGAAATGAGTCCGACAGAGGCGAGTTTGAGGAAAGTGGCGTCAATCTGCCCTTTCTTCACATTGACGGTATATCTCCTGCTCTGGTCAGCCTCAAGAAGAGGAAGCATCTTGATTTCTGTGAGCTGGAATGATGTCTCATCCTTCTGACGAGCCTTCACTCCAAGATATTTCTCTGCATATCTTGCATAAGGTCCGACATAGAACTTTTCCTGAACAGCCTCCACCTCAAGCACAATGCTTGTCGAAGGGAGGGAATATGTCAGGAATCCTTCCGGATCCGCATTCTTCTGCGCCGACGCCACCTTAGGAAGCGCCAAAAGGGCCACAGCCAAAATCAGTTTGAAAGTGTTATTCATAAAATTCATTTTTATTTCCATCTTTTGTGTGTCCAAAGCCAGTTGGCAGGAGTCTCGTTTATCTCCTCCTGGAGCAGGTCATAATACTTACGCATCAGATCCTCCTGCTTCATTTCCGATGCATTGACGCACATCGGTATAAGCGTCATCTCGTAGCGGCCGCGCTCGACGCGCTTCATCTTCAGATACATGACCGAATGGGAGAGTCGGCACGCCAGTCCGACGCTGCCAAGCATCACATTCGTCTGCTGATGCATGAACTCCCCTATCGGATGCTTCGCCGCCTTTGTATAAGGATGCTGGTCTGTCGGGAAGATGTATACCTTCCTCTTGTCACGGTTCGCCACCGCATGACGGAGGATATTCATCGACTCGATCTCGCACGACGTTCCCACAATCTCCAGAGCTGATGCCCTGTTGCGCTTGAACACCTCGTCTGCCACAGGATTCGTAAGCTGCTTATACACAACACGTATCTGATCTTCCTCCAACGCCACCTTCACGCCTGTGGAAGTCCTGTATCCGAGAAAGCCTCCAAGAAGCTCCCAGTTGCCGCAATGCGTGCTTAGCACTGTCATCGAAGGAGTCGAAAGGAAAAGTTCATTGAAATCTTCGGGATTGGTCACAGTCACGATACCGGATTCGTAAAGCCTCCTGTAATTGCTTCCGCTGAACCATATGGCCTCCGCAGCGATCTCACCCAGATGACGATAGAAATCCCTGGCAACGGCCTGAAGATCCTTATATTTCCTGTCAGGAAACGAGCGGGACAGATTTATCATCACCACATCGTACCTGTATCGGAACACGACCCTTGCCATCCACGCAAATACATCACCCATGAAGTAATGGAACTTCAAGGGAAGTTTCGACAGGACGACAAGTATGCCCCTCACGATATTTACAGCAATATTCTTCATAGTTTCATATCTCCAAACTACAAATATATAAAATTTCCTTCATTACCGCTGCAAATCCGCCAGAAAGAAACAATGCTTTTGCCAAATGATTAATTTTATTATCTTTGCATGTTTTATAGCATATAAAATTGCAGGCAACAAACTTAATAATCAATAAAACCAGAATCAATCATGTTTAAAGGACATCCTAAAGGTCTCTTGGCAGCAGCTCTCAGCAACATGGGAGAGCGTTTCGGCTACTACATCATGAACGCCGTGCTCGTGCTGTTCCTCTGCTCTAAATTCGGCCTCGGTGAAGGAACCGCAGGTACCATCTATTCATTCTTCTATGCGGGCATCTACCTCCTCAGTCTCGTCGGAGGTCTTATCGCTGACCGCACACAGAACTACAAAGGCACCATCAAATCCGGCCTCATCATCATGGCCAGCGGTTATGTGCTCCTTTCCATTCCTATCCTCGCGACTGCAGGCAACATCAGCTGGCTCCTCCCGCTGACATGTTTCGCACTGTTCATGATCGCCTTCGGTAACGGTCTCTTCAAGGGTAACCTCCAGGCTATCGTAGGACAGATGTACGACAACTTCGAGGCTGAGGCTGCAAAGCAGGGTCCTCAGGCTCTCGCAGAGGCCAAGGACAAGCGTGACTCAGGTTTCCAGATCTTCTACGTGTTCATCAACGTAGGTGGTCTCATCGCTCCATTCGTTGCACCTCTCCTCCGTTCATGGTGGCTCGAGACCAACGGCATGGTATACAACGCACAGCTTCCTGCACTCTGTCACCAGTACATCAACGATGCTGCAGGCATGGGCGCACAGGCACTTGAGAACCTCCAGACAATGATGGCTACAGCAGGCGGCAACATCGCTGACATGGCTGCTTCATGCCAGAACTACCTCCAGATCTTCAACGAGGGTATCCACTACTCATTCATAGCTTCAGTTGCAGCAATGTGCATCTCTCTTGTGATCTTCTTCCTCTCACAGAAGAAGTTCCCTAACCCAGCAAAGAAAGAGGCTGTAAAGGGTGTAGAATACACAGCTGAGGAGAAGCTCGCAATGGCAAAGGAGATCAAGCAGCGCATGTACGCTCTCTTCGCAGTGCTCGGAATCGTGATCTTCTTCTGGTTCTCATTCCACCAAAACGGTATGTCACTTTCATTCTTCGCACGTGACTTCGTCGACTCATCGGCTGTCGCTCCTGAGGTATGGCAGGCGATCAACCCATTCTTCGTGATCGTGCTTACTCCGATCATCATGGCCATCTTCGGTGCACTCGCACGTCGCGGCAAGGAGATTTCTACTCCTAAGAAGATCGGTATCGGCATGCTCATCGCTGGTCTCGCTTTCGTATTCCTCGCAGTATTCTCAATCATCAAGGGATATCCTTCAGCAGAATCTTACAAAGCTCTTCCAATCGCTGAGCAGATGGCTGACAAGGCACACTGGTGGGTACTCATCGCTACATACTTCTTCCTTACCGTAGCTGAGCTCTTCATCTCGCCTCTCGGACTCTCATTCGTTTCGAAGGTGGCTCCTAAGAGCATGCTCGGTCTGTGCCAGGGTCTTTGGCTCGGCGCTACAGCGATCGGAAACCTCTTCCTCTTCCTCGGCCCGCTCATGTACAACGCATGGCCAATCTGGCAGTGCTGGACAGTGTTCGCGATCGTATGCTTCATTTCAATGAGCGTGATGTTCGGAATGGTGAAGTGGCTTGAAAGAGTGACTAAGTAATAACTCAAAATAAAGAAAACAATGTTCAAAGGTCAACCAAAAGGACTCTTTGCCCTCGCGCTCGCCAATACCGGTGAGCGCTTCGGCTATTACACAATGCTGGCCATCTTCCTCCTGTTCATCCAGGCCAAGTTCGGTTTCAGCGCAGCAGCGGCGACACAGATCTA
>JAGBTT010000095.1 GCA_017631175.1 Bacteroidales bacterium
CTTCTTGCTGCATCATGCTGCAATGACAGATGTGAGACAGGATACGAAGTGCCTGCTCCGGAAGATGTGATGATGTATCAGGTGAACCCTCGCGTGTTCGCTCCTGAGAAGTCATTCAATGCTGTTGCTCAGCATCTTGATTCGATCAAGGCGCTGGGTACCAATGTGGTATGGTTCATGCCGATCTACCCTGTGGGACAGATCAAGACCGTGAATTCTCCTTACTGCATCAGCGACTACAAGGGCGTCAACCCTGAGTTCGGTACTCTCGAGGAGTTCAAGAACGTGGTCTCGCTTTGCCATGAGAAGGGCATGAGCGTAATCGTCGACTGGGTTGCCAACCATACTTCATGGGACAACAAGTGGATCGAGTCTAATCCTGAGTGGTATACTCACGAGGATGGACAGATCGTGCCTCCTATCAAGGATTGGGCTGACGTTGCTGACCTTAACTTCGACAATCCTGAAATGCGTCTCGCAATGATCGACGCGATGAAGTTCTGGGTTACCGAGGTGGGTATCGACGGTTTCCGTTGCGATGCCGCAGACTTTGTTCCGTTCGATTTCTGGAAGCAGTGCTGCGACTCTCTCCGCGCTATTCCTGACCATAAGCTCCTCCTTCTTGCAGAGGGTAAGAGAAAGGACCACTTCGATGCAGGTTTCGAGATGAACTATGCTTGGGACTATCTTGAGGCGATCAGACGTGTGTTCGGTCCGAGAAGAGGCCCTGCGCAGCCTGCGACAAAGCTTTTCGAGGTAGATTCTGCTGAGTATGCTGGTGTTCCTCAGGGCTGTGTGAAGCTCCGTTTCACAACCAACCACGACGAGTCTGACAAGATGTCTCCGATCAAGGAGTTCGGCGGTGAGCGTGGTTCTATGGCTGCTTTCGTAGCTTCTACATACATTCACGGAGGAGCCCTCGTGTATGGCTCACAGGAAATAGGTTATCCCGGCCGCATCAACTTCTTCAGATATGTGCCTATGGACTGGGAGGCAAACCAGACTCTCAACAAAGAGTACACTGACCTTCTTGCGCTATACAACTCGATTCCTGCTATCCGCAAGGGCGAAATGACTCCGTATCCGGATGCAGACGTGCTGAAGTTCAGCAAGAGCCATGAAGGCGACTCTGTCCTTGTCCTTGTAAACGTAAGACATGAAGACACTTATACAGACACTCCTGCAGAGTGGATCGGTAAGGAGTGCACTGACCTTATGACAGGAAGCACAGTTACTCTTGGAGAAAAGATCCATCTGGATCCATACGGATATACCATTCTCAGGTAGAATCGTGATAATCTTTTTGCTTGGTTAGTAGATTGTCACATTAAGCCGGTCAGGCCGGGAGGTCTGGCCGGTTTCCAAAAGAAAATATAGTTAACTTTACGCATAATTTTTAACATCTGACTATGAACAAAATGATCAAGGTCCTCTTTTGCGGTCTTCTGCTGTTTGCGGCAGGTATCGTGAAGGCTCAGGACAATGTGGCCTATCAGGACGGGACGGTGCGTTTCACCGTCGTTACCGACGGCGTGATCAGGCTCGAGTGGCAGCCTGAAGGAAAATTTACCGATCTGCCGTCATTTGTGGCTTCTGAAAGGAATTACCCTGAAGTGGCATACAAGGTCCGCAAGGCTGGAAAGAATGTAGAAATCACAACATCCAAGATGATCCTCACATACAAGAAAGGATCTGGAAAATTCGCTAAGGACAACCTTGTGATCAAGGCTGCAGACGGTTTCTTCACATGGAGACCGGGCATGAAGCAGAAGGAGAACCTCAAGGGAACCTTCCGCACTCTCGACGGCCTTGACGGAGATCTCCAGACTCAGGGATGGGTGAAGGATTCAAAGAAGGGCGAGGTCCGTCCGTTCGAGGACGGAGTGATCGCCCGCGACGGATGGACCCTGATTGACGAGTCAGAGAATCTTCTGTTTGACGATTCGGAGTGGGCTTGGGTGAAGGAAAGAGAGGCCGGTGAGTGCCAGGACTGGTATTTTATGGCATATGGTCATGACTATAAGGCTGCGCTGAAGGACTTCACAGTCTTCGCCGGCAAGATGCCTTTGCCTCCTCGTTTCACATTCGGCTACTGGTGGTCACGCTACTGGGCATATTCGGACAAGGAGCTCCGCACCCTCGTGGATAAGATGGCTGCATACGATATTCCTCTTGACGTGCTCGTGGTGGACATGGACTGGCATTACACCGATCCGGGCCGTGGCGGCTGGACAGGATGGACATGGAACAAGAGCATATTCCCGAATCCGGAGAAGTTCATGTCCCAGATGAAGGACAAGGGTCTCAAGATCACCATCAACCTGCACCCTGCAGAGGGCTTCGACTACTGGGAGGAGTGCTATCCCGCGCTTGCTGAGAGTCTCGGAAAGGACCCTGCCGGAAAGGACCGCATCGAGTGGATCAACTCTGACAAGAAGTTCATGACCAACATGTTCGACAAGGTCATGCATCCTATGCAGGAGGAGGGAGTAGACTTCTGGTGGCTCGACTGGCAGCAGCATGTCTATGATACTGAGATGCCTAAGCTCCACAATACATGGTGGATCAACTACTGCTATTTCACCGACATGGAGCGCCATGGTGACAGGCGCCCTATGCTGTACCACCGTTGGGGAGGACTCGGTAACCACCGTTACCAGATCGGCTTCTCGGGTGATGCAACGATTTCATGGAAGTCTCTCGAGTTCCAGCCATACTTCACTGCAACATCTTCAAATGTGCTCTATGGCTACTGGAGCCACGACATCGGAGGACACCTCGGTGACTCGATCGATCCGGAGATGTACACAAGATGGCTTCAGTACGGCGGATTCAGCCCTGTGATGCGTACGCACAGCTCGAAGAGCGGCGGACTGAACAAGGAGCCTTGGGTGTTTGCTGAGGAATACACAAATGTGATCCGCCAGACCGTGCGTCAGCGCTATGTGATGGCACCGTATATCTATGCAATGGCCCGCAAGGGTTATGACGAGGGTCTTGCACTCTGCCGTCCTATGTATTATGATTACCCTGAGTGTCAGGAGGCATACGAATTCCGCAGCCAGTATATGTTCGGTGACGACATGCTCATCGCTCCGGTAGTGAAGCCGGCAGTCGATGGATTTGCAGAGGTAGACGTATGGCTTCCGGAAGGGGAGTGGTTTGAGCTTCATACAGGTACCCTTCTCAAGGGTGGCGCGGTAGTGAAGCGTCATTTTGCTCTGGATGAGTATGGAGTGTATGTGAAGGCAGGTTCCGTGCTTCCTTTCTATGGAAACGAGGTCAACAATCTTGATGGCAACGACGAGGCGCTTACCCTTACCGTCTTCCCTGGCGGAAACGGATGCTTCAGCATCTACGAGGATGCAGGAAACGACAAGGACTATGCGACTGAGTTCGCTACGACTGCCGTGTCGAATGTGTGGAGTGGAAACACCCAGACTGTGACTATTGCTCCTCGTCAGGGACAGTATGCAGACATGCCTGCAGAGCGTCAGTACAAGGTAAAGGTGATGGCAAGTGTCGCTCCTGAAGCTGTTACGGTCAATGGAGTGCCTGCTGCATATTCATATGACGGATATGACTTCTCGTTCACAGTTGAGGTTCCTGTTACCGACTGCACACAGCAGAAGGAGATCGTGATCACATATGCTTCGGAGGATACTTCGCTTGCATGCGGAGTGACCGGATATTCGAGAAGGATGGGCAGGTCGATAGAGGCTCTGAAGTTCCGTACTGCGCTTGATCCTTACGATGCCCTCGGCAAGATGGGAACAGTCAACGAGGCTGCCATGTATACGCCTGAGTCGGCTGCAGAGCTTGTCGCTGAGTTCATGGCGGACTATGCGCGCCTTGAGGAAGTGCTCAAGGGCCAGCCTCGCATCAAGGACGAGGATGTCCAGTGGTTCCTCGGACACTGTGGCTGGAATCTGTAAACATTTGACTTGATACTATGAAGAAGTTTATGATGTCTATGGCGGCGGTGCTCATAGCGCTGTCGCTGCAGGCTAAGGTCAAGCCTGCGACCCAGGACCAGGTGGTGCGCGTGGAGCCGCCATGCTGGTGGACAGGAATGAAGACAGAGCTTCAGCTCATGATCCAGGGACCTGGTATCAGCGGCTATGAAGTGTCGTTCGCGCAGAAGGGTCTCGAGGTTCTGGAGGTCCATAAGGCAGACAATCCGGATTTCATCTTTGTGGATGTCGAGGTTGCTGCGGATGCCAGGGAAGGTGTCTATGACATTGTCTTCAAGAAAGGCAAGGAGAGCTTCAGCTATCCTTATACCATGGGAAAGAAGGCTGATGGCCCACGTGAAAGCTTCACTACCAAGGACTTGATCTACCTTATCGTTCCTGACCGTTTCGCCAACGGTGATCCGTCAAATGACTCTACCGAGGATACCAAGGAGGATGCGGCGCGTGATCAGGCCTTCGGACGTCACGGCGGTGATATCCAGGGAATCATAGACCATATGGACTATATCGCTGACCTTGGTGC
>JAGBTT010000096.1 GCA_017631175.1 Bacteroidales bacterium
CCACCTCTTCCCATTCCGAACAGAGAAGTTAAGCTCACCATCGCCGATGGTACTGCCCCACCAGGTGGGAGAGTAGGTAGCTGCCACGCTCTTACAAAAAGCTTCGAGACAACAGTCTCGGAGCTTTTTTTTTGCGTGTCAGCGTGTCCAAACCCCCTCGGACTGACGTCCGAGACCCCTCAAGGGGTATCTCGGCCCTGCCCGGGCCGGTCGCTGTGCGACTTTTGTTATTTGTACATCATCCACGTTTTTCCGTCAAAACCGTGGCAGGTACCCACTTAAACGGTAGGATCTGCCACGAAATCATAGGGAAATCGTGGATGATGTCTGCAGACGAAGTGACGGCTGCGGTCTGTAGATTTTTCTGATCATTTTGCGTATATTTGCCTTAGTTGATAACACTTTAACTATCATGAAGAGATTTTTGTTAGCGGCTATGCTGCTATTTCCTATGGTTAGTTCAGCTCAGGTCCGTACTGAGAGACTTCTGGAAACCGGTTGGAAGTTTACCAGAGAGGATTCACAGCAGTTTTCACAGTCAGATTATGACGATTCAGGTTGGCAGACCGTGAGGATACCTCATGACTGGGCGATTTATGGACCGTTCAGCATCAATAATGACAAGCAGAACGTAGCCATCACACAGGATGGACAAAAGGAAGCAATGGAACATGCAGGTAGAACCGGAGGCCTGCCATTTGTTGGTCCAGGCTGGTATAGACTTGAGTTCGAGGCTCCTGAATTTACCGAAGGAAAATCCTGCAGATTTATCTTTGATGGTGCGATGAGCAATGCTGATGTCTATATCAATGGACAACATGCCGCTTTCTGGCCATATGGTTATAACTCCTTTATTGTGGATGCGACTCCATATATGAAGGCTGGTGGGGCTAATCAGCTCGCAGTAAGACTCGAGAATTACAATGAGTCTTCGCGCTGGTATCCAGGCGCCGGGCTCTATAGAAATGTACACCTTGTCATTACTAGAGACGCATATGTTCCTGAATGGGGTACATATGTGTATACCAAGAAGTTAGCTGATGGTTATGCGTGGGTTGAGACTAACGTGGAGTTTGCTTTTCCAGAGAATAAAGAGTTTGCAGACTATCGTATTGTCAATGAAATCCATGATCCTGATGGCGCTGTCGTGCTTAAGGATTCCAAATCAGGAACTCCCTATGACGGTAGTGTGTTCCGCATGGAATCGCTTGTCGAGAATCCTCAGTTATGGACAACCGATACGCCATATCTTTACACATTGGTAAGCAAGGTTTATGAGGGTGAGACTCTCATAGATGAGGTAGAGACCGTATTCGGTATCCGCACGATAGAGCTCAGACCGGATGAGGGCTTCTTCCTTAATGGTAAAAAGACTATATTCAAAGGCGTCTGCAACCATCATGATCTCGGTCCTCTTGGAGCAATCGCGAATGAGGCGGGAATTCGCAGACAGGTACGCATGCTCAAGGATATGGGTTGCAATGCCATCAGGACCTCCCATAACATGCCGGCACCGGAACTTGTGCAGATATGTGACGAGATGGGAATGATGCTTATGGCAGAGACATTTGACTGCTGGGTGACCCCTAAGGTGCAGAACGGCTATAACCTATATTTCAAGGAATGGGCAGAGAAGGACCTTGTCAACCTGATCAGGCATTACAGGAACAGCCCTGCTGTCGTGATGTGGTGTGTCGGCAACGAGGTTCCTGACCAGTGGCCAGGCGACAAGGGCGCAAAAATAGCCCTCTGGCTTCAGCAGATCTGCCATAGGGAAGACCCTACACGACCGGTGACAATGGGAATGGACCAGCCTGGAACAGTGATCAATAATAATGTCGCTGCAGTGTTCGATGTTCCTGGCTTCAACTACCGTCCGCACTGGTATATGGAGAATTATCGAAAGCTTCCTCAGCGCCTGATCCTCGGTAGCGAGACTGCCTCGACAGTCAGTTCGCGTGGTGTCTACAAGTTTCCGGTAGAGCGCAGGTCCATGGCGAAATATCCTGACCATCAGGCATCTTCATACGATGTGGAGCATTGTGACTGGTCAAATCTTCCTGAGGATGACTTCATCCAGCACGAGGACCTTCCATACTGCATCGGAGAGTTCGTATGGACAGGATTCGACTACCTCGGCGAGCCTACTCCGTACTATACAGACTGGCCGAGCCACTCGTCTCTGTTCGGTATAATCGATCTGGCAGGTCTTCCTAAGGACAGGTATTATCTTTATAGAAGTCACTGGAACAAGAACGAGGAGACCTTGCATATCCTCCCTCATTGGACTTGGAACGGCCGTGAAGGAGAAGTGACTCCGGTATTCGTGTACACTAACTATCCGTCGGCCGAGCTGTTCATAAACGGCAAGAGTCAGGGCGTGAGGACCAAGGATATGTCGGTCACTGTCCATAACAGCGGCGATTCGCTTTCGGTGGCAACTTTCAAGCGTCAGCAGCGCTACCGCCTCATGTGGATGGATGCCGTATATGAACCGGGAACAGTTAAGGTAGTGGCGTATGATGCTGAAGGTAATGCTGTGGCACAGAAGGAGATACATACGGCAGGCAGGCCGCATCATATTGAGCTGGAAGCAGACAGGACAAATATAAAGGCGGACGGAAAGGATCTCTCTTTCGTTACTGTAAAGGTTGTGGACAAGGACGGAAACCTCTGCCCGATGGCCGATAATGAAATCATTTTCAAGGTGAAGGGAGCAGGTTCATATTGCGCCGGTGCCAATGGTGACCCCGTGTCTCTGGAGTCCTTCCAGGAACCGCACATGCATGTGTTCAGCGGCATGATGACCGCCATCGTTTCTTCATCCGAGGAGCCTGGCGATATTATCCTTGAAGCGACATCAAAAGGATTGAAGAAGGCCACAATAACCATCAGATCAGCCCGATAGGTATTTGGACTATATTTTGAATAGCAGTTCGTTGAACAAAAACGAACTGCTATGTTTTATAATTTCCTATTCCCCCAGTATTGCAGAGATAGGGTCATCTCTCTGCTCATCCTAGCGTTGCGTGTATTCTTTGGAATACTCTTCTTCTCGCATGGACTTGATAAGATGATTAATTTCAACGAACTCTCGTATACATATCCAAGCGTTCTTGGCTTCGGCAGCTATATGACATTGATGGTCAGCATATTCTGCGAGTTTGCGTGCTCCCTTTTCCTTATTGTGGGGCTCCTTGTCAGAATCACGGTAATACCGATGATAGCCTCGATGGCTGTTGCGTTCTTTGACATCCATGACGGCATGTTTCCGGCAGGCGAGCTCTCGTTGATCTATATGATCCTCTTCGTTATCCTTTACATTACAGGACCTGGCAGATACTCTGTAGATTACCTTATAGACATGAAGTTCCAGAGGGATAAAAAGGCTTCGGAAGGCGTGAAATAGACTCTGCCCGGAGGC
>JAGBTT010000097.1 GCA_017631175.1 Bacteroidales bacterium
AAACAACTAAAACAATAAATTATGTTACTTTCAACAATCGTATTACAGGCAGCGGCCATCTCATGGGGCCCGGTAGCCGGTGCAATCGGAGCAGCTATCGCAGCATTGGCGGCAGCATGGGGAATCGGTAAGATCGGTCAGTCTGCAATGGAGTCTATTGCACGTCAGCCGGAGGCTGCGGGAAACATCCGTACAGCGATGCTCATCATCGGTGCTCTCGTGGAGGGTGCATGTCTCTTTGCGATCCTCGTTTGTCTTCTCGCAGTAGTATAGTGTCCCTATGGAACTGATGCTTCCGGATACCGGTCTTCTGTTCTGGATGACCATAATCTTCGGCCTGGTGGTCTTCATCCTGGCCAAGTTCGGCTTTCCCCTGATTACCGGTATGGTCGAAAAGCGCAACAAGCGGATCGAGGATTCGCTTGAGGCTGCGCGTACTGCCGAGGAGGCAATTGCCCATCTGAAGGAAGAGCAGGACAGGATCATAGCGGAAACACGTGCCGAGCAGAGCAGACTCATGCAGGAGGCTGCAACCGAGCGCGACCGCATGATAGCCCAGGCGCAGGACCAGGCAAGAGTCGAGGCGCAGAAGATCATGGAAGACGCCAAGGTGCGCATAAACCAGGAGAAGGAACTGGCTATGAAGGAACTCAGGAATGAGGTGGCGAAGATGTCTATCGCCATCGCTGAGAAGGTCGTACGCAAGGACCTCTCCTCAGCTCCATCCCAGAAGGAACTGGTGGATAAACTGATTGATCAGCTGTAACATCATGAACACAGGTCCGATAGCACACAGATACGCCAAAGCGCTCATGAAATATGTTCAGGAGGCAGGTGCCGGGGAGAAGTTGTATTCCCAGGCATGTGTGCTTGTGCTCAGGATGCAGGACCTTCGCCAACTGACAGATGCAATAGAGAAACATCCCGAAGTCTCATTGGAACGCAAGCTTGAGATCCTTGAGTCTGCCTTGGGCGAGCCTATGGCCGATGCGTTGCGCCGTTTCGTTGCCCTTGTATATGAACATAAGCGCATAGAGCACTTCGAGCGAATGCTATATTCGTTCATAGAGCAGTATCGCGAGGCGAATGCCATCATGGTAGGCAAGATTGTCACGGCGGCGCCCGTTGCGGGCCTGAAGGAGAGGCTGCAGGCCCTTCTCAGTGAAAAGACAGGTGTGTCTGTGCTTCTTGAGGAGGGTGTGAACCCAGAGATACTCGGCGGTTTCGTACTGAATATAGATGACCTCATGATGGATGCCAGCGTGGAGGGACAGTTTCGTCTGCTGCGCCGCGAATTAATCGATAATAATAACAGAATAGTATAATATGTCAGATCAGATACGTCCCAGTGAAATATCGGAAGTGCTGTTGGCACAGCTGAAGGGTATCGATACCGATCCTCGTTTCGAGGAGGTCGGTACAGTCCTGCAGGTGAGTGACGGCGTGGTCAGGATTCATGGACTTAAGAAGGCGGAGGCCGGCGAACTCCTGGAGTTCGAGGATGGCATCAAGGCCGTAGTCATGAATCTTGAGGAAGATAATGTCGGAGCAGTGCTGCTGGGACCTACCGATAAGATTAAGGAGGGAATGACCATAAGGCGCACACGCAGAATCGCTTCGCTACGTGTGGGCGAGGGCATGGTCGGACGTGTGGTGAACCCTCTTGGAGAGCCTCTGGACGGCAGGGGAAGGATTGAGGGAGACCTTTGTGAGATGCCTCTTGAGAGAAAGGCTCCGGGCGTGATTTTCCGTCAGCCGGTGACCGAACCTCTGCAGACCGGTCTCAAGGCGATCGATTCCATGATTCCGATCGGACGCGGACAGCGTGAGCTGATCATCGGCGACCGTCAGACAGGAAAGACAGCAATTGCTATCGACACTATACTCAACCAGCGTTCTGCATACGAGGCAGGAGAGCCGGTATTCTGTATCTATGTGGCTGTGGGTCAGAAGGGATCGACGATTGCAAGTCTGGTGCAGACACTGAAGGAAAAGGGTGCCATGGACTATACCATCGTCGTTGCTGCAACAGCTGCAGACCCTGCTGCACTTCGCTATTACGCTCCGTTTGCCGGGGCGGCAATAGGTGAGTATTTCCGTGATACCGGACGCCATGCCCTTGTGGTTTATGACGACCTCTCCAAGCAGGCTGTGGCATACCGTGAGGTGTCACTGATCCTGCGTCGTCCGTCAGGACGTGAGGCTTATCCTGGAGACATCTTCTACCTGCACTCAAGACTCCTTGAAAGAGCTGCTAAAATCATTGGTCAGCAGGAGGTTGCAGAAAAGATGAATGACCTTCCGAAGTCGCTTGAAGGCAAGGTGAAGGCTGGTGGTTCGTTGACTGCTCTTCCTATCATCGAGACCCAGGCCGGCGACGTATCAGCATATATCCCGACAAACGTAATCTCGATCACCGACGGTCAGATATTCCTTGAGAGCGACCTGTTCAATCAGGGTTTCAGACCTGCCGTGAATGTGGGTATCTCTGTGTCGCGTGTCGGAGGAAGTGCACAGCTCAAGAGCATGAAGAAGGTGGCCGGTACGCTGAAGATCGACCAGGCTCAGTATCGTGAGCTCGAGGCCTTCTCTAAGTTCAGCAGCGATATGGATCCGATCACTGCCATGGCTCTGGACAAGGGTCGAAAGAACAACAGACTGCTGATCCAGCCGCAGTATTCGCCTATGCCGGTAGGGGAGCAGGTGGCAATCCTCTATTGCGGAACAAAGGGTCTGCTGAAGGACCTGACGCTTGATCAGGTGGATGATTTCCAGACTACGTTCTTCCAGAAGATGAGGGCCTTCCATGCAGAGGATGTGCTGGAGCCGCTCTCGAAAGGCAAGACGGACCCTGAAATCTTCACCATCATAGAAAAAGAAGCCGCTTCGATAGTTAATGGACTAAGGTAACATAGTGATCGGGGTAGTGGGTTTGAAAACTAAATCCCTCCCACCGCTACGCGGCGGGCCCCTCCCGTTCACCAGGCCACGGGCGGCCAGGGTTTTCAAACCCACTACCCCGAAACAAAAAGTTAAGATGTCATCATTGAAGGAAATTATGAGCAGGATTGCATCTGTCAGGAATACGCTGAAGATAACTTCAGCGAT
>JAGBTT010000011.1 GCA_017631175.1 Bacteroidales bacterium
ATTATATTTCTTAGCTTGTCCTGACACTTATAATTCTTCAAAAGAATTAACGCTTCTCGATAAATTGTTTTTCTCGGTACTTGCTTCTTGTACAGTAAATCAGTCTTTTCAATGAACTTGTTACGCCGTTTTCTCAAACGGGATTGCAAAGGTAGGCATTTTTTTATAACCTCCAAACTTTTTTGCAAAAATTTTCAAAAAAATTGTAATTTTGTCCTCGAAACGCCTATAAAACGCCCAAAATCGAGAAAAAAGGCAGGAAAACATGGTATCACTTTGGAAAATATTCTGGATATTCGCCAAGATCGGAGCCTTCACCATCGGCGGAGGCATCCCGATGATTGCCGCCATAAAGAGCGAACTGATCGAAAGAGGCTGGCTCAATGACGAAGATTTCGTAGACATAATAGCCCTTGCTCAAACGGCTCCCGGACTTTTCGCTGCAAACATAGCGATCCTTACCGGTCATAAACTTAGAGGAGTGAAAGGAAGCGTCGTCGCAACGATAGCAAGCTGCCTCCCTCCATTCCTTATAATATTGATGATCGCAATGTTCTTCACTGAGTTCAAGGATAACGAATACGTCATGCGCGCATTCAAGGGCATCAGACCTGTGGTGGTCGCACTTATCGGCAAGCCGATGATCGACATGATCAGGGCGACAAAGATGAAATGGTGGTCGTGGTGCATCGTGGCAGTCTCGCTGGTCTGGGTGTGTTTCCTCAAATATTCTCCTATATATATATTAATATGTGTGATTGCCGGAGCATTGGGAATCAGCTGGTATAATCATAGAAAGGAGGGGCAGGCATGATATACATAGAGTTATTCCTGACATTCTTCCTTATCGGAATGTTCACAATCGGCGGCGGATATGCAATGCTGTCGCTTATCCAGAACGAGGTCGTAACGGTCCACGCATGGATCGACGAGACGACATTCACCGACATCGTCGCCATCTCGCAGATGACCCCGGGCCCTATAGGCATAAACACGGCGACATATATCGGATATGATGTGCTCGCAGGCACAGGCGCTTCCGGATTCATGTGCGTACTTGGTTCATTTACAGCGACTTTCGCCGTAGTACTACCATCATTCATCATCGTCCTGGCAATTTGCAAGGTATATGAAAAATTCAAGGAACATTATCTTTTCAAAGGCGTGATGAACGGACTCAAACCCGCTGTACTCGGACTTATCGGAACAGCCGCCCTCGGACTTGCAACCCCAGAGAACTTCATAGACTGGAAGAGCTATGCGATCTGCATCGTGGCTTTCGCTGCGCTTTTCACAAAAAAGATCGGACCGTTCACAGCACTCGGACTAGGCGCCCTGGCCGGACTTATACTTTATTAAAACGAAACTTGACATGAACTGGTTTACAGAACTATTCACCCAGCACACCTTCATCCAGGCAGTGATGATCCTGTCGCTGATATGCGCTTCAGGCATAGCTCTGGGCAACATAAAGATATTCGGCGTGTCACTGGGAGTGACATTCGTATTCTTCGCAGGAATCATTGCAGGACATTTCGGAGTCACAGTGAATCCCGAAATGCTGGCCCTCGCCCAGAATTTCGGACTCATCTTATATATATACTCGCTCGGACTTCAGGTCGGACCGGGTTTCTTCTCTTCATTCAAGCATGGAGGCGTGAAGCTTAACCTGCTGACATTCGCCCTTATCATAACAGGATCGCTCATGGCTATGGTTATATTCTGGACCACCGGCACATCGGCACCAGACACCGTCGGTCTGCTTGCCGGAGCGGTCACCAACACCCCGATGCTCGGAGCCGGACAGCAGGCACTGCTGCAGATGAGCCCGGACAACACAGATGCAGCCAATAACATGGCCATGGCGTGCGCAGTAGCATATCCGTTCGGTCTGCTCGGCATGGTCATAAGCGTGATCATTCTCAGAAAAGCCTTCGCACCCAAGAGCTCAGGCAAACAGACAAATACATCCTCTGACAACACATTCGTTGCTGAATATCAGGTCAGCAATCCGGCCATATTCGGCAAGACCATCATGGAGATACGTCAGGGCGCTGACTGCCAGTTCGTAATCTCCCGCATATGGAAGAATGAGACTCTGATCATCCCTACATCGGAAACGATTCTGGAAGAGGGAGAGCACATGCTCGTGATTTCAGGTAAGAAGGACGTGGAGAAAATCAAGACCCTTTTCGGCCACAAAGAAGACGTAGACTGGAACAAGAAAGGAATCGACTGGAATGCAATAGACAGCCAGCTGGTATCTCGTAAAGTATTGGTAACCAAGCCAGAGCACAATGGAGTAAAACTCGGTGATCTGCGCCTTCGCAACTCGTATGGTATCAACATCACACGCGTGAACCGTGCAGGTATCGACCTCCTTCCGTCACGCAATCTCCGTCTTCAGATGGGCGACAAGCTTGTCATCGTCGGTGAGGCAAGATCGGTGGAGAATGTCAGCCGCATCCTCGGAAACGAGTCAAGACAGCTGAAGAATCCTAACCTCCTGTCGATGTTCATAGGCATCATCCTGGGTCTCATTCTCGGAAGCATTCCGATTGCCATCCCGGGCATCAGCATGCCTGTGAAACTTGGTATCGCCGGAGGTCCTATCATCGTCGGTATCCTCATGGGAGCATTCGGACCTCGTTTCCATATCACGACCTATACCACCCAGAGCGCCAACCTCATGCTCCGCCAGCTGGGTCTTACCATCTACCTTGCAGGTCTGGGACTGAGCGCCGGCGCCGGCTTCTTCGAGACTGTCTTTACTTGGGAAGGACTCAAGTGGGTTGCCATAAGCATTGTCCTTTGCGTGATCCCTGTGATTCTCATAGGATTCATCTCAGCAAAATTCTTCAAGATCGGTTATGCAGACAACGTCGGCATGCTGTGCGGCGGCATGGCGAACCCGTTCGCGCTTGACTATGCGGGAAGCGGAGCCGACGGCGACGACCCGGCGGTAGCATATGCAACCGTATATCCTGCAGGCATTTTCCTACGAGTGATTTCCGCCCAAATCATCATCATCCTATTAGGTTAGGAGAATTTGTTTTGCTATCTTCGCAGAGAGAAAAACACTAAAAGATCATCATAATGAAAAAGACCTTTATTATCCTGTCTGTACTTCTTGCTGCAGCGGCATGTGCCCCGAAGAATGTACAGACAATCAATGTCGTGCCTTACCCTAACGAGGTACAGGTAAAGCCCGGCGGATTCTGCGTTGCAGGAGCTGACGTAAAATATGACGCTGCTGCGGACGAAAGAACCAAGTCCCTGATCGATGCTTTCACCCAGCAGCTTTCGCTCGTTACCGGAGTCGAGAGCGCCGTATCCGAGACTAACGGAGAAATTGCATTCATCCTGGACGCTGAAATGCCGCACGAGGCATACACTCTCAATGTAACAAAGAAGGGAGTGGAAGTTAAGGCATCCGGCCTCAACGGATTCAACTATGCTATCCAGACCATCAAGCAGATGCTTCCTGTGGAAGTGTTCGGAAAGGCTGCAGCCGCTGACAAGGAGTGGACTCTGCCATGCGTGAAGATCAATGATGCTCCACGTTTCGGATACCGCGGTCTGCACATGGACGTATCACGCCACTTCTTCGACATGGATGAGGTAAAGAGATACCTTGACATCATGGAAGTGCACAAGCTCAACACCCTCCACTGGCACATTACAGACGACCAGGGATGGAGACTCGAGATCAAGAAATATCCACGCCTGACAGAGGTGGGAGCTGTAAGAAAGCAGACTCTCGTAGGCCACCTTTTCGACAGCGAGGTCTATGACGGAACTCCGTACGGAGAGGGATGCTACTTCACACAGGACCAGGTAAGGGAGATTCTTGACTATGCTGCCGGCAAGGGCATCACGGTCATTCCTGAGATCGATCTTCCGGGCCATATGCTCGCGGCTCTCGCTGCTTACCCAGAGCTCGGATGTACAGGCGGCCCATACGACGTATGGGGCAAATGGGGCGTCGCTGACGACGTCCTCTGCGTCGGAAAGGAGAAGACAATGCAGTTCCTTGAGGATGTCCTCACAGAGGTCTGCGAGCTCTTCCCTGCCGAATATGTACACATCGGTGGTGATGAGTGCCCTAAGGTACGCTGGGAGAAATGCCCTCACTGCCAGGCCAAGATTGCAGAACTCGGACTTAAGGATGACGACCGTTTCCAGGCAGAGCACTATCTCCAGGGATATGTAACGTCAAGAATGGAGAAGTTCCTTGCAGAGAAGGGCAAGAAGCTGATCGGATGGGATGAGATCCTCGAAGGAGAACTTGCTCCTAACGCTACCGTAATGTCATGGAGAGGTGTCGCAGGCGGTCTCCAGGCAGTGCGCATGGGTCACGATGCAATCATGACTCCTAACACATTCTTCTACCTTGACTACTATCAGTCACTTGACAAGGAGAATGAGCCTCTTGCTATCGGAGGTTACCTCCCTGTAGAGAAATGCTATTCATATGAACCAACCGTAGAAGGCATGACGGAAGAGGAGAAGGCCCACATCCTCGGAGTGCAGGCTAACCTCTGGACAGAGTACATCAAGACTCCTGACCAGCTCCACTACATGCTCCTCCCACGTCTTGCTGCGCTTGCAGAGGTTCAGTGGTGTCAGCCTGAGGTCAAGAGCTGGGAGAGATTCCTCGACAGCGCCGACGAATTCTGCGGAATCTATGACATCATGGGATACAGATATGGCGACCATCTCTTCGACACAAGAGGAGAATGCGTGACCGGCAATGGTGTCAGCGTGGTTCTCGAGGCACAGGGAGAGACTCCTATCCGCTACACTCTTGACGGCAGCGAACCTACCGTAGACTCACCTCTATACACAGAGCCTGTCAAGATTACTGAAAGCTGTACCCTCAAGGCAAGAAGCGAGAGAGGCGGACAGATGTCAGGAAGAACATTCGAGAAGAGCTTCACAGCCCACAAGGCGATGGGACGTCCTGTCAGACTGGTTACAACAACCCATCCGAACTACACATTCAACTGCCCTGACCTTCTTACAGACGGTCTCGTGGGAGAAGGCCCGTACAACAGCGGAGACTTTGCCGGCTGGTACAACCAGCCTTTCGAGGTAGTTGTAGAAATGGACGGAGCCGAGTATTCAGAAGTGACCCTCAGCACCATCGTGTTCAAGTATGACTGGATCATGAACCCTACAAGCTTCACAGTCCTCACATCAGAAGATGGCGAGAACTTCACTGAGGTTGCGCATGTGGACATTGAGTGCGTAGGCCAGATGGATGATGCGAACGGTTGTCAGGACTACACTTTGACATTCAGCCAGACATCCGCAAAGTACCTCAAGGTCATTGCAGGATGCTGCACATCACTTCCTGAGTGGCACCCGGGCGCAGGACACCCTGCATTCCTCTTCGTTGACGAGGTTATCGTGAAATAAGTTTCCAGGCTGCTGCGAGATAGCTGAGGATCAGGGCTGTGTGAACGCCGAGTTTGGCGGCAACCTGACCGGCTGGAGAGTGGCCGAGAACGACATCCGCAAAAAGGGCGTGGTCTATCAGGAGCGAAGCTCCGTAGGCTGCGCCCATTGTTATCACTATCCCCGCCAGTCTGCCCCATCTGTATGGGATCGGATAGTACTTCGCTCCGAGGACAGAGCTTATTGCGAACATCACCACATAGCTTGCAAGGTGGCCGAAGGCCGCTGCCCAGTATGAATACTTCGGCATGAACAGGATGATGACGATTGCAGTCACGGCAAGTCCTGAAAGGGTGATCCATATCGCCATATTCGTCTTACCAGACAGCTTGTACCACATGGATACGTTGAAGAGCATTCCAAGGATCATATAAGACAGAAGCATGACCGGAACGACACCTACAGCAGAACGGAACTGAGGGCCGAGAATCAACGCGATGATGTCTATATATAATATTACTCCGAGGAAAACCAGTCCGCAGAATGCGGTGAAGTATTCCTGGACTGAAGCATAGAGTTTCTTCGAGTCTTTTTCGGCAGCTCGGCGGAAGAAGAACGGCTCGGCTGCATAACGAAACATCTGGATGAAGAGGTTCATTATGACCGCCAGCTTTACTGCTGCCTGATAGAGACCGAGGCTTGAACGCCAGGCCTCTGCATTGGTGTCGAAATACCTGAACAGGATCCTGTCAAGGAAGTCATTTACAACACCCGGAAGAGCTGCGACCATGAGCGGAAGCGAATACGCGAGCATCTGTCTGAGCAGCTTGCCATCAAGTCTGAAGCTAAGCCTGAGCAGGTCAGGGATAAAGATCAGTCCGCAGACGACGCAGCTTATGAATATAGCAAAGATCACATAGCTGAAGTCTGGGGTGCCGGGGATGAAGTTCAGCAGCCAGCGTGCAGAATCCACATGCTTAGGGAACCACAGGAAAAGCACCAGGTTAGCTGCGGTCTCTGTGATTATCTTTGCAGTCTTGATTATGGCGAACTTCAAGGCCTTGTTTTCCTGACGCAGTTTCGCGAACATGATTGCCGTAATGGAATCCAGCGCGAGGATGCCTCCTATGTACCTGATGCAGGAACTATATCCGTCATAACCCAGCGCTGCTGAAATAGGCATAGCGAAGGCGAGCATTAGCGCAAGGAAGGTCGCACTTATGCAGAACACTGTCACGAATGCATTCGAATACACCCTGCGAGGATCCACGCCCTCCTTATTCGCGAACCTGAAGCATCCGGTCTCCAATCCGAGGACCAGAACCACCTGCAGCACAGCGATATACGCCATGAACTCTGTTACGACGCCATAGCTTTCCGGACTGAGGAGTCTGGTGTAGATTGGAACGAAAAGGAAGTTTATGATGCGGGCCAGAATGGTGCTGAGACCATAAATCACGGTCTGACCGGCCAATTGTTTCAGAGGATTTGCCATAATGCCGGCAAAATTAGCTAATTTTGTCGGCAAATAATTTACTAAAATGAAAAGAATTATCTTTATAACAGCAGTTCTGGCGATGGTGGCATCGGCTTCGGTTTCATGCGGATCGTTCGGTGGAAAGAAGAAGGCCGGCGAAACAGAACTGGACGACAGCACAAAAACAGCAATGGAAATGGAAAGAATGAGAAAGGAAATGCCTGAGTTCATCATGGAGACAACTCACGGCACTATGAAGATCAGACTCTACGACAAGACCCCTCAGCACAGGGACAACTTCGCAAAACTCGTATCGGAGAACTACTATGACGGCATCCGCTTCCACAGGGTGATCGAGGGTTTCATGATCCAGACCGGAGACCCGTTCTCACGCGACACAGCCATGATCGACAGCTGGGGAATCGGTGGTCCTGACTATACAGTTCCTGCAGAGTTCATCGCTGAGTACGGCCACAAGAAGGGAGCCATAGCTGCTGCTCGCAAGGGCGACATGGCAAACCCTAAGAAGGCATCATCAGGCTCGCAGTTCTACATCGTTCATGACCCTGAGGTGTGCAGACAGCTTGACGGTCAGTATACAGTGTTCGGCGAAGTGACAGAAGGTCTTGAGGTCATCGATGCAATCGCAAGCGTGGCTACAGACAGACGTGACAGGCCTTATGAGGACGTTATGATTCTCAGTATCAAGAAGGTGGAGTACGAGGAGCCGGCAGCAGCTGCAGACTCGACAACGGTAGAGACAGCAGACAGCACAGAGACGAAGTAACATGACCGACCTCAAAGGAAAATTCACCACGATATTCATCGACGCGGACGACACGCTGTGGCAGAACGAGCAGTATTTCCGTAACGCCGAGGCAAAGTTCATCGACCTCCTGAAGGACTACACCGGTCCGGAAGGAGTGCAGCAGATGCTCTGGCAGAAGCAGGAGGAAAACATCCCTCTCTTCGGATACGGCTCGAAGACCTATCTGATCGGCATGACTGATGCGGCCATGGACCTCTGCGGAGGAAGCCTGCCCGACAACATCTACTACGGCATCAAGAGGATCATCACTGACTTAGCCTTCCATGAGCTTGAGATCATCGACGGAGTCGTGGAAACGCTGGAGGCGCTCCAGGGCAGATATCAGCTTATAGTTGCCACAAAGGGCGACCTTACCGAGCAGATGGGCAAGTTCAGAGCCTCTGGTCTGGCAAAATATTTTCATCACTGCGAGGTCATGGAGAACAAGGACGAGAAGAACTACCTCGAACTTGCAGCTAAACATAACCTCGACCCGGCAGAGATCCTGATGATCGGCAACTCCGTCAAATCAGACATCGCACCGGTAGTGAACATCGGAGGCTGGGCTATCCACACGCCACATGATGTGGTCTGGGTCCATGAAATGATGGACATGCCTCAGTCCGAAAGGATCATTGAGGTGAAAAACATCACAGAAATTTTGAAATACCTGTAACTATGGCACGGTATTCGCTATAAACTTAAACCGAATAGTTTTTTCATAGGTTAAGTTTTAGGTTAGAATTGCAAGGCGGTCTTCGATGTGAATCGAGGGCCGTCTTTCTTTATGTTTGAAATAGTAGATTCAAGGGTTCTGTAAAACCTACAAATTGCTATCTTTGTCCACACCTTAGACTTAAATCTGAACGATTATGGCGACTGAGACCATAGCTACCATCATGATTACACTACTGTGCTGCATCATTATGGCAGTGCTGGATGTCGTTATTTGCGGGCTTCTCAATCTGATAGGAGTCGTTTCCTTCAAGAAGGCTTTCCTTTGGGGACTATGTTCATTGGTTCTGCCGCTGCTTTTTATCATCTATGGCTCACTGATTGGAAGGAACCGCTTCGAGGTGACAGAGGTGGAGCTAGCCTTCAATAATCTTCCTGAGTCATTCGATGGTTACCGCATAGTCCAGATTTCTGATATTCATGCACGCTCATTCGAAGGTCGAGAAGGACAGTTTGCCAAGGCGGTCAATATGATTAATTCTCTTGATGCGGACCTTATCGCATTTACAGGAGACCTGATAACACTCAGTCCTGACGAGATCAATCCTATGGAGAACTCACTCAGCATCCTCAATGCTAAGGACGGTATCATATCCATTCTTGGAAACCATGACTACAGCATGTATTCCGATGCGGACCAAGCTGCAAAGGATGAAGACCTTCAGAGGCTCATCAAAAAGCAAAGGGAACTGGGATGGGATCTGCTGCTAAATGAAAACAGGACAATCTATAGGGGTGCAGACTCCATTGCAGTCATCGGAGTAGAGAATACTTCCTCATCGCATTTCTTCCCATCCAAGGGCGACCTTACAAAAGCGTCGGAAGGTACCGAGGGACAGTTCAGAATTCTGCTGAGTCATGATCCGATGCATTGGGACTCGGAAGTAGTCGGTAAGGACTATCCTCTGATGCTATCCGGCCATACCCACGCCATGCAGGTATCA
>JAGBTT010000098.1 GCA_017631175.1 Bacteroidales bacterium
AGACATCACGGTGTCGAGGTCGATCATGCAGAGCATGCTGCCGTCAGCCTTGTTGAAGAGGATGTTCGAGATCTTGGTGTCGTTGTGAGTTACGTGCATTGGGATTGTGCCGTCCTCTACGAGTGACCAGAAGTCGAGCATCTCCTTTCTGCGTGACTCGATCCATGAGATCTCCTCCTGGAGCTGAGCAACGCGACCTACAGGGTCAGCAGCGATAGTCTCATCCCACTGCTGGAATCTCCAGCGGATGTTGTGGAAGCCCTTGATGGTCTCGTTGAGAGGCTGGGTGAAGTCTGCGAGCAGAGCCTGGAAACGGCCTGTTCCGAGACCGCCCTGGTATGCGAGCTCAGGAGTGTCTGCGCGTACAGGCGATGTAGTGTCAGGAATGAAAAGACATACAGCCCAGAAGTTCTCGCCGTCCTTTACGTAGAGCTTGCCGTCCTTTGCAGGGATCACTGTAAGGGTTTCGCGGAGAGGGTCCGCAACCTTAGCCTTGATGTGCTCTGTAACGGCCTTGATGTTCTCCATCATGCCCGGAACGTCAGGGAAGATGATGTGGTTCTTGCGCTGGAGGATGTAGTTCGGTGCCTCACCCTCAGTCTTGATTACGAATGTATCGTTGATGAAACCCTCGCCAAGAGGCTTGATCTCGGCGATTGTGCCTTCCAGCTCGAACTGGAGGGCGATGTTAAGAAGTCTTGTTTCCATTTTTATGTTATTAGATTCCTCCATTCACTTCGTTCAGTCGGAATGACAGGAGGGTATTAAAATGTGATTTCTCCGAAAAATTCAGGGCAGTGGAAGTTAGGCTGAGGCAGGTCGATAGGCGCCCAGCTGAGGAAGTGCATCGGCTCGCAGCAGTCTCCACACTTGTAGAAGTTGCCCTTGAGCATTGCGGGCTTCTCTGAAAGTCCGAGCAGCGAGAAAGGAATGATCTTCAGCATGCTCCACTCCTGGCCCTCTCCCTTGCGGTCGATGACCTCATGTGGAAGCGAAGCGACCGTTCCGATCTGCTCCATCTGCTCCTGTCCGAACATGTCCGCATCGCTTCTTGAACGTCTGTATGCGGCCAACGATGTGCCTATGCAGTTGGTCTCGAAGTTGAAATAACCTTCGCGACCTGGCACTGCGAGGAAGATCTCCACGCAGCTGTCCTCCCAAACAGGTCCGTTCGCCTCAAGGCTCACGGCACGCACATGGTCTTCCTTCACGTCGAAGAGGACCACCAGCGCCTTGTCTGTATGAGCTACATGGAAGCTGACCTGCGGAGCATAAGGGTATTCCTTCCAGTTAACGCATGACAATGGAAATTCCTGGCTGCTCTCGATGGCGGCCAGGATTTCCTCGAATGTCATATTCTCCGTATTCTGGAGATATGTAGACTGTATGTTCATTACTTAAGGTGGAGCTTGAGACCCTCGAGCTTGTTCCAGTCGCCGCGTGTGAAATCAGGCATTGTGACAGGAATGTTGCCGTTCTCGATAGAAACTCTTGTGAGCTCGCCGAGGCATGACCACTCTGCAGCGTCGTAAACGTCCTGGTCAAGCGGGAGACCGTTGTTGAGACAGTAGATGAGACGGTAGTCCATGATGAAGTCCATTCCGCCGTGTCCACCTACCTTCTTCGCCATCTCCTCGATGTCGCGTGCGATAGGGTGCTTGTACTGCTCCATGAGAGCGTCGCGAACCTCGTTGCTGAGGTAAGCCTCACCGTCGCTTGCAGAACCAGTAAGATCGTCTACAGCCTTCTGCTCGTCGAAGTTACGGCCCTCAGTGCGGATTGAGTAACCCTCGTTAGGATACTTGTTTGCGAATCCGTCAGTACCCTCTACCTGGTACATGCGGTTGTAAGGACGTGGAGTCACAACGTTGTGCTGGATCTCGATGATCTTGCCCTTCTCAGTCTGGATGAGGGTGATTGTGTGGTCACCGTTTGCATACTCAGTCTCGCCGAACTGCTCAGCAACGTTGAGGCCGTTGAATGCCTTTGTGTCCATTGAAATGAGGGTGTTCATCTTGTCACCTCTGTGGATGTTGAGAACCTGGCAAGCCGGGCCGAGGCCGTGAGTAGGGTAAACGTCACCACGGTTCTTCTTGTTGAACTCGTATCTCCAGCCTCTGTAGTAGTTCTTCCAGTATGGATCGAGGTTGTGGATGTATGCGCCCTCAGCGTGGATTACCTCGCCGAAGAGGCCGTGCTGTGCCATGTTGAGTGTAGTGAGCTCGAAGAAGTCATAAACGCAGTTCTCGAGCATCATGCAGTGGCGCTGAGTCTTCTCTGCTGTGTTGACGAGCTGCCAGCACTCGTCGATGCTTGTAGCGGCGGGAACCTCGATAGCAACGTGCTTGCCCTGCTCCATAGCGTAAACTGCCATCGGAGTGTGCATAGCCCAGTCAGTAACGATGTAGATGAGGTCGAGATCCTCTCTCTGGCACATCTCCTTCCAAGCGTCCTCGCTTCCGAAATACTCGTCAGCAGCTGGTCTTCCGTGCTCAGCGAGATAAGTCTGAGCCTTCTTTACTCTGTCCTCCTCGATGTCGCAGAGAGCAACGATCTCAGCACCGTCAATGTAAACGTAACGCTGGATAGCTCCGTCTCCTCTGTCACCGAGACCGATGAAACCTACTCTTACCTTCTCGATAGGTTCAGCGGCGAATCCGATCATGGATACCTGGTCTGCAGGACGCTCAGGTGTGTTGTAGACTGCAACGCCGTCCTTGATGACGTAGCCGTACTCGTCACCGCAGTTGCAGCATGAGTTTGCGCTGAGCAGAGCTGCAGCAGCAAGAATCAATACAAGAATCTTTTTCATATCAATAATGTGTTTTTGGATTATTCAGCAGGTGCTACCTCAATGAGATAGTCTCTCTCGAATGATGGTGTGATGTATGGGTTGCTTCCCTCTACAGTGTATGTCTTGAGGTCGTCTGAAGCATACTCTGTTACAGTGTATGTCTTGTCTGCCTCAAGGCCGCGGAGCTCGATCTGGCCGCCGTCCCATGTCTCGGCGTAGAACGCATAGTAGAGGGCGCCGTCCTTTGCAACCACGTGAGTCTCAGGAACATCGAAACGGATGTCATAGAGGTTGAGGTATTCTCCTGTAGAGAGCATCTTGTCGTTGTAGATGCCTACCCACTTCTTGAGGGCAGCCTCCTTCTCAGGTGTGAGGAGGTAGCCGTCACCCTTCACGTTAGGGTTTGGCTTAGGCCATGTGAACTTCGAACCGATAACGCCGCCGATACCGATCTGTGTACCGTAGTCGTTGGCCTCGTCGCTGAGCTCGATGTGGTCAGCATAGTAAGCCATATCAGGACACATCGCGCCGTAAACCTTTCTCTTCATACGGATCTGTGCGCTTGAAGTAGGGTCTGAAGCCACAGCCTGGTTCATATGAGGGGTA
>JAGBTT010000099.1 GCA_017631175.1 Bacteroidales bacterium
GACAGTCAACGGAAAGAACCTCGGACGAAAGAAGATGCCGGTGAACGGCCACCTCGAGTGGGACGCCGTATATAAGCCGGGATATGTCAAGGCCGTCGGATACAGGAACGGCCGCAAGGTCATGGAGGAACGCATAGAGACTGCCTCAGAGGCGTGTAATGCCGTATGGGTATATGAAACGGTCAGCGATATCACCATAGCTTCCGTAGAGATGTGCGACAGAAAGGGAAGATTTGTCCCTACCGCATGCCGGGAGCTCGAGTTCAATGCTCCTGCCGGTTACCGCATCCTCGGATGGGGCAACGGCGACCCTGCTTTCCAATACGTCGAAAGGCCTCTCGACAAAGACGCTGAGAGCATCAAAATACAAACTTTCAACGGCTACGCACAGGTCATTATCCAAAAGAAGTAGTATCTTTGCGGGCTAATGATTCTTGAAACCATCATATCAGTCCTTCTGGCGGTTCCCTTTGTAGAAAAAGGGCCTGCCGACACGTTGGACAGCTCAATCATAGAGACATCCGCTAAATCGGTCATTCCGGTCGAGCGGATGTCTTCTCCTGTGACGGAAGTATACATGCTGGACATGAAGGAAAGAGGAGTGGACTCGCCTAAGAAGCTGTCAGCAATCGTTCCCAACCTCCACATCCCGGATTACGGATCGGCGATGACCTCGTCGATATACCTGCGAGGATTCGGTTCCAGAATGGAGAATCCAGTGCTGGGATTCTACATAGACGACGTTCCCATCCTGAACAAGAATGCGTACGACATCGACATGCTGGATATCCGCCGTGCCACTGTGTTCCGCGGGCCCCAGGGCACGCTGTATGGTCGAAACGCAATGTGCGGAGTCCTATCCCTCAGTACCCTCTCCCCTTCCTCATATCACGGACTGAAGGCCGGAATAGAATATGGTTCGGCAAACACCTTCCTGGCCAGGGCATCATACTACGGAAAGACCTCCAAGGGTCTGGCGATTGGAGGAGGCGTAAGCTTCAGACATTCCGACGGGTTCTATACAAATGCCTTCTCTGGTGAAAAGTGCGACCCGTATGACGGTCTTTCACTGAGATTCCGCATAGAGAAAAGCCTCAGACCAGACCTGTATTTCGAAAACATCATATCTGCCGGGGCCCTGACCCAGGGCGGATGGCCTTACAGGCAATATCTGCCGCAGACCGGAGAACTGCTTGAGACATCATACAACGACAAATGCGCTTACAAGCGCTTCAGCCTCACCGAGGCGGTGAAGCTGCGTCTGGAAGCGGAGAACTATACCCTTAACAGCATATCCTCGCTGCAGGTACTGCTGGACAGGATGGACCTGGACCAGGACTTCACCACGCGTTCGATGTTCACCATGTCGCAGATCCAGAGGGAAGGCGCGCTGACCCAGGAGATTATCCTCAAGCCGAAAGACGGCTGGAAGAAGGACTGGTGGAACTGGCAGAGCGGAGTGTTTGCCTTCTGGAAGTTCAACCGCATGTCGGCTCCGGTGAACTTCAAGCAGGACGGAATCGATGACCTTATACTCGGAAATGCCAACAGCAATATCCCTGAAGACGTTGCCGGAGGTTATGACAAGCCTCTGCTCTTCAAGGAAAGCGGATTCCCTATCGGCAGCGAGTTCGGTACACATACCTACGGCGCGGCATTGTATCATGAGTCTTATTTCAGCTTTGGGAATTGGCTGGTTACAGCAGGCCTGAGACTTGATTTCGAGGGTGCAGTGATGGATTATTGCAGTGACGCTACCGTCCACTACATGTTCCAGCCTACCATGAAGGACTGGAGAAAATATGACATCCTTTACAAGGGACGACTGGACGGAGTGCAATATCTGGAAGTCCTTCCAAAAGTATCGGCCTTGTATGATTTCGGAGGTGGAGCAAACAACGTCTTCGCAACGATTTCAAAGGGTTACAGAAGCGGCGGATATAACACCCAGATATTCTCGGACATCCTCCAGAACAAGATGATGAACGGTTTGATGGGCGACCTGGGAGTGTATCTTGACAATGCGCCTGCCGAGATGGATGCAGAGAGCACAGCATACCGTCCCGAGAAGTCATGGAACTTCGAGGCCGGCGGACATTTCGACAAACGGATAGGCGGCGGACATCTTTCCGGTTCTGCATCGGCCTTCTACATCCTCTGCCGCGACCAGCAGATCACAATCTTCCCTGCGGGCATGTCTACCGGACGAATGATGGCCAACGTAGGACGCTCGAGAAGCATCGGAGCTGAAGCGACCCTGTCTTATGGATATAAAGGTCTGTCTCTCTCTGCCGCTTACGGATATACCGACGCGCGTTTCACATCGTATGACGACGGTAACAACGACTACAGCGGCAACCGCATACCATATTCTCCGGAACACACTCTTAACTTCAGGGCAGGATATCTGTTCACGCTGACGAACTCCTTTGTGCGCAATATCTCCGTGAATGCAGACTGCAGCGGCATCGGACGCATATGGTGGGACGAGGCCAACCAGTTCGTGGAGCCTTTCGTAGCACAAATCGGAGGTGACGTTTCCGTGGCGTTCCGATGGTTTGACCTGAGATTCAGGATGGACAATATCCTGAACGAAGACTATAATGTATTTTACTTCAAGTCCGTCGGAAACAACTTCTTCCAGAGAGGAAAGCCGCTCCGATGGAATATCGGCATAAACATATCGCTATGATGAAAAGATTCTTTACAATATTCGCCCTTGTATGGGCTTTGGCCGCATGCGAAAAGGCGCCTACAATCATTACAGACGACTCACCGGAGTATACCGGAACAATGGTCGTAGCCTATGAAGGCGAAGACTTCGAGCAGACAGGCATAAAGGTGCTTGGAGAATTCGACGAGAGCAAGACCACAATAGATATCAAGCTCCAGAAGGTTAAATTCGTGCCTGCGATGCCGATCAGGATCGACGTCACCATCATGGACGTCCCTGTCGTTTCTGACGGTGAGGGTTCATGGACATTCGAGGCGGACGGCCTCACACCGTGGGCCATGGGAGGTCCATACGAAACGTACCGCGTAGATGACCTACGCGGCACGATATCAGGGGACTCCATCGAGTTCTCCCTCGGCTTCTTCAATACTAAGAAACAGGAAAACTATCCGACCAGCTACAGCGGAAGCTTGCGCTAGTTCTTGAAACGATCGCTGAAGAACTGGAACTGGTACTTCACGGCGTTGTACCAGTATGGCCAGTTATGCTC
>JAGBTT010000100.1 GCA_017631175.1 Bacteroidales bacterium
CCCCCTGCTTGCAAAGCAGGTGCTCTAGCCAACTGAGCTATACCCCCATGATTTTAAAGAACTTTGGTACTCGGTAGGGGAATCGAACCCCTATTGCAAGATTGAGAATCTTGAGTACTAACCGTTATACGAACCGAGCGTTAGTTTTTTGGGATTGCAAAGGTACGAAAAAAATCTAAACCTCCAAATTTATTTTGCGTTTTACTTCAAAAAAACGAAGAAAACAGCCATAATCAAACAAAAGAATGCTGCAAAATGGTTCCATTGGAGTGACTGTCCCTTGAACATTACCGTTACCATGATGGTGAAGACTGTAAGAGATATGACCTCCTGAATGATTTTCAGCTGCATTAGGTTGAATGGACCACCGTTCTCAATATATCCTATCCTGTTTGCCGGTACCTGTGCGCAATACTCAAAGAAGGCTACCGCCCATGAGAACAGGATTACTCCGATAAGCGGCCAGCTTGTAGATATCTTCATTTCCTGAAGTTTCAGGTGACCGTACCATGCGAACGTCATGAAGACGTTTGAGCCGATGAGCAGAAGTATTGTCCAGATTGCTTTCATGTCATTTCTGTTTGGGCTGCAAAAGTAATATTTAATTTGTAATTGCAGACATAAAACTTTACTTTTGCACCCCTTATATATCATAAATCATGTTTTCATTCAGGACGACATCGTTAGAAGAACAGTTCGACAAGGCGCTTCAGGAAGGTAAGGTTGGAGCTTTCTGCACACAGAACTGCTGGGATACCCAACGTGGAAGATATATGTACGACATTTTCCGTGAAAGGGGTAACTTGCAGGTTATCTTCATGCCAAGGGATACAGAACTTACCCCACATACCAATCATATAGAATTCAGAAAGGAGGACCTTCAGGAACTGAATGCGGTAGTTGTTGAGATTCAGGATGTTGGAGCAAGATACTTCAATTATACCAAAGATTTGTTCCGTCTGATGGAAGTTCTTAAGGACATGAAGGATGAAGCGCCTTCCCTTTATATCGTTGACCACATGAACCCGGCCGGAAGGGTTGTGGAGGGGACAATGCCTGCTGCCGATACCGAGGCATATGTGCCGAAGGTGCCCCATAGGCATGGACTGACTTTGGGAGAACTGGCCAATCTGTACTACCACGAGATCGGAGCCAAGTTTGCGCTTCATGTAATCTCAGCTCTTGCTTCTGATGCAAATCATCAGCTTATGCCTTGGACAATAGCTCCTGCCTCCGATATTCCAGGTCTGTTCACATGCGACGTGTATAGCGGTGGTGGACTCTGGAACAATACAAATATAACACCTGCAATCGGAACAGCCCGTCCATATGAATATTTCGGTGCACCTTTCATCAAGACAGCAAATCGAGAGCCGGTGCCAGCTGCAGAGGGTATCATGCTTCGCCCATGCTCATTCACTCCTTCATGCGGAAGATATGCCGGCGAGAAGTGTTTTGGTTATCAGCTTATGCGCGAACCTGGTACAGAATATCATTCTCTCATCCATACTCTCCAGATGATGCGATTCTTCAGGGACCGCTATAAGGATTTTGTGCTTGATGATGGTTTCGCTCTCAAACTCTCTGATCCTGTGCTTCTTGATTATATTGAAGGTAGAGTTTCTTCAGAGGAAATGCGTGAGCATATCAAGGTCGAGGAGCAGAAATGGATCAGAAAGGCGAAAAAGTTCCTTCTATATGACGATCAGCCGTATAGAATTAAGTAAAAATGCTTGTTTATTAAGAAAAAAGGTGTAAATTTGCGCCCTGAAAAATTAGTTAACTAAATTTTATTTAATCATGAAACAAGGTATACATCCCGAAACCTACCGTCTTGTAGCTTTCAAGGATATGTCAAACGATGTTGTGTTCATCACTCGCTCATGCGCGAACACTAAGGAGACCATCGAAATCGAGGGCGTTGAGTACCCTGTAGTTAAGCTTGAGATCTCTAACACTTCTCACCCATTCTACACTGGTAAGATGAAGCTCGTCGACACTGCAGGTCGCGTTGACAAATTCTATCAGAGATACGCTAAGAAGAAGTAATTCTTCCATACAAGACATAGTAAGAAAAAGGAAAGTCCAAGGGGCTTTCCTTTTTTTTGTGGTATAACGTTGATGTTTATAGAGTCAGGTGCTGATGTATGGTGGTCTCTTTGCAGGATCTGGGGTGGATGAAGGTAATCGATTCTGCATGCAGGCCTAATCTCCTTGCAGACGGTCCTCCATACAGCAGGTCTCCGATGATAGGGTGTCCTAACCCCAGATGGTGTGCGGAGTGGACACGGAGCTGATGGGTGCGTCCTGTAAGTGGGCGGAATGTTATAAGTATTCCATCCTCCAGGACTTCGTCCACATGGTATTCTGTAACTGCTTCCTTCCCTTGCTTTGTGTCGACTTTCTGACGCGGCCTTTCATCGTAATCGGGGCTGAGCGGAATGGAAATAGTGCCGCTTTCTCCTTTGATTACAGGTCTTGTTCCGTCCGTAGAAAGCAGTGCTCTGTAAGTCTTCCTTACAGTGTGTTCCTCGAATTGTTTTCTGATATGGTTTCCTGCTGCCGGGTTCTTTGCGAATATCATGACGCCGGAGGTATCCATATCCAGTCTGTGAACTGACTCGACTGTGCTGCATCCTGTCTCTGCCATAACCCAGTCCAGTAATGATGGGCCGCAGTTCAGGCCTGGTACGGATGGCATTCCTGAGGGCTTTGAAACTGCGATTATGTCCTCGTCTACATATAGGACAGAGGGGGTTCCATGAAGATCTTCCAGCTTCATGGACTCCATTCCTTGAAGCATGTATCCGAGCAGGGGCCCGCATTTGCTGGTGCATGAAGGATAGAAATGTCCCTCGGTGCGTACTGCTGTAGATGGGGATTCTCCATACCAGAATTCTCCCATGGCTAGAGGCTTGAGCCCATTGCGGAAAGCGTAATCGAGAAGCTTTGGGGCGGCGCACTCTCCTGTTCCTCCAGGGGGGACGAGTCCGGAATCGGTAAAGATGTCCAAGATTGATCGTGATTCTCCTAAGCTGTTATTAACGATATACTGGCGGAAGATCCATTCCTGAAGCGCATCAGACATGTCCTTGCGACGGCTTTTCATGCCGTTTATCTTGGACTCATGCTTGTCAATCTGAACTTTTAAATCGCCAACCAGTTCTTCCCAGCGGGCTTTCATTCGCCTTAACTCTGCCTTTTCATGCTGGCTTTGTCTGATCAGCTCGCTGCTCCTGGCATCTTCGAGGACCTCCGATCTTATCTGGTCGCGCTCGGCCTTGAGGGTTGCCATGCGTGCCTTCTGTCTGGAAAGATCTGCTGCCATGGATTTTTCTGCTGCTTTCAAATCCTCCCGAAGCCTGACCAGTCCGGAGCCATTTTCCTCGGAAGCTATCTCTGCATTGAGTGCAGATATCTCAGCTTCTTTCATCTTGAAATATCCTTTTGGATCAAGCAGATCGAATATTGGTGGCACAAAGCCATCGATCATGTTCATTCCTCCGGCATTTCCTGAAAATGCGGCAAGGTATCCGACCTCGTTTCCATGCGAAACGGCCAGTACTCCAAGCATTTTTCCTTCTGTAAAAATTTCTGATAGTTCAGAGGAATTCCTAATCCGGGCCATCAGCAGTTCGCTCGCCTTGATGACCAGCGGGTGAGGGGAGTATCTGAACGGATCAGTGAATGAATCTGGGAGTTGACATGAAAATCCCTCGGGATATGTGTGTATCATATCTTCAGATGTGAGGATATATATTCCTGGCATATGTCCTGCAGGCCGCACATATCGCATTTAGGCTTGCGTGCGGTGCAAGTATATCTGCCGTGCAGAATCAGCCAGTGGTGTGCCTTTGGTCTAAGCTCTGGTGCAAATCCATCCGTCAGGTCTTTCTCTACAGCTTCTACTGTTGAACCTTTGGAAAGTCCGATTCTTCGTGAGACTCTGAATACATGTGTGTCGACGGCGATGACAGGTTTGTCATATATGACGGATGCAATTACATTTGCTGTCTTTCTTCCGACTCCGGGAAGTGTTTCCAGCTGATCCGGCTCGGATGGAACTTCTCCTTCAAAATCGGAGATAAGCTTCTGTGCCATTCCGATCAGGTGCCTGGCCTTGTTGTTCGGGAAAGAGATTGATTTTATGAGCGAGTATACTTCATCAAATGAGGCTTCGGCGAGATCTGACGGCTTCGGGAATCGGGCGAAGATCTCGGGCGTATGCATGTTGACGCGTTTGTCCGTGCATTGCGCAGACAAGATGACCGCTATCAGCAGGTGGAAGGGAGTGTCATAATGAAGTTCAGTCTCCGCAACCTCCATGTTGGCGGAGAACCATTCGGTCACATGAAAGAATCTGTCCTTGGCGTTCATGGCATCAGATTGTCAGATCCAGATCAATAGGCTCGTCAGGCATCTGTTCGGAACAGGTCTCGTCCTTGCAGATCATGACTCTGCCCGGATATTTCTCGAATATCTGGCGGTTGTGGGTGACCATCACCACAGCGGTTCCCTTGTCACGGTTGATTCTGGTCAGAAGCTGCATGATTCCGTCTGCTGTCTCATTGTCAAGGTTTCCTGTAGGCTCGTCAGCAATGATGACCTGCGGATCATTCAGCAGTGATCTGGCAATCGCTATACGCTGCTGTTCTCCTCCGGAAAGCTGAAACGGCATCTTATGCGCCTTGCGGCCCATGCCGACAGCGTCAAGAACTTCGGATATTCTGCTGTCCATCTTCTCCTTGTCCTTCCATCCGGTTGCCTCAAGCACGAAGCGGAGGTTGTCCTCCACGCTTCTGTCCATGAGAAGTTCGAAGTTCTGGAATACGACTCCCATCTGTCTCCTGAGAAATGGTATCTGCTTTTCTGCGATTCCGTTAAGCTCGAATCCGCATGCTGATCCGTATCCTTTTTCCAGATCGTTTTCTGCTATTATGGTACGTATGATGGACGTTTTTCCTGTACCGACTTTACCTACAATGTATACGAAGTCTCCCGGGTATACGTCCATGTTCAATCCGTAGATCACTGTAGCTTCTCCGTTCAGGATATCTGCGTCTTTGAATGAGATGATAGGAGTGTTCTCTGCCATGTCAAAAAATGAATATAACCATACAAATATAGTGGAAATTGGTTAAATTTGTAAAATTTTTGTTTGATGATGAATATGAAATACATATTGGCAGGTTTGGCTGCTGCAGTGCTTTCAGTTTCAGCTCTTCATGCTGATGGTGACGTAAGGGAATATCGTGAGATACTGCGTCTCCAGGAAAGCGGAATGCATGGACGTTCTCGTCATCTTTTCAATGACCGGGCTGTCAGGATGCGCGGCGGGAATGTTGAAGGACGGGCTGTGCTCAGTGAGGTGATCATGAATGTTCCTGGCTATGAGGCCAGGCTCAATGAATTCATGAAGAATGATCCGCATTCTGTCCTTGTTCCGCAGATAATCTACCGTCATGCATTGAATCTCTTCGACAGACAGGAATATAAGCAGGCAGGATCGCTTCTGGCTGATGTGTCTCCTACTGAGATAGAGAGAAGCCAGATAGATGAATATCTGTTCAAGAAGGCATACTGCGAGCTGGAGAACGGTGATATCGACCGTGCGCTGCTGAGATTCATAGAACTTGAGAAGCGTCCTATATCGGATTATACGGCACCGGCCAAATATTCCATTGCATATATCTATTACGAGAAGAAGGATTTCTTTGATGCGTTAGGATGGTTTGAGAAGGCTGCTCTGGATAGAAGGTTTGCGGATAATGCAAACTATTTCATAATGGAGTGCCGGTTCATGCTTCATGATCATGAATATGTCACTCGTCACGGCGAGAGAATGTATCAGTCTGTGCCTGAAGACCGCAAGCCGCACCTTGCCAGAATCATCTCCGAGTCATGGCTCGTGCTCGGCAATCCTTCCGAGGCCCGCAGATATTATGACCTTACCGCTAATGCAGGCGGAGTACCGAAGAACAGGACAGACTGGTTCTATAGCGGATCGGTGCTCTATGCTGTAGGTGACTATAAGGGAGCCATAGAAAGCTTCAGCAATATGGAGGTCAGAGCTGACTCCATAGGTCAGGTTGCAAATTACCATCTTGGTTACAGCTATGTCCAGACCAAGAACAAGGTCGCTGCCATCCAGGCATTTAAGGAAGCATCTATGTCTGCATTCGATCCGGCGATCTCAGAGGATGCATATTTTAATTGGGCAAAGCTGGCGTTTGACATCAATAATGACCCTTCGGTGTTTCAGAATTATATCAGGAGATATTCTGACAGGGAGAAAGATGACAAGATATACAGCTACATGGCTGTGGCGGCTTTGCATAATCATGACTATGCCGGTGCGGTCGACGCGTACGGAATGATTGATGAACTTGATGATGATATGCGGAATAATTACATGAAGGCCAATTATCTGAGAGCTCATCAGCTTATCTCGGCTGGATCGTACCGCATGGCTGTGCAGTGCCTTAAGATAGCTGCTTATTATTCGGACAAGGGAAGCCGTTTCAATCAGTTGTCGCGCTATTGGATAGCCGAGTCCTATTACCGCAACGACCAGTACAGGCAGGCACGGGAACTTTATGCTGAACTATACAACCAGTCAGCGCTTTACCGCCAGCCCGAGTCTTATCTGATACCATACAACATTGCATACTGCTTCTTCAAGGAAGAAGATTTCGATTCGGCGGCAAAATGGTTTGCGACTTATATTGACGGTTCGGTGGCGGAATATCGGAAGGATGCCCTGGAACGTATCGGTGACTGCCATTTCGTGAAAAAGGAATACAAGTCGGCTGCAGAGACATATGATCTTGTAGTACGTGACTTTTATGATGTGAATGACATATATCCTTATTACCAGGCAGCTCTTTCATATGGTCTTTCACGTAACAGCGAGAGGAAGATCAAGCTTCTTTCCAATGCGCTTGCTGCGGATCCTTCAGCACGTTTCTACCCTGAGGCGGTGTATGAACTTGGACGTGCCTATGTCCTCAAGGAAAATGATGCCAAGGCAGAAGAGGTCTTCCATCAGCTTGCATCAACATCAAAAGATTCGACATATGTTGCCAAAGCCTATATCGAACTCGGTTCTCTTTCAAGAAACCAGTCCCAGTTCAACCAGGCATTGGGATACTACAAGACGGTGGTCGAGCAGATGCCGCTTTCGGGCTATGCAGAAGATGCTCTTGCAGCTATTGAGTCGATCTATCAGACAAAGAATGAGCCTCAGGAGTATCTGTCCTATATAGAGAGCATCGGAAAGGGCGCGACGAAGACTGCTGACGAGAAGGAGAAGATGATCTTCAATGCGGCTGAACAGAACTATCTTACAGGAAATTATCAGCGTGCCCTTGCTTCTCTTCAGGAATATCTCAATCAATATCCTGCAGGAAGATATGCAAACAATGCGGAGTTCTACATTGCTGACTCGTACAGGAATCTCGGTAAGTATGAACAGGCGTGTGACAGTTATGAGAAGGTTATCGAAGGAGGTTCCGGCTCATATGTGGAACTCGCCATGCTAGGTTTCTCAGACCTGTCGTTCAAACTGGAAAGATGGGATGATGCGTTCGGAGGTTATTCATCACTTTATGCTGCTGCCAGGTTTGATAACAACAGATTTGCTGCCCTTGAGGGAATGATGCGTTCAGCTTATCGTGGCCATAAGTGGTCGGAGGCGATAAAGAATGCGGACAAGGTGCTCTTTGAGAGCAGGATGTCAGACTCTGTAAAGCGTGAGGCTGAGTTCGTCAAGGCTAAAGCTTACATGGCGACCAGCCGCAGAGCGGAGGCGTTGGCTGCGATGGAGACGCTTGCGAAAGACTGTATGGATGAGTATGGCGCAGAAGCAGCATATGTGCTGATCATGGACAGCTACGACAAGGCTGACTTTGAAGAAGTGGAGAATAAGGTGTATGCTTTTGCGGATGCGGGTTCGCCACAGACATATTGGCTTGCCAAGAGCTTCATTGTACTTGGAGACTCGTTTGTAGACAGGGGAGAGCTCAAGCAGGCGAAGGCTACATTCGAAAGTGTGCGTGACGGGTACTCTCCGTCTGGAAATGATGATGTCATGGATAGCGTGAGGATGCGTCTGGAAAAACTCCAGGAGCTGATGGCAACTGCAAACTAAGACTTGTTATGATGAAAAGATATATAGTTATTACATTGACCGCCTTGACTTTTGCGGCGTCTTTCGCCCTTCGTGCGCAGGATCTGGATCCTACGGTAGTAGTAAGAAGGAGTTATGAAGGAAAACTTATGGAGGTACATAAGCCGGTTCAGGATATGCAGGTCCCGGATTCAGTTACGAGGTTTGACCTTGATTTTGACTATTCTGTCTTTGAGAAGCCATATAAGGGTGCCTATGAGTTCAATCCGTATGTGCTCACGATGCAGCCGGCTTCAGCAGTACAAAATCCCAAGCAGTTATATCTCAGGGCCGGGGCTGGATATACCCTCCATCCTGTATTCGACCTTATCTGGGCTACTCCGTTCAAGAATGCGTTCAGGATGGATGTCTATGGCAGCCATCGCTCTTATGTGGGAGGCTACAGGATGTTCAGACCTGAGATCCCGTATGAGGGACCTGTAGTGGTCGACAGGTGGGTGCAATCTGGCGGGGAACATGGCTACCGCAATGGTTATGATCTGGAGACCAGAGCAGGAATGGATGGTTCATATGATTGGAAATCAGGCGTTGCTGAATTTGATGTCGCATATTATGGGCTTGCTTCCAAGAACTATATCAAGACCAGACATTATGATGCATTGGACGTCAAGTTAGGGACATCCTCGAAGTCCATGGAGGATAATTATTTCATGTATGATGTCGATGCCCGTTACAGGTATGGTGTGGATGTGATGGAGTATACTGGTGCGGACTTGCGCATGGATGAGCACGTATTCGGGGTAGAAGCTGTCATGGGACAGATCTTTACAAAGGTTGAAGAAGCACTGGTGCATAAGGTGCTTTTTGATGTAGGGCTTGATGTCGCGGCATATGATCATCCCGATCCCGAATATTCTACCGTTGCAGGGGAATTCCGCCTGACTCCACATTATGTCCTCAATTATCATGAGCGTCTGATTGTTGATGCCGGACTTCGCTTTGCCAAGGTTATTCGTACGAAGCCGTCTGTCGGTCTGTTCTCTGCAAAGGAGCAGATCGTTTATCCGGATGTTTCAGTCATGTATGATGCGGTTCCGCGTTATCTCAGGCTTTATACCCATATTGGCGGAGGCAACAGGATGAATACATATTCGTCAATTCTCGAAGATAATCACCATTTTGACCTTGAGTTCGGTCGAGGCATCTGGCCTTTGATGGATTTTACGGTTGAGCGTGTGTCTGCTGTCGCAGGCTTCAAGGGACGTCTTGGGAAATTTAATTATGATCTGTATGGCGGATATGCAAACTACGCCAATGCCCTTCTTGATGCCGTTGTGATAGGTCAACCTTATGGTTTCGAGGAGCCGGAGTATATGCCTGGAATGGGTTATTCTTCATATCAGAAGGCTTTTGCTGCCTTTGATTGGGATTGGAAAACCGAAAGTCTGCATTTCAACGGAAACCTCGAATATGCCCATGTCTTTGGTTTGAAGAATTCTGACGGTCTGTTTGCTCCGGCGGCCTTCACAGGTGATGTGGCATTCGAGTATAACTGGAGCAGGCGCATTTATGCAGGAGTGGACTGCATGTTCTCTACAGGACGAAAGGGTAGTCTCATCGATATGACTCAACGTAACTCTGTCCATGATGCTGTAATACCAGGATATGCCGATCTCGGCCTCTACTTCGAGTATGCGGCCAGCAATTGCCTTTCGTTCTGGATCAGGGGAGGAAATCTTCTTAACATGACCATCCAGCACAACCCTCTTTATGCTGAAAGAGGCGTTAATTTTACGGTAGGTGTTTGCTTGAATTTATAGGAAAAATTCCTATATTTGTACGTTTTATAGGATAAGAAAAAGAACATATATAATGAGTGAAGAAATAATTAACAGCACGTCTGCGGAGCAGTACTCCGCAAACAGTATTCAGGTGCTTGAGGGCCTTGAGGCCGTGAGAAAGAGACCTTCCATGTACATCGGTGATGTTGGAGAAAGAGGTCTCCATCATCTTGTCTATGAGGTTGTGGACAATAGTATCGACGAGGCACTCGCCGGTTATTGTTCTCACATCGAAGTGTCCATCAATGAAGATAATTCGATAACCGTAAAGGACAACGGTCGTGGTATCCCTACAGGTATGCATGAGAAGGAGAACCGCTCTGCCCTTGAGGTTGTGCTTACCGTGCTTCATGCCGGTGGTAAGTTCAGCAAGGACAGCTACAAGGTTTCCGGAGGTCTCCATGGTGTGGGTGTATCATGTGTGAACGCTCTTTCTGATTATCTAAAGGCAGAGATTCACCGTGAGGGAAAGATTTTCGTTCAGGAATATTCGCAGGGTAAGCCATTCAAGCCGGTAGCGGTTGTAGGAGAGGCTGAGGATACAGGTACGATTGTGACTTTCCATCCTGATCCTGAAATCTTCCAGGTTACTCAGATCTACAAGTATGACACGCTCGCAGCGCGTCTTCGTGAGCTTGCCTACCTTAACAAGGGTATCCATCTGTCGCTTACTGACAAGAGACATCTTGTTCCAGACGTTGATGAGAACGGAAACGAACTTGAGACAAGCCATTATAGAAGCGATGTGTTCTACTCAAAGGAGGGACTCAGGGAGTTTGTAGAATATCTGGACGGTGGTGCCGAGAAACTTATCGAAGCTCCGATTTATCTTGAAACAGATAAGATCATTCCGATCGAGATAGCTCTTCAGTATAATACAAGTTATACAGAGAAGATATATTCATACGTAAACAATATCAATACCATAGAGGGCGGTACACATCTTCAGGGCTTCAAGATGGGTCTTACAAGAACTCTCAAGAACTATGCGGACAAGGCAGGCCTTCTTGCGAAGCTTAAGTTTGACCTTGCTGCGGATGACTTCCGTGAAGGTCTTACAGCTGTCGTATCCGTCAAGGTTGCAGAACCTCAGTTCGAGGGTCAGACCAAGACAAAGCTTGGAAACGGTGAGGTCGTGTCCGCTGTGTCACAGGCTACTGCTGCTGCCCTTGAGTCATATCTTGAGGAGAATCCGCGAGAGGCCAAGATGATTGTAGAGAAGGTTATCCTTGCCGCTACAGCACGTCATGCTGCCCGTAAGGCACGTGAGATGGTTCAGAGAAAGACAGTGATGTCGGGTGCCGGTCTTCCGGGAAAGCTCGCTGACTGTTCTTCAAGAAATCCTGAAATATGTGAGCTTTTCCTCGTCGAGGGAGACTCTGCGGGTGGTACTGCAAAGCAGGGCCGTGACCGTATCACTCAGGCTATCCTTCCGCTCAGAGGTAAGATCCTCAATGTGGAGAAGGCTATGGAGCATAGAGTGTTCGAAAGTGAAGAAATCAGAAACATCTATACTGCTCTTGGCGTTACAGTGGGAACTGAGGAGGATAGCAAGGCTCTGAATCTCAGCAAGCTCCGCTATCATAAGGTTATCATCATGACCGATGCTGACGTGGACGGAAGCCACATTGCAACACTTATTCTGACATTCTTCTTCCGCTATATGCAGGACCTTATAAAGAACGGATACGTATATCTGGCGACACCGCCTCTTTACCTGGTCAAGAAGGGAAAGGAAGAGATATACTGCTGGACTGAGGCACAGCGCAAGGAGGCTACCCTCCAACTTGGAAAGGGCTCGGAGAAGGGTGTTTATGTGCAGCGTTACAAAGGTCTTGGAGAGATGAGCGCAGAGCAGCTTCAGTCTACTACAATGGATCCTGAGAAACGTCTTCTCCGCCAGATCACAATCGAGAATGCTGCCGAGGCAGAACGTACATTCTCGATGCTTATGGGTGACGATGTGCCGCCTCGCCGCGAGTTCATCGAGCAGAATGCCCACTATGCCAACATCGACGCATAGTTCTGAAGATTATGAAAGAATATCTTGTTCCTTCCATATGTGGAAGAACATACCTTTACGGCAGTCATGCCGATGCATCAGTGTCGTCACGTATCGTGGCGGCACTGACTATGCAGATAGACCCTGTGGCTTTGGCCTCTTCTCTGCAGGAAGCAGTTGCGCGATTCCCTCATTTCGGTGTAGGCCTGCAGATTGATGGTGGCAGGTTTATGTTCAAGGAACTGGATACAGAAGTTCCTGTATTCAAGGATGATGCTTGTCAGCCTTTCGGATTCGACGACCCTGCTTTGAACGGCTATCTCTTCAAGGTCACTTATAATCATAAGGCGGTCAACTTTGACTTTCACCGTGCCATTGCGGATGAGGCAGGTATGATGACCTTTGTCAAGTCTGTACTTTTCAATTATCTTGAAAGGACCGGATATCCTGTTACTACAGGCGGGGCAATCAAGCTTCTGTCGAGCGACTATTTCAAAGCAGAGGGGGAGGATGCAATGCAACGTCTGGATGATGCCCAGGCTTCGCGTCCGGTATGGTACATGGATGCGAAGGCAGTTGTTCCTGCAGAGTCGGATGAGGCAGAGGAGACAGTAGTGCATATAAGGGTGCCTGTTTCGAAGCTGCGAAAGGAATATGCTGATATAGTCAATATTCCGGTGACATATATAGCCCCTTTGTTCTCTCATGCGGTCCATGAGATGTTCGGTGGTGAGATGGAGACTGGCGAATATGTGGTGGCGTCGGTACAGGTCAATCTCAGGCCGTACTATCCTTCAGCAACCATGAGACCTTATCATACTCCGGTTTATCTTGCGTATAACAGAAACCTTTCGGATTATCCGTATTCGACAGTACTGATGTCCCAGAAGAAGCTTCTGGAAGCTCAGCTCAAGCCTGATACGCTTGCCTACAGTGCACAAAGGAAGATTGCTGACTTAGACCTGGCATACGATGCGCCGGTTGAGAATATTCATGCAGGTTTCAATGAACTGCAGTCGAGGATCAGGTCAAAGTCTACATATGATATTGCAGGACTGGGACATGTGATTCTTCCGGAAAGCATGCAGAGACTCGTCACGGAATTCTATCCGGTCATTCCGTCTTCGGGCAGGACATTTTCCGTTACGGCGGAACTGTTCAGAAATGAGCTTGCCGTGACTGTCAGCGGAAGGAAGAATGTCTGTCATGTTGCAGCAAGGCTGGTGGAACTCCTTCAAGGCAACGATATTGAAGCATATATTGCTGACTGCTACTCGTTCAGACCGATGAAGGATTGAGAATTATAGAAATACAAACATAGATTGTCATGGAAAAAAGCAGATTCCCACGCGGGTATAAAGTATATTTGCCCCTGCTCTTGCTCTTTGCTCTTCTGGTCTTTGTCATGCCGAGGAGTCCGAAGTTCAATTATGACTATAGGAAAGGAACACTGTGGATGTACGAGGATTTTGTATCGCAGTTTGATTTTCCGCTTCTGAAGTCAGAGGAGCAATATAAGGCTGAACTCCAGAAAGCAGGGTCAAGCGTGGTACCTGTATACAGACAGGATCCAGCTATACTGGAAGCGGCGTATGCCCAGCTCTCGTCTGCTGATATGGGAGAATATACATCCGTCAAGCCGGCGGTCAATGCAGCATTAGGCAGAATATATTCCAAAGGAATTCTGCCGAAGGCTTCAGAAGTTGATCATGGCGGCGTGATGTACATACAGCGTGATATGAGGGCGTCCAAGGTCCCGTTTTCCGAAGTATATACCGTTGAAGGAGCTGTAGCCGCGCTTCGCAATGCCATAGCAGCAGAAGTGCCTTCAATAGATGCGGACTCCGTATTCAATGCTTCTCTTGCATCACTGGTCAATGCAGACCTGGTCTTTGACCAGAAGATAACTGAACTTATACACGGAGAAAACGTAGCCATGGTTTCTCCGACAATGGGTGTTGTCAAGGCTGGTCAGACGCTTGTGTCTCAAGGAGAACTCATAACGGAAGAGATTGAGCAGATGCTGGACTCTTATAAGGCTGAATATGAGGAGAATGTAGGTTATGTGGGATCTCCTGCTCTCCAATGGTTAGGAAACTCTCTTGTTGCCCTTTTCCTTGTTCTTGTCCTTTTCTTTGCAATCTATTTCTGCAATTATCATGTCTTCGAGAAATATAACAAATACTTGTACGTCCTTCTGGTTTTCGCACTTTCTGCCGTCGCATCATTTGTGGTCGCACAGACCGAACCAAGGTACTTCTACATGGTTCCATATACTCTGATTGCGCTATATCTGCTTGCATTCTTCTCCCGAAGGCTGGTGTTTACCGTCTACTTCATATCCCTTCTTCCTATGTTGATCGCCTCACCTGAAGGAGTTGAACTATTCTTCATCTATCTTTGTGGCGGAGTGGCGGTAATCTATGTGTTTGACTATTTCAACAAGGGTTGGCTGCAGTTCGTATCTGCGTTAATAACGTTTGCTGTCATGGCCATGGTATGGATGTCTTTCCGTTTTGTGGACGGTGCAGACAGTATCACATCTTTCCGTCCGTTGGGACATCTTTCACTCGCGGCCCTGCTTGCGGTTGCCGGATATCCTCTTATCTATCTCTTTGAGAAGATCTTTATGCTTGTGTCATCATCAAAGCTTGTCGAACTCAGTGATACCAGCAGGCCTTTGCTCCGAATGCTGGCAGACAAGGCTCCCGGTACATTCCAGCACTCTCTTCAGGTAATGAATCTGTCAGATGCAGTGGCCAGGTCAATTGATGCGAACATTCCGCTTATCCGCGCGGCTGCTCTGTACCATGACATAGGTAAGATTGCCAACCCACAGTGCTTTACGGAGAACGAGACTCCTGGAGTGCGCTATCATGAAGGCCTTTCTCCCAAGGAAAGTGCTCAGGAAATCATACGTCATGTCACTGACGGACTTGCCCTTGCTGACAAGTATGGCGTTCCGAGTGTTCTTAAGGACTTCATCAGGTCCCATCATGGAACGACCTGTACGGCCTATTTCATGACCCAGTACCTTAACGCAGGTGGAGATCCGGCAGAAACTGACGAGTTCTATTATAATGGAATGAAACCTGTTACAAGAGAACAGGTTATATTGATGCTTTGTGATGCTGTAGAGGCTGCTTCACGTAGTTTGAAGGATTATTCCGAACAGAGCATATCGGCTCTTGTGGACAAGATCGTTGACGGTAAAGCAGATGACGGACAGCTCTCCGATTCGGATATTTCACTCCGTGAGGTGAACAGGATCAAGGACGTAATGAAGTCGTATCTCAAGCAGATGTATCATTCAAGGGTTTCATATCCGAAGCGTGAAACCAAGGCGTAGAAATGATATTTTGAAAATTCGCGCATAATGCGTAAATTTGCGCGCTTTATGGGGACGGCGTGAAGTTGTCCTCAAGAAACGGAAATGATTAAAAAACAGATAATATGAAAATCGAACAGAACAGAATTGATGACCTCAACTTCGAACTGACTTTGACAGTTGCGGCTGAGGACTATGCAGACAGCAGAAAGAAGAGACTTGCAGAATTCAGAAAGAAGGCTGAGATCAAAGGTTTCAGAAAGGGTATGGTGCCAATGTCACTCGTAGAGAAGATGTATGGCCAGAATGCTCTCGTTGACGCAGTCAACGATGTGATCTCAGAGGGTCTCAACAACTATATCCACGAGAATAACCTCCGTGTTCTCGGTGAGCCTCTTCCAAGCGAGGAGCACATCCAGAACGAGTGGGAGGCAGGCAAGGAGTTCACATTCAAGTTTGACCTTGCCCTCAATCCTGAGGTTTCATTCGAGCTCTCTAAGGAGGACGAGGTGACTTACTATACTATCACTGTTACTGAGGCAGCTAAGAAGGAGATGAGGGACAACCTCCTCCGTCAGTACGGCTCACTCGAGAACGGCGAGGCTGCTAAGGAAGAGGATTTCATCATCGTTGACTTCGAGCAGGGTGACATGAAGGTTGAAGGAACTTATGTCGCTCTCCGCAATGTTGCTGAGGCAGCAAGAAAGTCATTCGTAGGCGTTAAGTCAGGTGATGTTCTTGACGTTAACGTAAACGAGGCATTCGAGAACGAGACTGACCGTGCTTCTATGCTCAAGGTGGGCAAGGAGGAGCTCGCAGCTATGGACCCAATGTTCAAGATGACAGTTCAGGCAGTGAAGACTTTCGTTAACGCTCCAATGGTTGAGGAGACTTTCGAGAAGATCTTCGGAGTTAAGACAGAGGCTGAGTTCGAGGCTAAGATCGAGGAGAGAATCCGTGCTGAGTACGCTCAGGAGGCTGATTTCCGTTTCTCAAAGGATGCTAAGACTTTCCTTCTCGAGAAGGCAAACGTAACTGTTGCAGAGAAATTCCTCAAGAGATGGATCTATGTGATCAACGACGGCAAGTTCACTATGGAGGATATCGAGAAGGATTGGGATCTCTTCATCGTAGACTACAAGTGGCAGATGGTTCGTAACTTCCTCATGGAGAAGTACGGCGTAAAGGTTGAGGAGGCTGACCTCCTTGCAAGTGCAAAGGGCTTCGCAGCTTACCAGTTCGCTATGTACGGAATGAACAACGTTCCTGAGGAGCAGCTTGAGGCATTCGCCAAGAACATCCTCTCTCAGGAGGAGCAGGGTAGAAGAATTCTCGATCAGGTAGAGAACGAGAAGACATTCGCTGCAGTGCGTGAGGTCGTTACTCTCAAGAAGAAGAAGATCTCAGTCGAGAAGTTCCGCGAGTTGAAATAATTTTAACTTACAGGCCGGCTCGCAAAGCTGGCCTTTTTTTATATCTTATGAATAAGGAATTTCAGAAATATGCAATGCTCGAGCACAGAATCAGCTCGATGACAATGCACAGATACCAGTCGGTCCTTGACGCATACATCAATCCTACAATCATAGAGGAGAGAACCCGCAATGTTGCGGCGATGGATGTGTTCAGCCGTCTTATGATGGACAGGATCATCTTCCTGGGCGTTCCGATTGACGATGATGTGGCTAATATAATTCAGGCGCAGCTTCTGTTTCTGGCGTCTAATGACAGTTCAAGCGATATCTCGCTTTATCTCAATACTCCTGGCGGAGTCGTTTCGTCTGGTCTTGGAATTTATGACACTATGCAGATCATTGAGCCAGATGTCGCGACAATATGCACAGGTATGGCTGCATCAATGGGATCAGTGCTTCTTTGCGCCGGTGCTCCGGGAAAGAGGTCTGCGCTCAAGCACGCTCGTGTGATGATCCATCAGCCTCTTGGAGGAGCGCAGGGCCAGGCATCCGATATCCTCATAGCTGCTCAGGAAATCGAGAAGATCAAGAAGGAACTCTATACCATCATATCGGAGCATTCGGGACAGCCGCTTGAGCGTATCTACGCTGATGGAGACCGTGACTTCTGGCTCAATTCACAGGAGGCTCTCGAGTACGGAATGATTGATGAAATCTTAACAAAGAAGACCAAGAGGTAATTTATGGCTAAATCTGGCAACCAGAAGAGGTATTGCATGTTCTGCGGCAGAAGTGAGAAAGAAGTTTCGCTTCTGCTCCAGGGTATGGATGCCTGCATATGTGCGGACTGCGTGAAGATGGCCGATGACTATCTCAAGGATATTGTCAAGGAGAAAAAGAGTGAGAATCCGGGCAAGGTGGAGTCGCTCCACAAGCCGATGGAAATCCATGCTTTCCTTGATCAGTACATCATTGGTCAGGACAGGGCGAAGAAGCTTCTGTCAGTAGCGGTCTATAATCATTATAAGAGACTTAACAATAACCTTTCAGAGAATGACGGACTTGAACTTGAGAAGTCCAATATCCTGATGGTTGGTCCTACGGGTACAGGTAAGACCTTGATGGCCAAGACTATCGCAAAGCTGCTGGATGTTCCTTTCACTATAGTTGATGCAACTGTCCTTACTGAGGCAGGATATGTGGGTGAGGATGTGGAGAGCATTCTGTCGCGACTTCTCCAGGAGGCTGACTATAATGTGGCGAAGGCAGAGAGGGGTATCGTGTTCATTGATGAGATCGATAAGATAGCCCGCAAAAGTGATAATCCTTCGATCACACGTGACGTTTCCGGTGAGGGAGTTCAGCAGGCCATGCTCAAACTTCTTGAGGGTAGTGTTGTGAATGTTCCACCACAGGGAGGACGTAAGCACCCGGAGCAGGAGTTCCTGCACGTGAATACCCAGAACATCCTATTCATCTGCGGAGGTGCGTTCGAGGGAATCGAGAGACGGATCGCTCAGCGACTCAATACTCAGGTAATCGGTTTTGGAGCTCAGGACAAGCAGCGGGTTGACAAGGATAATCTACTTCAATATGTAGAGGCCCAGGATCTTCGTTCATATGGTCTTATCCCGGAGATCATAGGACGACTGCCGGTTATCACATACCTGGATCACCTTGACAGGGCGGCGCTGAAAAGAATTCTTACCGAACCGAAGAATGCCCTCATGCGTCAGTATGAGAAGATGTTCGAACTGGACGGAATGAAGCTTGAGGTTGAGCCTGAAGTGCTTGATCTGATTGTCGATACTGCAATTGAGAACAAGTTGGGAGCGCGTGGTCTGCGTTCTATTTGCGAGGCAGTCATGACAGATGCCATGTATGAGGCTCCTTCAACCAATGAAGAGGTATTCCACCTCACTCTAGAATACGCTAAGGAAAAACTGACTAAATAACCGCATATGAAACAGTACATTGAAACTAATAAGGAAAGATTCTTCGAGGAGTTGTTTTCGCTTCTTAGAATCCCTTCGGTCAGCTCACTGGAGCAGCACAGACCTGATATGCAGCGCTGTGCTGAGCGTCTTGTTGAGCTTCTTATGGACGCAGGAGCAGATGAGGCTGCAGTATATCCTACAACAGGACATCCTGTGGTCTTCGGACAGAAGCTGGTAGATCCGTCTCTTCCGACAGTGCTCGTCTACGGTCATTATGACGTTCAACCGGTCGATCCTATCGAACTGTGGCATTCTGATCCGTTCGAGCCGGAGATCCGTGATGGAGCCATCTATGCACGTGGAGCTAATGACGACAAGGGACAGCTTTTCATGCATATCAAGGCTTTCGAGTTCATGGTACGTGAGGGTGCTCTCAAACATAATGTTAAGTTCATCCTCGAAGGTGAAGAGGAGATCGGCAGCCCTTCGCTTGCAGCATGGGCAAAGGTGCATAAGGATATGCTTGCAGCAGACATCATCCTTGTATCTGACACTACAATGATTTCAGAATCAGTTCCTTCGATCAACTGCGGCATGCGTGGACTTTCTTATGTAGAGGTTAAGGTCACAGGTCCTAATAAGGATCTTCACTCGGGACATTACGGCGGAGCTGTCGCCAACCCTATCAATGTCCTCTGCGATATGATTTCGTCTCTCATTGACAAGGATGGCCACATCACAGTAAAGGGCTTCTATGATGATGTCGTAGAACTTTCTGCTGAGGACCGTGCAAAACTTTCCCGTGCTCCGTTTGATCTTGATGAATATAAGGAGTTCCTTGATATCAAGGAGGTCAAGGGTGAGGCTGGATACAGCTCGCTTGAGCGCACAGGTATCCGTCCATGCCTTGACGTGAACGGCATCTGGGGCGGTTACATCGGAGAGGGTGCAAAGACGGTTCTTCCGTCTGTGGCTCATGCGAAGATATCCATGAGACTCGTGCCTAACCAGGACAGCGCGACTATCACAAGACTATTTACAGAGCACTTCCTTGCTATCGCTCCTGACTATGTGAAGGTTGAGGTGATTCCTCACCATGGCGGAGACGGGTTCCTCATTCCTATTTCCTCACCTGCGTACAAGGCGGCTGAGAAGGCTATGACAGAGGTGTACGGAATCGAGCCTGTTCCTTCACGTGGCGGCGGTTCAATTCCGATTCTTGCTGATCTTCAGAGAATTCTTGGAATCGATCCTCTGCTTATGGGATTCGGTCTTGAGAGGGATACAATACACTCGCCGAACGAGAGCTACCTCATCAAGCAGCTCTTCGCAGGCATGGAAGCAATAGCATTATTCTATAGGTATTATTAGTATGAACAGAAAGGAATTATTTGATCAGATTCAGGCGAAGAAGAGCATGCTCTGTGTGGGCCTGGACGTGGATTTCGATAAGATGCCTGAGCACATCAAGGCGTTGGCTCTTGATGGTGAGGCAGCATATAAGGGCGAAATCTTCAAGGGCAAGGCTCGTTCAATCGTAGAGTTTAACAAGGCCATAGTCGATGCCACAGCAGCACACTGCGTTGCTTATAAGCCGAATCTTGCATTCTATGAGTGCTATGGTATTGATGGCATGAGAGCCCTGGACGCAACTGTCGATTACATCAGAACAAAATATCCTGAGATTTTCCTTATCGCTGACGCGAAGAGGGGAGACATCGGAAACACTGCGAAGATGTATGCCAAGGCATTCTTCGAGGAGATGGATTTCGATGCTGTGACAATCGCTCCATACATGGGTGCTGACAGTGTGACTCCTTTCCTTGAGTACAAGGACAAATGGGCTATCGTTCTCGCTCTGACTTCTAATGCTTCGGCATATCAGTTCCAGAATGCTCAGAAGGACGGAAAGCCTCTTTATCAGGCAGTTATGGAGGAAATGATGGAGATTTCAACACCCGACAACATGATGTTCGTTGTTGGGGCGACAAAGGCTGACAAACTCCAGGAACTCCGTGGCTTCTGTCCTGACAATTTCTTCCTGGTGCCTGGCGTAGGCGCTCAGGGAGGTTCAGCTGAGGAAGTTATTGCTCACGGAGCCAATGACCACGGCGGTCTCCTGATCAACTCATCACGTGGTATCCTCTTCGCAGACCACACTGAAAACTTCGCACAGGTCGCAGCCGAAGTTGCAGCCAAGACAGCCAATCTATAGAAGGAAGCTTATAAAGCCCTTAAAAAGAACTCTTTGCACATCTTGCGGCTTATGTCGTGGGATGTGCATTTTGTTGGATGGTGCAGGTGGTCGACCTGGGTGAGGTCGCAGACGTAGAGTTTGTCGATGAGGGAGAGGTACATCTTCGAATACTTGACATCCAGATTGCGCTGGAGGTCGCTGGTGTATTCCATTGTCAGAATCACTTCCTCTTCGGTCAGGTCATCCTTGCAGAAGATGTAGAGGCCGTATTCCGCGAAGTCTCCGTAGAACCCAGACCCTACTTTACGGACCTTGCTTTCTATGATGCGGCGAAGAGGCTGTGCCAGGGACCAGTACTCATATTCGAGGTGTCCGATGTATTTTCCTTCCTGAAGACCGTAACCATATCCTGTCCTGATGATCTGGTCTACTTCTTCACGGTCCTGTTCAGCTACGTCGAATCCTGCCATTTCCTTGAGCATGCTCATTGCGGCATCTTTCTTCGGTTCCATCGCGCGGGTCACCTCTATGCCGAGCGAACGGTCCGGCATCTGCAGGTCCGGTCTGTCTTCGTTCACGAGATCGGCATAATCTTCTCCGAGGCAGGTTTCAAGCGTTATCTGTGCGTATCTCTCGAAGAAACATGTGTCGAATTTTCTCTTACTCATATGCTGATTCTGCTGCTTTACGGAACTCCCTTGGTGTCTGTCCGGTCTTGTCCTTGAAGAATTTGCCAAAATGGGATGGCGTTGCAAAATTAAGGTCGAAACTGATGACCTGGATACTATCTTTTGTCTTTCTCAACAGTTTCTTTGACTCAAGAAGCAGATAACCCTCTATCCAGTCCGAAGGGTATTTGCCAGTAACATTGTGAATTACATGGGCAAGATGCTTTGGGCTGACGCCTATCCTGTCAGCATAGAATTCGACTTTCCTATTATTGCGGAAATTACTCTCTACAGAGCGGAAGAATTCCTTCGTAATTTCACGGTCCCTTTTAGGAATCTTGATTCTTTTATGTTGATTATCAAGTATGTAGCATACTTCATAGAAGAATATCTTGATGTATTCGTATACGACAAGATTCCTATATCTGTTGTTTTCACCTTTTACAAGAAGCTTCAGATAGGAGTGAATAGTGTGGAACATTATCAACTTCCTGGCTGTCAGAGTACAGATAGGACAGCCTCTGGTAAGACGCTCCAGATGGATTTTGAGAAAATCTTCCGTTGCAAAGTCGAAAATCGAGACACCTGCTCTTATTATGTCTATATGGAAATCGTCAGATTGTTCGACAATGTAGAATGGAATATGTGGGCCGATGACCAAGAAGTCGCAGCGCTTCATCTGGTATTCCTGCAACCTGATCTTGATTGTGGCTGTGCCTCTCATGCATATTACGCATAATAACGAGTCACATTCCTGATATTGACCGTCCAGATTGAAGAATTCGAAATCTTTTTCTACTCCGCTGTAGTTGTCGTAGATTGAAATGTCCATCACAGTTATTTTTTCGCTAATTTACAAAAATCCGACAAAAGTGATAGAAATAGTCTTTAAAATGATGGAATCGGTAACATAAAGACCCCTATCTTTGTAGCGTTCCTGTGAAGGAATATCTTAACACACACAATTCAATTCTTAAGTCTTTACGCAGGATCTGGTTTCAGATCCTGCGTCTTCATTAGTCGAGGTGCTTGGCAAGGCCGCCTTCGCTGGTCTCCTTATAAAGTGATGGGAGATCCTTTCCTGTCTCCTTCATGACCCTTACTACCTGGTCAAATGACACTCTGTGACGTCCGTCTGTATAAAGTGAGTAGATACTCGCATCCATTGCACGTGCAGCTGCGTATGCATTTCTTTCAATGCATGGAATCTGTACCATACCGCAAACGGGGTCACATGTCAGGCCGAGATGGTGTTCAAGACCCATTTCGGCTGCATATTCTATCTGTGACGGGCTGCCTCCCATGAGTTGGGTGATTGCTCCTGCAGCCATAGCGCATGCTACTCCGACTTCACCCTGACATCCCACTTCCGCTCCTGAAATAGAAGCATTGTGCTTTACTATATTTCCAATGATACCAGCTGTTGCAAGGGCCCTGATGATTCTCTGATCGCTGAATCCATATACCTTCTTGAGGTGATAGAGTACGCCGGGAAGGACTCCGCATGAGCCGCATGTCGGGGCGGTCACGATCTTTCCGCCGCATGCATTCTCCTCGCTGACGGCAAGTGCATAGGCGAAGATAAGGCCTCTTGCCCTCTGAACGTCTCCGTATCCGTCAGCCTTGATATAGTAGCTTCCGGCCTTGCGTCTGATGTTAAGAGGTCCGGGAAGTGCGCCTTCCTCGTCAATTCCTCTTTCAACAGCCTTCTGCATGGTTTTCCATACCAGTTCTATATGCTCCCAGAATCCTTTGGTCTTTTCCTCGTTTTCCTGTACAAATTCCCAGAAGGCCTTTCCGTTCTTGTTGCACCAGTCAAGAATCTCCTTCATGGTGCTCATCTCATATACCTCTTCACCGTCTTCATCTGCAAGCTGGATATCCATGCATCTGATATCTCCTCCTCCTACGCTGTAGTATGTCCAGCTGTCGGTCAGACTGCCGTCCGAAGCAACAGAAGCCACAACCATTCCGTTAGGGTGCTCCGGAAGATTCTCCTTAGGCTCCCATGCGATGATTACTTCAAGTCCGGCATTGGCTGCCGCCTCTTCAATCGCCTTGTCGGTAAGGTGGCCTTTGCCCGTAGCCGCGAGCGAACCATATAGGGTGACATGAAGGCTTCTGGTCTGAGGATGGTTCTCGATATAGTTAGTAACAGCTTTGAAAGGACCCATTGTATGACTGCTTGACGGGCCTTTTCCTATTTTGAATATTGATTTTACTGATTTCATTTCTTATTAAGCGCAAAACTCGGCAAATTTAATAAACACTTTTGATTTAAGGGCATGTAAGTTGCCAATTTTCTTCCAAAATGGACTTGAAAATGAAACGTTTCTTCATATCGTTGCTACTTCTCCTTGGAATCGTCAGTGCGACCTATGCCCAGAAGCTTCCTCCCAGGATTGAGGAACTTCTCGAGAAGTCCAGGAGTCTGCTGCAGGAGTTTGATCAGGACCTTCCGCTCGACACTGTCAGGCCGCATCAGGTCGTGGATACGTCAATGAGTCTTCCTCGTATGATACCTGTCATTCTTCCTGCGGAACTTTTCATACCACCAGACAGGCTGGAAGGTTATACACCATGGGATGGTGCCCCAATAGTGCGGCCTACCATACATTTCATACCGTTGAACGGAATATCCGGCATGGTAGGAGCAGGGAAATTCTCTATCGAACATCCGGACAAGTTTTTCTCGACATTGTCTGGTCATAACTTGATAGACATTCCGGGACTGTTCATTTCAGAGCAGATGATGCTCGGCAATACATTCAGACTAGGAGGAGATGTCTATTTCATGAATGGAATTCTATATGGGTCGCAGATGGGTGTAATGGGTAACAACTGGGGTATGGGAACACGGGAAGGATTCATATGGCGCCCTAGCGCGACATTTGCCCTCATGATATGGAATCAGTATTTTCAGTCAGTGACTGTCTACGCGCCAGTTGTTTATCCGCGTCCGGACGGGGATATGGCGGCAATATTGATGCCTGCAACGCCGGAGGTGTTTTCTTTCGGCGTGCAGGCATCTTTTGTTTCTGGCGAATTCATTATAGGAATCGGCGTATCAGTTTCGCCGGTACCTTTCCAGAAACGCCATCATTCGGAATTTCGCTACAGGTAGTCTTCGAAGTACATTGATATCTTGTCGTGGAGGTGTACCCTATCCTTTCCTGATACATTATGCTCATGGCATGGATAAGGGAAGTAGTCAACCTGTACATTGTTGACTACGCAGGCTCTTACGAAGCTGAGACTGTGTTCCCAGAGCACAACAGGGTCAATCGCTCCCTGGCAGATCAGCAGTTTGCCCTTAAGGTCCTTTGCCTTGTTGATAAGGCTGGTCTTTTCATATCCCTCTGGGTTTACGTCAGGATGATCCATGTATCTTTCTCCATACATGACCTCATACCATTTCCAGTCGATGACAGGGCCTCCTGCCACGCCGACCTTGAATATGTCAGGATAATTGGTTATCAGCGAGATTGTCATGAATCCTCCGTAGCTCCAACCATGTACGCCAATGCGGTCCTTGTCGACATATGGGAGATTCATGAGCATCTTTACGCCTTCCATCTGGTCGGCCATCTCTGCCTGTCCGCACTGGCGGTGGATCGCCTTCTCGAAGTCGGCACCGCGGTTCTGGGTGCCTCGGTTGTCCTGTACATACACCAGATAGCCTCTCTGGGCCATGTACATCTCCCATCTGCGGAGCTCTGCCATGTATGTGTTCCTGACCATCTGGGAATGAGGTCCGCCGTATACATATACTATTACAGGATATTTCTTTGAAGGGTCGAAGTCCTTTGGCTTGATCATACGGTAGTAGTTGTCAAACCTGCCGTCAGCGCTTTTCACTGTTCCGAGTGTTATCTCGGTGTAGGCATAGTCTTCCGTCGGATCATCTGCAGTGAGGAGGGTTCGTATTGCTGTTCCGTCAGATGTACATAGTGTCGTCATCCTAGGGACGCAGAGGCTGCTCCATGAATCGATATAGTGCCTGCAGTCAGGGCTCATCGCTATCGTGTGCCATCCTTCTTCTGTGGTCAGCTGCTGCGGTTTGCCGATCTTTACTGACTCTGCCCCTTTCACATGTGCTTTTGACGGGACATTGATCTTTATACGGAAGAGGTGGTTTTCCACAGGGGAAACCTCTGCAGAGGTATACCATACATATTCTCCGTCATTTGCAACATATGCTACATCCGCATCTGTTGAGGTAAGTCGGCGGACATTGCCGTTGAGGTCGCACAGGTACAGGTTGCGGTATCCGTCTCTGTTGTCCGTCCTATAGATGAAGAGGTTTTCCGAACCCTTTATGAACCATACAGGGTCCTGTGGCTCGACAAATTTTGTGTTGTCTTCCGTGAGCAGTGTCTTGAGGAACGCACCTGTATTGGCATCATACATGTTCAGGTGCATGTGCTTCTGACTCCTGTCCAGCACCTGAACGAGGATCTTTGTCCCGTCAGGAGTCCAGCTGACGTTTGTCAGGTATTGGTCTTCTCCGAAGTCGTTGATCTTCAGGTAAGTGCCGCTACATCTGGTAAGATTGTATACTCCGATCTGGATCATTTCCGAGTCCATTCCTGCCATCGGATACTTTATCTCCTTGAGACTGCCTGTCCTGGTGGTGATGTCAAGAAGCGGGAAGGATGCCACCTTGCTTTCATCCTTCTTGTAGAAAGCTATCCTGGTACTGTCCGGCGACCAGAATACTCCGTCCTCGATGCCGAATTCATTACGGCTTACATACTGTCCGTATGTTATGTTCTCATCCCTGCTTCCACCGATTGTAAGTACAAGGCCGTTACCGCTCTGGTAATATAGGCTTCTGCCCTTCTTGTATACTTTCTCCTCTTTCCACACAGGTCTGTATGGCCTGTCAAGCCGGGTTTCTATGTCGAAGAGCACCCATTTGCCGTCCTGGTGCATAAGGATGTCCTTGTCGCTGTTCCATGAACAGTAAAGATTCTGTGGCGCAAGTTCTCTTGACAGAATTGTTTCCTCCATAGTCAGGATCTTTCCGGACTGACAGTTGGCAGGACGTGTAGCGATGGTGCCGGGCTGGGCCGACAAAGTCAATCCCAGGCCTAGAAGACCCAGGATCATGAATGTACGTTTCATATGTTATTCTCTGATTGAAATTATCTTGTCAACGATGTATTTCTGCTTTCCTCTCCAAGGAAGAGTTCCGAGGTACTCCTTGTAACCGAGTTCTACGGTCTTGCCTGCGCATCTCATCAGGGAGTCAGCTACTGCTTGGTCAGTTACCGAGAAATCAAACTCATAAGACTGGATGGTGCCGGCGTTCACCCCTTTGCCTTTGCCGAATCCGGCCTGGATAGCCCTGCCTTCGTATGTCTTGAATACATATCCCTTACGAACAACGAAGTTGAGTTCTCCTGCCTTCACGCCTTCGCCGAATACAAAGTAGAACTTGAAGTAGATGAAACCCGCAAGCAGCAGGACCGCTATTACGGATGTGAATGCAATGATCTTTCTTTTCATGTTATTGCTGTTTTTGCAAAGTTAATGAATTATTCAGTATATTAGCATTTGAATCCATATCGGATGCTGATAGAATGCTAAATTACATAAATTATGAAGAAATACATGGCTATAGTCCTGATGCTGTTGATATCCTCCTTGGCCTTAAGGGCCCGGCAGGCGGATTGGCATGCGGACAAATACTCGATGTTTATCCATTTCGGACTTTATTCCCATTTTGGAGGAGTATGGGACGGTGAACCTGTCAGACAAGGATACAGCGAGCAGATCCAGTCTTTCGCCGGTATCTTTTCGGACTGGTATGGCGAAGAGGCTGCAGTCTTCGATCCTGTGAAGTTCAATGCCGATGAGATCGCCCGTCTGGCCAAGGTTGGTGGAATGCGCTCCATAGTCTTCACATCCAAGCATCACGACGGATTCTGCATGTTCGACACTAAGACGACAACCTATAGTAGCGTCGCGAAGATGCCTTCCCACAGAGATTTCGTCAGGGAAATGTCGGAGGCGTGCGCAAGGCATGGCCTGCGTTTCGGCCTGTATTATTCGCTGATAGACTGGAACTATCCACATGCTTATCCTATTTCAAGTCATAATGCGGACTTTGTTACACCCGAGCATCACGAGTTCAGCAAGGCCCAGGTAAGGGAACTGCTGACAAATTACGGACCGGTGTCCGAACTGTGGTTCGACATGGGCTCGCTGGAGCCATGGCAGAGCAGGGAACTGTATGACCTTGTCAAGGAACTCCAGCCGGACTGCATGGTCAGCGGAAGACTCGGAAACGATGTCTATGACTTCGCGGTCATGGCGGATAACAAGCTGCCTGAGAGCGCATTGCACGCGCCTTGGCAGAGCGCTGCATCCATGTTTCCGGAAACATGGAGCTACCGCAGCTGGCAGGAGCGCGGAAGCGTGGATGACAAGGTGGCGGAGAAGCTTCGTTCTCTCATCAAGGTTGTCTCGCATGGCGGAAACTATCTTCTGAATATTGGTCCCGCATCCGACGGAAGCGTCGTGCCTTTCGAAAGGGAAGTGCTTCTTAAGATAGGAAAGTGGCTGCAGGAAAACGGAGATGCAATCTATGGCACCCAACCGTCTCCTTTCGCAGAGGATTTTGTCTGGGGAGATATGACGTTGAAAGGAAATGATCTGTATCTTCTTCTGACCGGAACATATCCAAAGGAGGGATACATCGAATTGAAATTCGACAAGATAGGATGCCGTATCCCTGTTGACAGGAAAATGTTTGCCGATCCTGCCGATGTGCATGTCATCAAGATCGATATCAAAGGCGAACTCCGACGTGATGTCTCCAGAACAAGTGCAGAGGAGACCCTTTCGTGGAAGAATGCGACCCCGGACTACAGCTACTCATGCTTTGACTACTACAGCAACTACAGAAGTACCGTTGCCTACAACTGGCTCGTTGTGGGCCGGGATGATATCGAGGGATTA